>NZ_CP126145.1:2582777-2905000 GCF_030126985.1 Sagittula sp. MA-2 | reverse complement strand
CGGGATGAGTTGTGCCTAGGGGTGAAAGGCCAATCAAACTCGGAGATAGCTGGTTCTCCGCGAAATCTATTTAGGTAGAGCGTCATCCGAATACCCCGGGGGGTAGAGCACTGGATGGGTAATGGGGCCCCACAGGCTTACTGATCCTAACCAAACTCCGAATACCCGGGAGTACTAGATGGCAGACACACTGCGGATGCTAACGTCCGTAGTGAAGAGGGAAACAACCCTGACCTCCAGCTAAGGCCCCCAATTCGTGGCTAAGTGGGAAAGCAGGTGGGACGACCAAAACAACCAGGAGGTTGGCTTAGAAGCAGCCATCCTTTAAAGATAGCGTAACAGCTCACTGGTCTAATCAAGTTGTCCTGCGGCGAAGATGTAACGGGGCTCAAGCCACGAGCCGAAGCTGAGGATGCGAGAGCATGGTAGCGGAGCGTAGTGTGATATAGCACTTATCTTTACTACCGCACTCGAGGTTGCACGGGCATTCGTGTCCAGGTGGCCGATAGGCGGTAGCACAAGATAAAGTGCTTTCTGTGAAGCCGGCGCGTGAGCGATCCGGTGGAGAGATCACTAGCGAGAATGATGACATGAGTAGCGACAAAGAGTGTGAGAGACACTCTCGCCGAAAGTCCAAGGGTTCCTGCTTAAAGCTAATCTGAGCAGGGTAAGCCGGCCCCTAAGGCGAGGCCGAAAGGCGTAGTCGATGGGAACCAGGTTAATATTCCTGGGCCAGAAGGATGTGACGGATTGTGGCGGCGTACGTCCCTTATCGGATTGGGGCGTATCCAAGACAGTTCCTGGAAATAGCCCTTCATGAGACCGTACCCTAAACCGACACAGGTGGACTGGTAGAGAATACCAAGGCGCTTGAGAGAACGATGTTGAAGGAACTCGGCAAAATACCTCCGTAAGTTCGCGAGAAGGAGGCCCGGTACATGAGTGCCGGGGGCACAAACCAGGGGGTGGCGACTGTTTATTAAAAACACAGGGCTCTGCGAAGTCGCAAGACGACGTATAGGGTCTGACGCCTGCCCGGTGCCTGAAGGTTAAAAGGAGGGGTGCAAGCTCTGAATTGAAGCCCAGGTAAACGGCGGCCGTAACTATAACGGTCCTAAGGTAGCGAAATTCCTTGTCGGGTAAGTTCCGACCTGCACGAATGGCGTAACGACTTCCCCGCTGTCTCCAACATCGACTCAGCGAAATTGAATTGCCTGTCAAGATGCAGGCTTCCCGCGGTTAGACGGAAAGACCCCGTGCACCTTCACTACAGCTTCGCACTGGCATCAGGCACAACATGTGCAGGATAGGTGGTAGACTTTGAAACCAGGACGCCAGTCCTGGTGGAGTCATCCTTGAGATACCACCCTTGTTCTGCTTGATGTCTAACCGCGACCCGTTATCCGGGTCCGGGACCCTGCGTGGTGGGTAGTTTGACTGGGGCGGTCGCCTCCTAAAGCGTAACGGAGGCGCGCGAAGGTTGGCTCAGAGCGGTCGGAAATCGCTCGTTGAGTGCAATGGCAGAAGCCAGCCTGACTGCAAGACTGACAAGTCGAGCAGAGACGAAAGTCGGCCATAGTGATCCGGTGGTCCCAAGTGGGAGGGCCATCGCTCAACGGATAAAAGGTACGCCGGGGATAACAGGCTGATACTGCCCAAGAGTCCATATCGACGGCAGTGTTTGGCACCTCGATGTCGGCTCATCTCATCCTGGGGCTGGAGCAGGTCCCAAGGGTATGGCTGTTCGCCATTTAAAGAGGTACGTGAGCTGGGTTTAGAACGTCGTGAGACAGTTCGGTCCCTATCTGCCGTGGGTGTAGGATACTTGAGAGGAGTTGCCCCTAGTACGAGAGGACCGGGGTGAACGATCCACTGGTGGACCAGTTGTCGTGCCAACGGCAGTGCTGGGTAGCTATGATCGGAAAGGATAACCGCTGAAGGCATCTAAGCGGGAAGCCCCCCTCAAAACAAGGTATCCCTGAGGGCCGTGGAAGACCACCACGTCGATAGGCCGGAGATGTAAGTGCAGCAATGCATTCAGTTGACCGGTACTAATGGCCCGATAGGCTTGATTTGATCCAGTAACAGCAAGGTTCATTACCCAAAGTTACGGACAACAAGCATACACTTCCAAAGTGTAACTTGGACAAACGCCGCAAAATGCGGGTTGATTGTCACGATGTTAAACAAACATCGTGGTTGGTTTTTACTCGGTTTGGTGGTCATAGCGTGAGCAAAACACCCGGATCCATTCCGAACCCGGCCGTTAAGTGCCACCGCGCCAATGGTACTGCGTCTCAAGACGTGGGAGAGTAGGTCACCGCCAAACCTAGCAAAAACCAACAAATCTATATTCGATGATCAGTAACGTAAAAGCCGCCGCAAGGCGGCTTTTGTCGTTTTTGCCCGCAAGTCGGTTCCCGAAAAGGCAGAAATGCTGCCCGCCGGTTAACACACGTCCGGTGTCTCAGTCTGCGGTTTCGTGGAAATGCAGCAGACCGAACAGATGCGTGACACGTTCACCACCTTCGGCCAGAGGCAGGAGCAGGCGCTCGACATTGACCGGCTGATCCGACAAGTTCAGGACGCGGGCGCTGGCGTAGTGCGCGGTGCCGCGCTGGCAGCGCCGATAGATCTGGGCCATGGGGCCGATCAGCCGCTCATGCGCATCCGTCATGACGGCACCGGTGGCGTCGTCACTGCCAAGCTGCGCCTCAAGGGCCGAGCCCGCCCACACGAAACGGAATTGATGTTTGCCGGTCTCGGGATTGAGGTCGCAGGATATGAGGCAGGCATTCTGGGGCATCTGAATCTGCAGGTCGTTTACTAGCGACCCGTCGGGAAGATAGCGCCCGAGCCGTGCCTTTTCATGCCAGATGTCGAAAACCTTGCGGAACTCGGGGGAGGGCAGGCGTTCGCGTATCCGCTGCGATTGGCGCAGTGAATGCTCGGTCAGGGATGCCCCTGGCAGCCGGTCAAGCTGGTCTAGCATCGTGGTCGCCAGGCCGTGTTCGGAGATCGGCTTGTTCAGATGTACCGGTGTTTCCGGCGTCGACGCGGCCGAGGAAATCCGGATGCATTTCGCACCGGGAATATACTCGCAGAGCGTTTCCAGCACCGAAGGCGCCACATCCGCCACGTGAACGAGATCGACGACGAGCAGGTCGTAAATCAGCTCGTCGCTCACCAGTTCCCGTGCCTCGACGATGTCGCTGGCCAAGGCAGTTTCGTAGCCAAGGCCGTTCAGCAGGTTCTGCAGACCGGGCCCGAGGTTCTCCGGGTTGGCCAGGATCAGCACGCGGGCATCGCCATGCAGCGTCCGGTCCTCGATGCCGCCCTCGGGGCCGATGACTTCGCCCCGCAGTTCGGCGCGGGCCATGTAGATGCGGATTTCCGTGCCCGCGCCGGGCGTGCTGTCGATCTCCAGCTTGCCGCCGCAGCGGCGCGCAAGGTCATACGCGGACCGGATGCCGATGCCGGTGCCCTTGCCCTTCGGTTTGGTGGTGAAGAACGGTTCACCCATTCGGTTAAGGACCTCGGGCGACATGCCGGCGCCAGTGTCGATGATCGACAGGCAGACGTAATCGCGGGCAAAGACACCCTCGGGGCATTCCGCACGAGGGACGTTCCGCAGCGCTACGGTCACCGTGCCGGGCCGTCCGCTTTCCGTGATGGCGTCATGCGCGTTCGAGACGATGTTGAAGATCACCGCAGCAAAGCGGCCCGGTTCGCAGAAGATCTGCCAGCGCTCTTCCGGCAGGTCCATGCGCAGGGCAGAGCGGCCGATCAGTTGCTGGATCAGACCCTTGTCGCGGTCCAGCATCGCCGCCGGGTCCGACAACTCGGCATGCAGATCGTCGGTGCGGGAAAAATCGAGCAACTGCCGCAGGAGCGACTGGCCGCGATCGATGGAGGCGTCCACTTCGGTGAAGAGGTCGGCTTCCACGCTGTCCTTCAGCTTGCGTGTGACAATGCGCTGCGCCGACTTCATCACCGAAAGGACGTTGTTCATATCGTGTACCACCGAGGCGACAAAGGCTCCCATGGTCTGCAGCTTGTCGCTCTGGCTGTTGCGCTTTTCGAGGACGCGGATGCGTTCGCGCTTGGTTTCAAGCCGGCGGACAAGCTGCGCGTTGGTGGCCTGCGCACGCTTCAGTTCGTCTTCCAGTTCGGCAATGCGTTCGACTTTCCGGGTGATGTCCACCAGCACGGCCAGAATGCTCGCGGTGCCGCTGTCGGCATGCATGGCGCCAAGCTGAACGCTCCAGGTACGTCCGGACACGATGTCGGGGTTCATCATGGCCTCGAATGTGGCCTTGCCGTCCCTGCGCACCCTGTTGAGCGCGTCGGCCACGCCACGCGCATCCGGTTCCGCCCACCAGGACAGGAAAGATTCTCCGGCAGGATCGGCGGCCGAATCCATGCCGAGATGGTCCCGTACATCCGGGCCAACCCAACGGATCGTGCCATCGGTTTCCAGGTAGATTGCGAGTGAAACGGGAAACTCCTCGGAACCTGTCTTCCGGGCGCGTTCGATTTCAAACGTCAGACCGCGCATCTCACCCCCGCGAGCGATAGTCATACCGTCCAACATTAATGAAATGTTAATGAATCCGCAAGCTTCCTGCGTATATCTTGTGGTTCAGGCCGGAAACCGCACACCGCATGGTCAGCTCGGAATCATACACCGGGAAGCTGCTGGCAACGTATGGCGACGCTGGTAGGCTGGGGCCGCGCGGTCAAGGGAGCAAGACAAGTGAAATCCTGACGCCAGACCTATCTGCTGCCCGTCATCGCACTGACCGCCTTGCTGAGCGTCATCCTGTGGGCCGGGCGGGAGGCCTCGATGATCGAGTCGAGAGCCCGCGATGTTGTCAGCGCCACGCTGCGGCTCGAACGCGCGATCGGCTAAGTCGGCTTTATCCATAACTTCAAGAATTACGTGCTGCGTCCACAGGAAACCCGTTATTTCACGGCCGCGCAGGAAGATATGGTGCGTGCGTTGGCGGCGTTGGAAGAGCTGGAGACCCTGATCGCCGACAACGGGCTGGATGCCAGCCTGAGAGAGCTGCACGCGACGCTCGACACATACACCGCCATGCTGGAACGCGCCCGCGCGCTGTCGGGGGGGGGCTGACTGAACGGGAACTGGATGCCCACCTGCGCGTGCCGGACGATGCCGCCGCACGGGACGTCTTTGCGTTCAGCGAACAGATCGATCGCGAGTTCAAGGAGCAGAGGTCCGCCTTCCTCAGGCTTCGTCTCCAGCTGCTGATGTCTGCCGCAATCTTCGTGATCGCCAGCTTTGCAATTGCGCAGTTGTACCGATCACGTGAACGCGCCGAGCAGCAAAGGCTCAGCAGGATGTTCGACACGATCGGATTGCACCTCGGGATCGTCGATCCCGCCGGTCGATTCGTCTTCTTCAATTCGGCCTTCGAGGAGCTGTTCAGGCATTTCGGTCAGACCGTATCGACCGGCGACATGCTGGATGACATCACCCGGCGCATCACGCCCTTCATCACGCATGAGGATGTGGTGACGCCGCCCGATGCGATTGCCGCCGGCGAACCCGACATCCGCGATGTGACTTTCACGGATGGCTCTGTTATCCGCCGGGCCTTGTACCGGCTGGACGATGGCCGCCAGGTGATCCTGCGCCGCGACGTGACCGAGCAGCACCGGCGGGAGGCGGAGTTCAACGCGGAGCGCGACCGCCTGATCGCAGATCTGAAGCGGTCGAACGTCGAGTTGGACAACTTCGCCGACATCGCGTCCCACGACCTTCGGGAGCCGTTGCGGGGCATCGCGATCAATGCCGGCTTCCTGCTGCGCAAGGAAGAGCTGCCGGAAACGGCGCGGGCGCGGGTGCTGCGCATTGTCGAGATGTGCGAACGCGAGCAGATGCTGATGGATTCGCTTCTGGAGTTTGCGCGGCTTGGCCGGTCCTCAGATCAGCATGACGTGGTCAACGATCCCGCCGCCGTGGTGAAGCAGATCGAGCACGACCTCATTTCGGCAGACACGAACCGGCAGGGCGCCATCGTGCTTGATAACGGGCTGCCGCCGGTAAGCGTGGATTTCGGCCGTCTCCGCAGCCTGTTCATGAACCTCATCGCGAACGGGTTGAAGTACAACGATTCCGACCGACCCGAAGTGCGCGTAGGTTTTCTCGGCCCGGTGTCCGGCGACAGCCACGGCCGTTTCTACGTCGCGGACAATGGCATCGGCGTGGCAGAGGATGACCGTAAAGCCATCTGGACCGCCTTCAGACGGATCAAGACGGGCAGGGACCATGGCCCCGGGTCGGGTGTTGGGCTGACCTTCGTCAAGCGCAATGTGGAAGGATACGGCGGCGAGATAGACTTTGACAGCACGGTCGGCCGGGGCACGACGTTCACCTTCACTCTGCCCCTGTCGGACAAGGTGCAGGCCGATGGCACCGTCGCGTCTGCCGGGACGAACGCGGGGAGATCATGAAACAAACACCGAATGTGATCGTGATCGAGGACAACGACGACGACTTCGAGGCGCTGAAGTTCGCCTTCGAGGAAGACGGCGCCCCCGGGCTGGACATCGAACGCTGCACCACCGGTCCCGAGGCGGAGCATGCTCTGGACCGTTTACGCGACAGGGCCGAAATCTCGCGCGAGGACAGGGTGCTCATCATACTCGATCTTCGCCTGCCCGGATTGTCCGGCTTCGACCTGCTGAAGACCATGCGCCACGATTCCCGTCTGCGCCGTATCCCCGTGGTCATCCTGTCGAGTTCCTCGAACCAGAGCGACGCGATCGAAAGCTACACCGCCGGGGCGAACGCCTACATCCGCAAGCCGCGCAATTTCGACGAATACGTGGATATGGTCGGCAGTTTTCGCACGTTCTGGACCGGCTGCGCAGAGCTTCCGGTGCTTGGCTGATCGGGGCTCGCGTTAGACCCTAGGAAAGGATCGGGCCCACCAGCAGGACGACGCCGTCGCCCATCGTGGTCCGGTCCGACAGGGGCCGCCCATTCATCCTGTACCGCACACCGTCCCGCCCCTCGAAAACGAAAGCGGCGGGTTTGTCGTGAAGCGCGGATTGCAGCAGCGCAGCGTTGAAGGCCAGCCGGTCCGCCTGCGGAACATGGAGGATCACCTCGTCCATCTGCCGCCCGATATCCTTTTCGTCCAGGGACAGCAGTTCCGCAAAGGCGCCGTTGAATTGCGACAGGCGCAACTGGCGATCCACGAGGGCCATGCCGAGGTCAAGCTGCGTCAGCACGTCGGCGACCTCTCCGAACAGGAAGCCGGCATAGTTGGCGGGTCCGTCCGACCCGGACCGCGCGACCTGCAACTCTTCCGTCAGGTTGCCGATCTCCTCGTGGCGCTCGGCCAGCTCGGTCTCGGCCACCAGCAGCCGGGCCTTCATCACCTGCCGTTCGGCGTAGATGTCCTGAAGATCCTGGACCGTCTCGGCCAGCTTGTCGTGCAGCGACGCGATCTCTGCCTTCAGGAGCACATCGTCCATGGTGTCGTGACCGCCCGTAGAAGCATCCGCGTCCAGGCCGGAGAGCGAATGTGCGGGATCGGGGAGGACGTTGAGCGTGAGGATGTAGGTTGTCTGATCGTCGGAAGAACTGGTGATATGGCACAAGCCTTCGACCTGCCGCGAGGGCGGGTGTCCGCCCGGGTCCATGGCCGGCATCCTGGCCTTTCCCGCCGCCGCGGCCTTGCGCATCAGAAGCGCCACGTTGACCGAAAGCGGATCGGGCAGCAGGTCGAGCAGGTTCGACGTGAACGTGCGGGAGCGGGGCATCTCGATGAACCGCTCGTAATCGCCGAAGGTCCGCTGGATCTCGCCCTCTTCGTTCAGGACAAACACCGCCGCACCGAGGTGGCGCAGGATGTCAGGCATCTCGACCATGACCAGCGACGCGACACCGTCCTGACGCGTCAGGGACAGCCGCGGCCCCTGCATCGGCTTTTCCCGCACCGAGTGGGGCAACAGGGCTGCACTTTCGGTTTCGTCCACCCGTTCCTCGCGCGTGTTCTCAAGGAAACGGCTGGTCCCGCGCATGGGTCGGAAGGCAGAACCATGAGCCGTGCTCACTTCGGGCGCACCGAGGAACAGCACGCCGCCGGGACGAAGGGCGCCGGAGAACCGGTCGAGCAGCAGTTTCTGGGTCTCCTGGTTGTAGTAGATCAGCGCGTTGCGGCAGACGATCAGGTCACATTGCGGGAAGGGCTGATCCTTGACCATGTCATGGCGCGAGAACACCACCTGCCGCCGCAGGAGCGGGTCGATCTCGAAGGTGCTGCCCTTGGCGATCAGGAGTTCGGGGCGCCTGTAGCGCGGCGGGATCTCGGACAGCGCCGCGTTCGGATAGATGCCGCGCTTGGCCTCTTCCGGCGAGGCGGCCTTGAGGTCGGTCGCATAGATGCGGAAATCGCGTTCCAGGCCGTGGCGCATCCGGAAGTCGTGACAGGCAAGGGCGAGGCTGTAGGCCTCCTCACCGGTCGAACAGGCCGCGCACCAGGTCTTCACCTGGCGCCCGGCGCTGGCACCGTCGCGGAAAAGCTGCGGCAGGACGACCTCCTCCAGCGCCTCCCATGCGTCGGGATCGCGAAAGAAACTGGTGACGCCACAAGGAACTCGTTCTGGAGAATGGCGACCTCTTCCCAGCTGCGAGAGATGTAGGTGATGTACTCGGGCAGGGTCTCGCACTTGCACAGCGCCATGCGTCGCAGGATGCGCCGATGGAGGGCGGGCCGCTTGAACCGCTTGAAGTCGATCTGCGAGGTGCCCGTCGCGAACTGCAGGAGCGTCTCGAACGACTCGCGGTAAGGGTGCAGCAGGACGCTGGCCTCGTCGACGAAGGTGCCGCGGAGGGCGATGACCTGCGCCAGTGCGTGGACCATCTTCTCAAGCCGGCCGATCCGGTCGATGAGGCCGCTCAGCATCGACGTCTTCGGGGTGAATTCTGTTGTGCCGCTGTCTTCCTCCAGCATGACGAAGCCATCGCCGCGCTTGATCTCGCGCAGGCCGAGGCCGCCGTCAGTGCCTATACCGGACAGCAGGATGCCCACGGCGAATTCGCCAAAGGTGGTGGCGACGCTGCTGAGAAGGGTATCGAGCGGACTGTTCGGGTCTGTCGTCTCCTGACCGTCCCGAAGCTCGAACCGGAAATCCGGGCGGCCGCCCGCACGGGCGGTGTCCGTCACGACGCGCACCGCTTTACCGCGCGGACAGACGAAGACGCGACCGCTTTCCACTATCATCCCGGTCTCGATCGGCAGGACAGGCAGCTTGCAGTTAGCGCCCAGCGTATCCGGCAGCTTGGCCGCGTCGGGTCCGTCATCACTCGTCGCGATGACGAAGCTGTGGCCGAAACCGACGGGCGCGGAGTCGAGCAGGCGGATGAGGGTGTCGGTCTGCCTATCCGAGGCGCCAACGGCGATCAGGAAGAACGGCGCGTTCTTCCCCGGATCGACGGCGCTGGCGGCAGGGGCATCTTCGCCCGCGTCGGTCCGGCCTGTCGTCATGTTCCCGCCCTGTCCCAAGTCCCTGTCCGGTGTGCGCGCCGCATCCTGCCTGACCCGAGGTGTCAGGACGACGGGTGCGCTTTGAAGTGTCGTGCCCACCGCATCGCGTTGTCGACGGCGGATTTCAGGGCACCCGCATCCATGCCGCGCTTTGGCATGTGGCGCAGAGCACCGCTCCTGAGCGCCGCCGCCGCGACCTTTTTGTTGCCCTGTCCAGACAGAACGATGATCGGCAGGGTGGGCCAGTGCTTGTGGATCTCGTCCACGAGGTCGAGGCCGTCCTCGCCGTCCAGCCGGTGATCGACCATCACGCAGTCGACCGCGGCCTTGCGGATCTCCTCGAGTGCGCCCTCTGACCCGTCCGCCTCCAGCACGGTTTCGATGCCGATGGTCCGGGCGAGATCGGCGATCAGTTCGCGATCCTCGGGAAAGTCATCCACGACCAAGAGGCGCACGGATCCGAATGCATTGGACATCTCTCAAAACACCTCCTTAATGCTGTCGCGCGTCCTGCCCACCGCGGTTCAGAAAGCCTGATCCGCGTTCAGCGAAACCGTCACAACCATATCCGCCGGGCCCGGGTAGCTGACCGACAGCACCCCGCCGTGCAGGCAGCCACGCGCTTGCAGAACTCCAGCCCGAAGTCGGTGGCGGAGGTTCTGGCAGAGGCGCCGCTGGCCCGTCCGGATGCCCCGACGCTTTCGGGCATGACATCGTGGGCGGGGCAGCGCATCTGGATCGCAACGGCCCCGCCGCCATCGGGGGCCTTCGCCTCGGACAGCCGGATCTTCGCCGGCTTTGACGTCGCGCCTGCGTCCAAGGCAATGCGCAGCAGGGTTTCGAACATCTCCGTCAGCAGCGCGCGGCTGACCTTCGCCTGCACGTCCGGGCTGAGGTAGATCAGCAGGTTGCGGCAGATGATGAGGTCGGTCTGGGTGTAGGGCGGGTCCTCGACCACTTTGTGCACCGCAAAGACGACGCGGTTGCGGATGGAGGGCACGATGCGGAACACGCCGGACTGGAATTCGACGTAGCCCTTCTGCACGAGGTCGTCGGGTATCTCCTCGCGGATCTGTTCGGAGTAGACGCCCTGTTTCGCCGCGGCGATGGCCGCTTCGTTCACGTCCGTGGCGTAGACCCGGAAATCGCGCGCGATGCCGTTGGTCGTCCGGTAGTCTTCCAGCATCATCGCGGCGGAATAGGCCTCTTCGCCGGTCGAACACCCGACGGACCAGATCCGAAGCGGCTGCTCAGTGTTGCCGCTGGCGAACAGGTCTTCGAGGATCTTCTCCCGGCAGGCGTGCCAGACCGGCAGGTCGCGGAAGAAGTTGGTGACCCCGACAAGGAATTCCCGCGACAGGACATTCACCTTGGCGGTGTCGTCCCTGAGTTCTGCCAGGTAGGCCTCCGGGCTTTCGTGTCCCTTCAGCGCCAACCGCCGGGCAATGCGGCGTTTCAGGGTCGGCTCCTTGTAGCGGGAGAAGTCGATCTCGGCCTGATCGCTGACCAGCTTGACAATCTTGTGGTAGGTCGCCGTGTCCTTCGAGAACATCTCTCCGACTTTGATGATCCCCTTGTCGCGCATCTCGATGTAGCGCGACATCTCCTCGATCATGTCGTCGGGCGACAGCACCATGTCGACCAGCCCGGTGGCGATTGCGGTGCGGGACATGCCGTCGAACCCGGCGGTCTTCGGTTCCTGCACGAGGACGAAGCCGTCGTTGTCCTTGACCGCGCGGATCCCCCGGCTGCCGTCGGACCCCGTGCCCGACAGCACGATGGCGATGCCGCGCCCGCGCACCGCCTCTGCCAGCGAGGTAAAGAAAATGTCGATGGGCAGGTTCAGCGCCGGGCGGGGCGACGGTTCGACCAGCGAGAATCGCAGGCCCTTGTTGCCCTGCGATTCCTCGATCCCGTCGTCGAGCCGGGGGCTGCTGTCACCCCGAGTGCCCTGGATGACGATGTTGGACCTTGGCGGGATCAGGTAGATGCAGCCGCGTTCGACCGGCAGGTTGTCGGTGATCTTGCGCACGGGCAGCACCGTTGTGCGCCCGAGTATCTCGGTCATGAGCGACTTGTAGTCCGGCGATATGTGCTGGACAATGACGAAGCTGTGCGGAAAGTTTTCCGGGACCTGCGAAATCACCTGCTTGATGGCGTCGAGGCCACCGGCGGACGCGCCCACGCCGATCAGGTAGAATTAGTCGTCCACCTGGCCGAGATTGCGCGCCGGGTTCTGGCCATCGTCGGTCTTTGTCTCGTTCATCTATGCTCCACGGTGCCACGGCAAGCCCGAGTAGCATTTCCACGCCAGAACGCTTTGCCTACCGCCTAAGGTTAGGTCGTCCCTGCCTTAATTGCGTGTGGCTTAAGCCGTCCCGCGGGGCGTAGCGGGGCGGGTGTGGCGGTCGGACCAGAGCGCATCGACCGCGTCATCGACACCCAGTGTCCGGAGCGCCAGCGCGGCGGTGCCCAGCACCATCTGCCGCGCGAAATCGGGCCCCTCGTCGTTGTCCCAAAGATCCAGAAGTGCGCTTGCTGGAAGGTCCAGATCCGCGAGGCGGCGGCTGTCGTCGACCAGCGCGGGTAGGTCTTCCTCCCAGCGGTGGCCATCGCGCAGGCCGAAGCCTTCGATGACCTTGCCGGGGTGACGCTCGAATTCTCCGCCACCGCCCTTGATCACCGTCATCTGCCGGCAGCCCATGAGGGCCGCCGCGTCCTGCTGGAGCAGGCGATAGGGCGGATGGAAGACACCCTGAACGCTGGCACCGGCCCGGCCCGGGTTGAGCATCCGGCAGACCGTGTTCACGCAGGACCGCAACCCGAACACGCGGCGCAGGTCGAGCAGCGCGAAAAGGGCAGGGTGCAGATCCTCGAGCGGCAGGTAGACGATGCCGTTGGCATCCAGTGCAGCGGCGGCCTCCTGCGGTGTGCGGGCCACGGCGATCCCGAGCGTCCCCAGCCCGTCGCGCACCGCGCCGTCGGCGCCGTTCCAGCCATGCAGCATCACCCGGCGGTCCGAGGCGGCCAGAAGTTTCGCCGACAGCAGGAACCACGGCAGCCCCCGTGTCCGGCCCGCGGCGTAGGACGGCCAGTCGAGATCGGTTTGGGGCAGGGGCGGCAGCGCCTCCTGCGCGGCGCGGGCAAAGCCTGCGATCTCCTCCGCCGTCTCGCCCTTCATCCGCATCAGCATCAGGCAGGCGCCCACGGCCTGCGGTTCCGCGCCCTGCAGCATCAGGGACATGGCGTCGAACGCCTCGTCCTCGGTCAGGGACCGGGACCGTCCGGGGCCGCGCCCCAATGTCCTGACGTGTTCGGACAAGCTCACTCGGCAGCTTCCTTCGACCTTGCGGCCGCCAGGAGGGCGGCCAGTTCCGGACGACAGGAGCCACAGTTCGTGCCCGCCTGCAAGGCCGCGCCGATGGCGTCGACGCTCATCAGGCCCTGTTCCTCGATCCCGCGCAGGATCGTGTTCACGCCCACGTCGAAGCAGGAACAAAGGATCGGCCCGGGGTCGGGTCGGTCCGCCGGGGCGCGCCCGCTGAGCAGGCTCAGGTCGGGCACCTCGGGCAACGTGGCCACGTAGTCGCGCATCACGGCGACCGGCTCCGGCGAGACGAAGATCGCCGCCACCAGCCGGCCGCCTTCGCGGAAGGCCAGCCGCGCGGTGCCGCGGCCCGGATCGGCCATGACGGCGACCTCGGCATCGGGTAGACCGAAGAGGCGGCGCGCCTCGGCCTCCCAGTCGTCGGGCGCGGTGTGGCCTGCCAGTTCCGCCCGGTGCCCGGCCCGCGTGACGGACCGCGCCCAGTAGGCCGATGTGGGGCTGAAGGGCCGGGTGGAGACGGCGAAAGCATACCAGGCGGCCTTCATCCGCGTGACCTTCACCACCGATGCCTTGCTTTCCGGCTGGCCGGAGACCGGGTCCACGACCGGGGCGACCACCGCGTCGATGCGTGCTGCCGGCGCCGTTTCACCGGTCCAGTGCATCGGGGCGAAGACCTGGCCGGGAAGGACCGCGTCGGTGATCCGGGCGCGCAGAATGGCCCGGCCGTGCGGGCTCTGGACCTCCACCAGATCGGCGGCGCCGAGACCAAGGTCTCCCGCGTCGTCGGGATGGATTTCAAGGAACGGCTCCGCAAGGTGGGCGGCGAGGCGGGGCGAGAGCGCCGTGCGCGTCATGGTGTGCCACTGGTCCCGCACGCGCCCGGTGTTCAGCCGGAAGGGATAGCGCGGTTCGGTGCGTGCGGCGGGGGCGCGCCATGTGACGGGCACCAGCCGCGCGCGGCCATCGGCGTGGAAGAACCGGCCATCTGCAAAGAAGCGTCCGCCCTCGCGGCTGGCAGTGACCGGCCAGCGCACCGGGGTCATCTGGTCATAGCCCTCTGCGTCCATCTGGGACAGGCCGGAGATGTCGAAGTCCTTGCCGAACCTGCCCGCGATCCCGGAGAGCGTGGCGTATTCGCGGAAGATCTCGAGCGGGCTGTCATAGTCGAACGCGGCATGCCAGCCCATCCGCTGCCCGACCTCCGCAAGGATGGCCCAGTCCGGGCGCGCCTCGCCCGGGGCAGGCAGAACCGCCCGCTGACGAGAGATCGTGCGATCGGAATTGGTGACGGTGCCGTCCTTCTCTGCCCAGCCGGTGGCGGGCAGGATCACGTCGGCGAGCCGCGCGGTATCCGTCTCGGCGGTGATGTCGCTGACCACGGTGAAGGGGCAATCGCGGATGGCGTCGCGGACCCGGTCGGCGTCCGGCATGGAGACGGCGGGGTTGGTATGGATGATCCACAGTGCCTTGATCCGTCCGTCGCCCACGGCGCGGAACATGTCGACGGCCTTCAGGCCGGGCGTGTCGGGCGCTTGCGGCGCCTCCCAGAAATCGCGAACGGCGGCGCGGTGGTCGCAGTTTTCCAGGTCGAGATGGCAGGCCAGCATGTTGGCAAGCCCGCCGACCTCGCGGCCGCCCATGGCGTTGGGCTGGCCCGTCACCGACAGGGGACCGCAGCCCGGTTTGCCGATCCGCCCGGTGGCCAGGTGGCAGTTGAGGATGGCGTTGACCTTGTCGGTGCCCGACGACGACTGGTTCACGCCCTGGCTGAAGATGGTGACGACCTTCTCGGTCCCCATCCACATGCGGCAGAAGCGGTCGATGTCACGTGGGTCCAGCCCGGTCACTGACACGTCGTCCGACGCGGCAGAGGCAAGGGTGGCGTTGAAGCCCGACGTGTTGGGCAGGTAGGCCGCGTCCAGCATCCCGTTTTCGTAGAGCGCGGCGAAGAGGTGGTTGAACAGCGCCACGTCGCTGCCCGGGACGAGCTTTAGGTGCAGGTCGGCGCCGTCGCAGCTTGCCGTGCGGCGCGGGTCGATGACGATCAGCCGGGTGCCCTTGGCCTTCCGCGCCGCGATCAGACGCTGGTAAAGCACCGGGTGACACCACGCGAGGTTGGAGCCGACCAGCACGACGAGGTCGGCCTCCTCGATATCTTCGTAGGTCTGAGGGACCGTGTCGGTGCCGAAGGCGCGCTTGTGCCCGGCCACGGTCGACGCCATGCAGAGCCTTGAATTCGTGTCGATATTCGCCGAGCCGATGAACCCTTTCATCAGCTTGTTGGCGACGTAATAGTCCTCGGACAGCAACTGGCCGGAGACATAGAAAGCCACGCTGTCGGGGCCGTGCGTCTCAACCGTCTCGCGGAACCTGTCGGCGACGAGTTGCAGCGCCTCGTCCCATCCGGCATCGGCACCGTTCACCCGGGGCCTCATCAGCCGGTGGCCGAGGCCCACGGTCTCGCCCAGTGCCGATCCCTTTGAGCACAGGCGCCCCAGGTTGGCGGGGTGGTCCGGGTCGCCCTTGACCGTGACGCCGCCCGCGCCGTCCGGCGACAGCAGGACGCCGCAGCCCACACCGCAATAGGGACAGGTGGACCGCACCTGACCCGCGGCAACGCCTTCGGCCTCCGGGAAAGGCGCGGCAGCCGTCATGCGGCAGTCCTCCGGGCGAGGGCGGTGGTGTCCATCAGGATGCGGCCGTCCTCGACGCGCAGCGGGTAGGTTGCCACCTGCTCGCTGTCGGCGCCCTGTGCCGCACCTGTGTTCAGGTCGAAGACCCGGTTGTGCAGCGGGCAGGTCACTTTCTGGCCGTGCACGATGCCCTCCGACAGCGGGCCGCCCTTGTGCGGGCAGGCATCCGCCGTCGCGAAGACGGTCGTTTCGTCGGTGCGGAAGACCGCGATGCAGCCCTCCGATGTCCTGACCAGCCGCGCGCCGCGCACCGGCACGTCCGCGAGCGCTCCGATATCGATCCAGCTCATGTTCAGACCCCTTTCGATCTGCGTGCCCTCGGGCACATCACGCCCGGCCATGCCGGGTCATCCCTGTCCGGCGCCCCGGCCAGCAGGCCGGAGCGCGCCCGTCATTCCGCCGCCTTCAGCGACAGGTCCGCCAGCGGCTGGAAGGTCCGGGCCGCCTCCGGGTCCGCGCGTTCCGCCCAGGGATCGGTCTGGTAGACCGACTGGGATAGATCGAAGCGCTCGACCAGCGCCTTGCGCTCCGCCGCGTCAGAGAGAACCTCCTTCACCCAGTCCAGCCCGACCTTCGCGACCCACTTGTAGGGCCGGTCGAGGTACTTGGCGTTTTCCCGGTAAAGCTGGACGAAGGCCACGGTCCACTCGATCGCCGCCTCTTCGGAGGTCACGTCGACCAGGCGTTCGGTCTCTTTCACGTCCATGCCGGCCGCACCCGCGACGCCGACCTGGTAGCCGCTGTCCACGCAGATGATGCCCACGTCCTTGCAGGTCGCCTCCGCGCAGTTGCGCGGGCAGCCGGAGACACCCAGCTTGACCTTGTGCGGCGTCCACGACCCCCAGAGCCGCTTTTCCAGCTTGATGCCCAGCCCGGTGGAATCCTGCGTGCCGAACCGGCACCAGTCCGAGCCGACGCAGGTCTTCACCGTCCTGAGGCCCTTCGTGTAGGCGTGACCCGAGACCATGCCGGCGCCGTTCAGATCGGCCCAGATCGCGGGCAGGTCCTCCTTCTTGACGCCCAGCAAGTCGATCCGCTGGCCGCCCGTGACCTTGACCACCGCGTCGTATTTCTTGGCGGCCTCGGCGATGGCGATCAGTTCTTCCGGCGTGGTCATCCCGCCCCACATCCGCGGCATGACGGAATAGGTGCCGTCCTTCTGGATGTTGGCGTGGTTGCGCTCGTTGACGAAGCGCGACTGCGGATCGTCGCGGTAGTCCAGCGGCCAGTCCGCCAGCAGGTAGAAGTTCACCGCCGGACGGCACACGTGGCAGCCGTTGACCGTCTTCCAGCCCAGCTCCTGCCAGACCGCTTCCTGCGATTTCAGTTCCTGGCTCTTGATAAGCCGCCGCACGTCCTCGTGGCTGAGGTCGCAGCAGGTGCAGATCGGCTGCGCAGCGGGCTTCTCGAAGGCGTCGCCCAGCGAGACTTCCAGCAGTTGTTCCACCAGTCCGGTGCATGTCCCGCAGGAGGCCGACGCCTTCGTCACCGCGCGCAGGGCGCCCAGATCGGTTGCGCCGCCTTCGATGGCGTCGACGATGGTGCCCTTGCAAACGCCGTTGCAGCCACAGATTTCCGCATCAAGCGGCAAGGCTGCAACGGCTGAGAGAGGGTCCGAGGAGCCGCCTCCCTGGTAGGCCGGGCCGAAGATCAACGTGTCGCGCATGTCCGACACGTCGGTGCCGTCCTTGATCAGGCCGAAGAACCAGTTTGCGTCGCCCGTGTCGCCGTACATCACCGCGCCGATCAGGCGGTCGGCCTCGATCACCAGACGCTTGTAGATGCCCCGGGCCGGGTCGCGGTAGACGATGTCTTCGCGGCCCTCGCCCTCGGCGAAGTCGCCCGCGCTGAAGAGGTCGCAGCCGGTCACCTTGAGCTTGGTGGACAGCTCCTTCATGGCGAAGGTGGCGTCGTTGCCGGTCAGCGTTGCGGCCAGCACCTTCGCCTGGTCGTAAAGTGGGGCGACGAGGCCGAAGAGGTTGCCTTCGAACTCCACGCATTCGCCCACGGCGTAGACGTCCGGGTCGGAGGTGCGCATCTGCGCGTCGACCTTGATCGCCCGTCCGCAGTCGAGGCCGGAGTCCTTGGCCAGCGTCACCGCCGGGCGGATGCCCACCGCCATGACGACGATATCGGCCTCCAGCACGGTGCCATCGGCGAGGTTCACCCGCTCCACCTTGCCGTCGCCCTCGATCTCTTGCGTGGAGGCTTCGAGGATCACGTTGATGCCACGCTTTTCCAGGTCCTTTTTCAGCAGGTAGCCGGCAGAGGCGTCGAGCTGACGTTCCATCAGGTGGGAGGCGATGTGCAGGACTGTCACCTCCATCCCGCGCAGGCGCAGGCCCGCCGCCGCTTCAAGCCCCAGCAGACCGCCACCGATGACCACGGCCTTTGCGCCGGGTCTGGCGGAAGCCTCGATCATTGCGTTGGTGTCTTCGAGATCGCGGTAGGCGACCACGCCGGGCAGGTCGTGCCCGGGCAAGGGGATGATGAACGGCGAGGACCCGGTGCCGAAGATCAGCGTGTCATAGGGCACTTCGCCCTTCTCGCCGACGACGACCTTGCGGGCGCGGTCCACCTTCAGGACCTTCTCGCCGAACCGGCAGCGCACCTTGTTGGTGGCGTACCAGTCGTCGTCATGGGTGACGATTTCCTCGAAGCTCTTCTCGCCCGACAGAACGGGCGACAGCATGATGCGGTTGTAGTTGCCACGCGGTTCGGCGTTGAACAGCGTGATCTCGAATGCGCCGGGGGCTGCGTCCAGCAGGTGCTCCAGCGCCCGGCCCGAGGCCATGCCGGCCCCGATGACGACCAGTTTCCGTGTCATCTCGCTTACCTCTCTTACACGTACCAGGCGACGACGTGGCTGACCTTGCCGTCCTTGTGGATCGGCAGGGCAACCATGGTGTCATAGCCCGCAGTCAGGGCGGGGGTGCCGCTTTCGACGACCGGCACGCCGGTCCCCAGTGCACGCCCGATCAGGCCGTGCCACGCCTTGACCCGCTTCTCGGGCTCGGCCTCGCCGGTCCAGAGCGCGCCTTCCCGGGCGCAGATGCCGTCCGCCAGAACCGCGGAGGGTTCGGCCCCCACACGTTCGGCGCGGGCGTCCCACATCTCGAATCGGTGGGCGATGGGCGTGCCGCGGGCGGACAGCAGGGTCAGCACGTAGGTCACACCGCCGGGAACCGAGATCGGCAGTCCGAGGCCCGTGGTCAGGCCCGCCTTGCCGGCGCTGTCTGCACGGATGAAGCGGTAGCCCGACCCCAGGTCGCGCAACAGCATCGGCGCCTGTGCCGACCACACCCCGCCCGGCAGGCCCTGGCCCTTGGGGAAATGCGTGTGCTGCGACACCCACTCGAAGTGCTTGGCGGCGCCGTAGTAGCCGTCGTCGAGCATCAGCAGGCCGTCCTGCTCTGCCCAGATCTCGATGGCGCCGGTCCGGTTCTCGTCGTCCCCGCACAGCACGACCAGAACGGCCTTCAGCTCTGTCCCGGCGAACACCGGGATCGCCACGGCGGTGGTCAGGCCTGCCTCGGTCGCGGGTTCGATGCGCTTGAAATACGACCCGTCAAAGCCTTTCAGCACGACCGGGCGTTTCTCGGCCCATGCCTTGCCGGGCAGGCCTTCGCCCTCGGCAAAGCTGGTCCGGCTGGAGGCCTCCTCGAAGGCCGCGAGGTCGCCGTAGCTGCCCGCCGCCAGTTCGAGGGTGCCGTCCTTCGGCACCCAGACCTCGGTGACCTGTATGAACGGTTTGACGTCTGCTTCCACGATGGTATCCATGTGACCGGCTCCTTTCCGGTTCCGGCCCGCTCGGGGCCGTGCTGTTCTGTCGGTTCAGGATCTCCCCGGGCCGTCACGTCCGGCCCGGGGCGGGCGGCCCTTTCAGGCGGCCTCCCGGTTCTTTTCCGGCTTTTCCTCGGATTTCGCTTCGGACTTGCCCTGCTTGCCGTGCTCGTATTCCTCGAGGAAATTCAGCACCTGCTCGCGGTAGAGGTAGTAGTCCGGGTGCTCCAGCAGCGCCTTGCGGGTGCGCGGCCGGGGCAGGTCCACATCGACGATCTTGCCGATGGTTGCCTGCGGCCCGTTGGTCATCATGACCACGCGGTCGGCCAGGAGGATCGCCTCGTCCACGTCGTGCGTGACGCAGACGGCGGTGACCTTCGTGCGGTCCCAGACCTCCATCAGCACTTCCTGAAGTTCCCAGCGGGTGAGACTGTCGAGCATCCCGAAGGGCTCATCCAGCAGCAGCAGCTTGGGCGAGAGGGCAAAGGCCCGCGCGATGCCGACCCGCTGCTTCATGCCGTTCGACATGTCGGCGGTGGAGCGGTCCATGGCGTCGCCCAGCCCCACGCGTTCGAGGTAGTATTCCACCACGTCCTGCCGTTCGGCCTGCGACGCCTTGGGATAGACCTTGTCGACGCCGATGGCGCAGTTCTCGCGTGCGGTCAGCCAGGGAAAGAGGTTGGGCGACTGGAAGACCACGGCGCGTTCCGGATCGGCGCCGCGCACCTCGTAACCGTCCAGCTTGATGACCCCCTTCGAGATGGAGTTGAGACCGGCCGCCATGGTCAGCACCGTCGACTTGCCGCAGCCCGAGTGCCCGATGAGCGAGACGAACTCACCCTTGTTGAGCTTCAGGTTGAAGTCCTCGACCACGGTCAGCGGGCCCTTGGGCGTGGGGTAGATCTTGTGAAGCTGCGAGAAGTCCAGGTAACGCTCCTCGATGCCCGAAGCCGCCGCTTCCTTGACCGCCGCCGGGACCGAGTGGATCGGCGTGACGTTCGGCAGGATCCGGGTGCCTTCGGTCTTCGCCTCGATGCCCACGTCCATCAGGTAGTTGGTGACGGCAAGGCGCAGCGCCTTGAAGCCGTCGTGGTGGTTCATCTCGCCCCGGTCGCGCGGACGCGGGATGTCGACCTTGAACTCCTCACCCAAGGTGCCGTCGGGGTTTAGCGCGATGATCCGGTCTGCCAGCAGGATCGCCTCGTCCACATCGTTGGTGATCAGGACGCATGTCTGTTTTTCCTGCTGCCAGATCGCCTCGATCTCGTCGGCGAGGTTGGCGCGGGTCAGGGCGTCCAAAGCCGAGAGCGGTTCGTCCAGCAGCAGCACTTCGGGGTTCATCGCCAGCGCACGCGCCACGTTCACCCGCTGCCGCATCCCGCCTGACAGTTCCGCCGGGCGGCGGCTGACGGCGTGCGACAGGCCCACCATCTTGATGTAATGCGCGGCCTTCTGCGCCTTCTCGGCCTTGGGCATCGACGGAAACACGCTGTCGAGCGCCAGCCGCACGTTGCCCTCCACCGTGAGCCACGGCATCAGCGAATAGCTCTGGAAGATCACGCCGCGCTCGGGGCCGGGACCGTCGACCGGCTTGCCTTTGAAGGTGACCTCGCCCTTCGTGGGCTTTTGCAGGCCGGCCATCAGGTTGATCAGCGTGGTCTTGCCGGAGCCGGAGAAGCCCAGCAGGACCAGAAATTCGCCTTCTTCCACCTTCAGGTCGATGCCGTTCAGGACATGCGTTGCGGCGGTGCCCTGGCCGTAGCTCTTGGAGACGTTCTTGAACTCTAGGATACCCATGTCGATCACCGCTGGTTCGTGAAGGTGAAGAGGGACTGCAGGGCGTACATCACGCGATCCAGCAGGAAGCCGATGATGCCGATGGTGAAGACCGCGACCATGATCTTGGCGAGCGAGGAGGAGGACCCGTTCTGGAACTCATCCCAGACGAATTTTCCAAGGCCGGGGTTCTGGGCCAGCATCTCGGCGGCGATCAGCACCATCCAGCCCACACCGAGCGACAGGCGCAGACCGGTGAAGATCAGCGGCAGGGCAGAGGGCAGGACCAGCTTGGTGATCTTGGTCCAGGTGTTCATCTTCAGGACCTTGGAGACGTTCACCAAGTCCTTGTCGATCGACGCCACGCCGAGGCTCGTGTTGATCAGCGTCGGCCAGAGCGAACAGAGCGTCACGGTCACGGCGGAGATGATGAAGGACTTGGCAAACAGGCCGCCATCGGTCGCGGCGGCGGCGGAGACGATCATCGTCACGATGGGCAGCCAGGCCAGCGGCGAGACCGGCTTGAAGATCTGCACCAGCGGGTTGATCGCGGCATTGGCCGTGGGCGACAGACCGGCGAGGATGCCCAGCGGCACGGCGACCAGCGTCGCGAGCACGAAGCCGAAGAACACCGTCTGGATGGAGGTCCAGATCTGCTGGTAGTAGGACGGCGCGCCGGTGTAGGCCACGTCCTTGACCTTCTCGGGCTCGCCCGCCTCGATGAACTTTTGGTTGCGCTTCTCAACCATCGTCTCGAACTTCGCCTGCTTCTCGGCCTTGGCGATGGCGTCCTCGTGCAGGTTCACGGCCTCTTCCCAGACCTGGCCGGGGCCCGGCACGGCACCCAGAGAGGTCTGCACCTGCGGCGCCAGCATTGCCCAAAGCGCGAGGAAGGCGACGATGGCGAGGATCGGCACGATCAGCAGCCGCCAGATCTCTTTCATCTGCGCCTGCGGGTTGTCGCCGGCTGCGGCCTTTAGGACGGGTGTGACCCAAGACAGGCCAAGCACCTGGAACCACTTGTCGGCTTTGTTGATGCGGGTGAACAGACGGGCGCGCCGGGCTTCCCGGGCGGCGTCATCGGTGAAATTCGGATCGACGGTCGTCATGTTTTCGGGTCCTCGTTGCGCGCAGACAGATCGGCCGCGCGGTGCTTGGGTTGGTTGCGGAAGAGGGCGGGAAGGCCGTGTCCGCGTATCCGGAGAAAGTCGGCATTCAGGGAGGGCGCACCGGCGGAGCCACGGTTTTGCTCATCCAATGCGGGAGGTGTTCTGCGCCCGTACATCGCACGGGCGCAGGGGCGTCAGATCAACCCTTGACCTCGGTCCCGACGACGGTCTGCTCGCCCTTCAGCCCAATCGGCAGGCTTTCGAGGTAGGCGTTGGGCGCTTTGCCGTCATAGGTGATACCGTCGATGATATCCTCGGCCGGGGTCGGCGCCTTGTAACCGTCGGTGTCCCAGGGGAAGTCTTCCTCGTTGGCGAGACCTTCGTCGACCAGCAGGCGCGCCGCTTCGAGGTAGATCTCCGGCTTGTAGACCGACTTCGCCACCTCGTCGTACCAGCTGTCGGGCTTCGCCTCGGCGATCTGGCCCCAGCGGCGCATCTGGGTCAGGTACCAGACCGCGTCCGAGTAGAAGGGGTAGGTGGCGTTGTAGCGGAAGAACACGTTGAAGTCGGGGACCTCGCGCTTGTCGCCCTTCTCGTACTCGAAGGTGCCGGTCATGGAGTTTGCGATCACCTCGGCGTCGGCGCCGACGTATTCCGGCTTCGACAGCATCTCGACCGCTTCCATGCGGTTGGCGTTGTCGTTCTCGTCCAGCCAGATGGCGGCGCGGATCAGCGCCTTGACTACCGCGAGCGTGGTGTTCGGGTTTTCCTCGGCGAATTCGGCGGTGATGCCGAAGACCTTCTCGGGGTTGTTCTTCCACAGTTCGTAGTCGGTGATGACCGGCACGCCGATGCCCTTGAAGACGGCGGCCTGGTTCCACGGCTCACCCACGCTGTAGCCGTAGATGGTGCCGGCCTCGAGTGTCGCGGGCATCTGCGGCGGGGGCGTCACGGACAGCAGCACGTCGGCGCCGATCTGGCCGGTGATGTTCTCGGGCGAGTAGAAACCCGGGTGCAGGCCGCCGGCGGCCAGCCAATAGCGCAGTTCGTAGTTGTGGGTGGAGACCGGGAACACCATGCCCATGTTGAAAGGCTTGCCCTCGGACTTGTACTTCTCGACCACGGGGGCCAGCGCCTCTGCCGAGATCGGGTGCTGCGGCAGGCCGTCGGCGTTGGTCGGGATGTTGGGCTTCATCTCGTCCCAGACGGCGTTCGACACGGTGATGCCGTTGCCGTTCAGGTCCATCGAGAAGGGGGTGATGATGTGCGCCTCGGTGCCGTAGCCGATGGTCGCCGCCAGCGGCTGACCGGCCAGCATGTGCGCGCCGTCCAGTTGCCCGCCGATGACGCCGTCCAGCAGGACCTTCCAGTTGGCCTGCGCTTCGAGCGTCACGAACAGGCCCTCGTCGAGGAAGTACCCCTGTTCATAGGCGACAGCGAGCGGCGCCATGTCGGTCAGCTTGATGAAGCCAAAGGTCAGTTCGTCTTTTTCGAGGTCCAGTTCGGCGAAGGCCGGGCTGACCAGCGCGGTCGAGGCGGCGAGAGCTGTGAGGAATGTCTTCATTGTGCTTCGTCCCTTTTGTGTTGGGTCATCCGCGCCAGGGCACGGGGCAGAAACAAAAAAACACCGCAGACACATCCGGCCTCGGGAGGAGGAGAGGCCGAAGGTGAGCTGCGGTGCTCGGTGGTTTCCCGATCATCGGGAGAGAATTTCGTGCAAGCCCGCGCCATTGCGGCCTTGCCCTTTCAGTTGTCAGATCTGCCGTGCTGCGATCAAGAGATTTTGCTGCGACGCGGCGCCCACGCTTTTATTATTCACTTCCGGCGCATGTTTGTGCCGATTTTCGCGGCACTACTCGGCCAGAGGATCAAAAATGCGTCCGTCGAAGAACGCGTCCGGCAGCAGGGTCAGGCGTCCCGACTGCGCCGCGACGGCGGTTTCGTGGCGAATCGATCCCTCCAGCTTCTCGGACGCTCCCGGCAGGTCCGCGCCGCTGTCCTTGAGCTGCGCGCGGTAGATGTCGCTGCGGAACACACGGGCAGAAGCCGCCGCCGCCGTCGCCAGGTCGAGGCCGCTGCGCAGGGCGAGGCCGCGACCGATCCACTTCGCCTGGCTGCGCCACGGGAAGGTGGCGGCGCCTTCGTGGAACTCGATGAAATGGGGCACTTCGCGCTGTTCGCCGTGGCCGGAGATCGTCAGCCGACCGGACAGCGCGCGGTCGATCAGTTCGGACGGCAGGTCAAGGTAGGCCGGGCGCGACAGAATCTCGGACGCGGACATGCGGTGTTCCGGGTCCTTCAGCCAGCGGCCCGCCTGCCACACGGCCCGCATGAGCCGCCCCAGCAGGTGCGGCTCTGTCTCTGCCCAGTCGGTCCGAACCGCCAGCACCTTCTCCGGCGCGAAGGCCCAGATGGCACTGCCCGGCAGCAGGAGCGCGCCTGTGCCTTCCTCCACCGCGAGCGACCCCCAGGGTTCGCCCACGCAGAAGGCATCCACGTCGCCGTCGGCAAGGGCCTGGGCCATGAGGGGTGGCGGGACCGTGCGCACTTCGTAGTCGATGGGCGCGAGCGCGGTCGCCTCGATCCAGTAGTCCAGCAGAGAGCGGTGCATGGAGAAGGGGAAGGGCACGCCGAAGACCAGCTTGCCATCGACGGCGCCGGCCAAAGCCTCCGCCGCGGCGGAGGGATCGCGGAAGTCGAAGACGTAGCCCTGCGCCCGCATCCGGTCTTCGAGCGCACGGCTGACGCCGATCACGTTGCCGTTGACCGACAGGACCGAAACCGCCGAGATATCCTGACGGACCCCGCCCAGCCCCAGCGCCATGGCGACCGGCACCGGCGACAGAAGCTGCGCCGCGTCCACCCGGCCAAAGGCCAGCATGTCCCGGACCGACGACCACGATGGCGCGCGCACGAGGTCGAGTGCTATGCCCTCGGCATCGGCAAAGCCCATCTCGTTGGCGAGGATCAGCGGCGCCGCATCCACGAGCGGCACGTAGGCGACCGGCACGTTCACGATCTTCATCCCAAGAGCCCCGCCGTTGTCACGATGGCCTCTGCCACCTCCGCCACCCGGCGCCCCTGGTCCATCGCCGCCTTGCGCAGAAGGGCGTAGGCCTCTTCCTCGCCCAGACCGCGCGCCTTCATCAGCAGGCCCTTGGCGCGGTCGATGACCTTGCGTTCCTCCAGTGCGCGGCGCGTCTCGACCAGTTCACGGCGCATCCGGTGCATCATCTGGAAGCGGGCGATGGCGGCGTCGAGCACCGGCTTCAGCCGTTCAGGCTGCAATCCGTCCACCACGTAGGCCGAAAGGCCCGCCTCGATGGCGGTGCGGGCCAGACCGCCCGCAGCTCCGGACACGAACATCGCCACGGGGCGCTCCAGCGGGCCGGAGGCCAGCGTCAGTTCCTCGAGCATGTCGCGCGTGGGATTGTCGACGTCGATCAGGACCACGTCCGGCGCCAGTGCCGCGATGCGGCGGGCCAGCGACGACGGGTTGCCGATCACATGCACGTCGAAGTCGCCGGAGCCCTGCAGCGCATCGACGATAGCGATTGCGCGGTCCCGGTCGGCCTCGACGACGACGATGGTCAGACGATCACTCATGCGTCCTTTGTGCCCAACGCACGGCGCTGCACAAGGTACATGCCACGGCTATCTGCCGCGTCGCGCGGCAGATGCCTGCAAAATGGGCGTCAGGCGGCGCGGGAGGGTCCGACGGGAACGATGTGGTTGTCCCAGGCGACCTTGTGCATGCGCAAAACCTTTGCGTCGGTTCCGACCGCGTGGAATCCGCCGGTGCCGGTCGATGCAACAAACCCGTCGCCCAGCGGCGCCAGACCGCAGACATCCGTCAGGGCCACCTCCGTCCGGAAGGCGCCGCTGTCCGCGTCGAAGACCTGCACAAGACCGCCCCGGGGCGAGGTGATCGCAACGGAGGAGCCGTCCCTGCTGAACGACACGCTGCCCGCGTAGCCCTGCATCGCGCCATGCGATGGTTCCGGGGCCTGCGCCCAGACCGGTGCCTCTCCGCGCCGGTGGAGCATCAGCAGGGCCGGGGCGTCAGACAGTTCGCCCTGCCATTGCAAGGCCAGCGCAACCTGTCCGCTGGCATGGACTGCGAGGTGACGCATGGAGTTCTTGTTCTCGGTGGCGGGCGGCTCGACCACGTCCTGCACCGTGCCGTCGAGCGTCGTGTAGGTCAGGTTCGGCGCCATGAAGGGGATATTCAGCTTGGCGCGCCCGGCGTCCGGGTGGGTCTCGATCCCGCCATTGGCGATGACCAGCGACTTGCCATCGGGCATCAGGCGAAGCTCATGCGGCCCGGTGCCGCCGGACGGGAACTCTCCGAGGCGGCGGTAACCGCCCGCGACGTCCCAGATGCCGATGATGCCTTCCGCGTGCTCGAAATCGTTCTCGGTGGTGAACAGCAGCCCGCCGTCCGCCGAAAACGCGCCGTGGCCGTAGAAGTGCCGCCCTGCAGGGGCCGTCAGCTCGGCCTTCACCTCGCCGGTGAGGCAGTCCAGAACCACGGCGTAAGTGCCGGGGCGGCGGGCGAAGGCCACGGCCTCTGCGCGTTCGGGGTGGGCGGCGGCGGCATGGCCCCGCGCGGGAAGGGGCACGTCGAACAGGCTGTCACCGCCGGCCGAGACCCCGTGCAGCGCGTAGGACCCGCCGGGCGTCTGGGCGGCAGCCAGGTAGGCGGGACCGCCCACATCGGCCCAGCTGCGCATCGGCCAGAGGCCCGCGGCGGCCAGACCTCCCAACATGCCCCGGCGTGACAGCATGGGTCAGTCTCCGTCCTGGGAATTGAAGCCGGCGGCAAGGCCCAGCTCAGGGCCCAGCTCCGACGCGATGACAAAGCGGATCGTGTCGATCTTCTGCTGAAGGACTTCCACCTTGAACCGGCCCATGGGCGTGTCGACGCCAGCGAAGACCGGGCTTTCCTGTGCCTCGACCTCGGCAAAGGCCGCATCGTAGGCGTCGGTGATCCCGGCGCGGACCTTTTCGGGCGCGTCCTGCGCCAGTGCCAGCGCCAGATCCTCTGTCGCCTCCAGCGACAGGCGGACATGGCGCAGCGAGCGTTCGGAGCGGTAGGCCTCTGCCCGCGTGGGGCGGGGACGCTCGAAAGTACCGAGCGGGCGGCCCAGCCGCGTGTCGGAGGTGAACTGCAACCCGCTGGTCAGCGTGGTGTAAAGCGCCTGCAAGGCCTCGTCGTTCGTGCGGTACCGCCCGTCCGGACCGATCTCTGCCTCCGTGAAGGCGTCGGAGAAATCGGTTCGCCAATCCTCGAGGATGGCGTCGGAGATGTCGGAGATGTCGCGCGTCACCGCCTGTATCAGGGCGCAGCCGTAGTCGCCCGCGCCGGTGAACTGCGGATCGAACAGCAGGAATTCCATCGCGTAGAAGCCCCGCGCGGCGATCGACACATGGGTGAAGGTCTCCGCCGTCTCCACGGCAGGGTCCTCATCCGCGATCAGCGTGGCGAGCGTTTTCGGGGTGAAGCCGCGGGTGTCGGGCCAGAACGCCAGCGCGAAGGCCCGGTCGCCGGTTTCGGTCGGGCCGAGGCGCAGGTGGCTGACCCGGACCCATGCGTCGAATGCGTCGGACCAGGCATCGCGCAGCGCGGGGCTGTCCGGGGCGCAGTCCGTCCGGGCAACGGTTTCGAGCGCGTCGGCCTTCTCTGCCAGTCGTTCGAAGCCGGGAATGACCTCGGTCGCGACGATCTCTGACGGGGCGGGGTTGGCCAGCGCCGCACCCGCGCAGAGGCAGAACAGGGCGGACAGGGCGGGACGAAGGGGCATCACAGGCTCTCCAGGTATGTCAGCAGGGCGGCGCGGTCCGGCGGCGGCATGTTCGCGACCGAGTCGCGCTGCGCCTGCGCCTCTCCGCCATGCCACAGCACCGCTTCGAGAAGGGAGCGCGCCCGCCCGTCATGCAGGAAGTAGGTATGCCCGGAGACCTGTTCGGTCAAACCGATCCCCCAGAGCGGCGCGGTGCGCCATTCCTGTCCGCTGGCGCGTGCCTCTGGCCGGTTGTCGGCCAGTCCCGGCCCCATGTCGTGCAGCAGCATGTCGGTGAACGGCCAGATGAGCTGGAACGACTGTTCGGGCCGGTCCTCCAGGCGGTGCGTCACGAAAGTGGGCGTGTGGCACTTGTTGCAGCCGGTTTCGAAGAAAACCTGCTTGCCGCGCAGCACCTCCGGGTCGCCTTCGCCACGGCGGGCGGGCACGCCGAGATTGCGGCTGTAGAAGGCCACGAGGTCCAGGCCTTCGGCGTCGATTTCGAACCCGCGTTCGTCCGTGTCGCCGTGGGCGGCAGCCAAGCAATCGACCTGCGCTTCGGTGCATTCGCCGGCACCCGCATCGAACAGCGGGTTGGAAATGCCGATGTCCCCCGCGAAGGCGGCGGCCGACTGTTCCCGGATCGTGGGCGCGCCCGCCTTCAGCCCGAAACGGCCGAGCATGGGCTGGTTGTATTCTGCCGACCAGACGATCTGCGCCCGGCCGGAAATACCGTCGCCGTCGCTGTCATCGGGATCGGCGTTGGCAAGGATGTCCTCCGCCGGGATCGCTTCCAGCAGGCCAAGGCCGATCATCTGCGGTGCCACGCGCGGCGAGAGCATCGCGCCCTCTGCCAGCGGGCCGTAGCCCAGATCGGCGGCGCGGTAGGTCGGCACCCGCAGCGAAGCGACTTCGCCCCCGGAGAGCCGGACCTCTTCCTCTTCGTAGGTGATGTCGAGCCGGTATTCCGCGGCGTGGCCGGGCAGGGCGAAGTCCTGAAGTTGCAGGCCGTAAACCGGGTCGGCTTTCGTCGGCAGGTATTCGGCAATTTCTTCGAACACGTCTTCGTCGGTGCCCGGCACCGACACGCGCAGGAACATCGACACGGCTGTGTCCTCGGGTCCTTCGGGCGGATGCCCTCGGCCGTCTTTCAGGTGACAGCGCTGGCAGGACCGGGCGTTGTAAAGCGGGCCAAGCCCGTCGGAGGCGAGGGTGGAGGAAGGGGCGGATACCCAGACCTTCTTGAACAACCCGTTGCCGACCTTGAAATCCAGTTCGCGCTCGAAGGAGATGTTGCCGGATGGCTGCGAGAAGGCGTCCGCCGTGGTCATGGCGCGGACCGTCGCCGCGCCGCCGGGGTTGGCTTCGAAGGTCTGCGGAGTCTCGAACTGCTGGGGTGCGGCTGTGGCGCCTGCAATGCGGTCACGCTCGGCTTCGGTGCGGGGCACCACATGAAGGTGAACGTCCGAAAGGTCCTGTGCCGCTGCTGCGCTTGTCAGTCCGACCAACGCGACCGTGGCTATCCACCCTGACATCGACCCGCTTCTTTTCATGCCCGTCTTCTCCGCTGGCTGGGCCGCGCAGTCGGGCCCTGGCTCTGGTCCCCGGCCCGCAGCAAGGGCGGGCCGGGGGTATCCCGTACCGGTCCGGCACCCATTCCGGACCGGCACAAGCTTCGGCGTCTTACTGAAAGACGGCCGAAGGATTGTCGAGGCTGTCGGAGCCTTCGAACTCGATGCCGTCAACCGACAGGGCGGAGACGACGCGCTCGATGCTGCGGGTCTGGTCGACCAGCGCCTCGACTCCTCCCATGATCAGCGCCTCGCCCTCGGCGTTGCCGCGTTCCAGCATCATGTCGTAGGAGAAGCCGTCCTCGGCCGCCGCGACGATGGCGCCCAGCTTGTCCATGGTGGTGTCCAGCTTGGCCTTCATTTCCTCGTCGAGGGCAGGATCGGCCTCGGCCACCATGTCGCTCAGCGAGGGGCCGGTCACCTCGGTGCCGTCTACCCGCGTGTAGCTGCCGAGATAGACGTTCTGCACGCCCTTGCCGTCGTAGAAGTGCGAGTTGTGCGTGTTGTCGGAGAAGCAGTCGTGCTCTTCCTCCGGGTCGTTCAGCATCAGGCCGAGGCGCATCCGTTCGCCCGCCTGCTCGCCGTAGGACAGCGACCCCATGCCGGTCAGCATCGCCACGATCCCGGCGTCCTCGTCTTCCATCAGCGCATCGCGGGCGGCGCCGCCGTCCTGCCATTGTGCGGCCATCCACTCGAGGTCGCTGACCAGAAGCTCGGTCGCGGCCTGGAGGTACTCGGCGCGGCGGTCGCAGTTGCCGTTGGTGCACTCGTCGCCCGAGGCGTAGTCGGTATAGGGCCGGTCACCGGCACCGGCCTCGGTCCCGTTGAGGTCCTGACCCCAGAGCAGAAACTCGATGGCATGATAGCCGGAGGCCACGTTCGCCTCCACCCCGTCGGCCTCGTGCAACGTGCCGGAGATCAGGTCGGGCGTGATCTCGGAAGCATCGACCTCTTCGCCGGAAAGCGTGAAGGTCGGGGTCGCGATGACGTTCAGGCCGGCGAACTGGTTCTCGTCGGACGGCCCGCCATAAGTGGCGTCGACGTAATCGATCAGCCCTTCGTCCAGCGGCCAGGCATTTACCTTGCCTTCCCAGTCGTCCACGATGGCGTTGCCGAAGCGGAAGACCTCGGTCTGCTGGTAGGGGACACGCGCGGCGAGCCATGCCTCGCGGGCGGCGTCGAGTGTTTCCTGCGAGGGATCGGCGATCAGCGCATCGACGGCCTCCTGCAGGGCCTTCGCGGTGGTCAGGCTGTCCTCGTATCCCGCCTGCGCGATGTCGGCATAGGTGTCCAGCACCTCGGCGCTATCGGCGGCAAAGAGCGGTGCAGCGCAAAGCGACATCGCGGCGGCGGTGGTCATCAAGGTCTTCATGGGTGTCCCTCCATCTGTCGTGTCTTAGACTCTTCCTGAGCGTTTGAGTCGGAAATGTCAATCCTGACGAAATGACTCGGCATATGGATTGCTAAGGGCGTGTTTGCCGTGAGGGGTGTCTGCCCGTCGGTCCGTGGGGGGCTAACCCGCACCCAAGGAGGTATTTGCACCAAGGTGAAGGGGAGGCCCTTCGCGGATCAGTGGGTGGTCCAGGTAATGCGGAAACGGGCGCCGGTGGCAGACGGCACGAGGGCGATGTCGCCGCGGTGCGCGGCGAGGATGTTGGCTGCGACGGCGAGGCCCATGCCCGTTCCGCCGGCATCGCGGCGGGTCGTGAAAAAGGGGTCGAAGATGCGCGCGGCGTTGCCGCCGGAGATGCCGGTGCCGTTGTCGTGCACCTCGAGCGTTGTCTGTTCGTCGGACTGCCCGGCGGCGATGGCGACCCTCGTGGCGCCGTGCTCCGCGGCGTTGTTCAGCATCTGTGCGAGGACCACCAGCACGCCTTCACGGCCCATCGGCAGAGCAACGCGCTGCCCGTCGAGGTCGATCTGCAGGCCGGGGTGTGCGGCAGTCAGGTCGGGCGCCAGCCGTTCCAGCGTGGTGCTGCCAAGATAGCGGACCTCGCGTGCCCGCGCTGCGCGGCGCAGGGCCGACAGCCGGGTCTCGATCTGCTGGCGGGCGGTGTCGATCCGGGCCAGAAGTTGCTGTTCCTCGTCGGAGAGGGCCGCGGTGTCCTGCATCAGTTCCACTGCCGCGCGGATCGCGGAGACCGGTGTCTTCATCTCGTGCGTGACGTGGTCGGTGTAGGCGCGGACCGTGGCTTCGCGGTCGCGCAGCGCCTCTGTCATTGCGATGACCCGCTGGGCGGTGGCGTGGAGTTCGCGGGTGCCGTAGTGGCGCGGGACCTCTGCCGTGCCTTCGGCCATGGCGTAGGCTTCGAGCGCATGGATCGGGCGCAGCAGCAGGCGGACGAGCAGCCAGCCCACGACCGCGGTCACCGCCGCGATCAGCGATCCGAGCAGCACGGCTGCCTCGCGGTAGCCGATCGCCGGGCCGAGGTAGCGGAAGACCACCAGCCCACTCAGCGAGAGCGCGAGGGTCCCGGCCAGTGCGCCACCCAGCACCAGCCCCAGCGAGGGGCGCCAGCGGCGGGTCACGCGGCGTCTGCCGTGCAGGGACCGAGGCGCATGCCCTGGGCGTGCACCGTCTCGATGGCTTCGGGGACGCCGGCGTCGGCCAGCTTGCGGCGCAGGTTGCGCAGGTGGCTGTCCATCGTGCGGTCCGATTGCTGCGCGCCCGCGCCCCAGACGGCGGAGGCCAGCTCGGCGCGGGTGAAGAGCCGCCCGGGCGCGGCGATCAGCGTGTCGAGCATCTGGAACTCCGTCCCCGTAAGCGCCACCGGCTGTCCGGCGGCGCGGCAGAGGCGGGCTTCCCGGTCGAGGGTGATGGCGCCGTGGCTGCGGGTGTCGTCGCGGGCGGGCGCGCCGTAGCGCCTGAGGATCGCGGCGACGCGGGCCACGACCTCGCGCGGGCTGAAGGGCTTCGTGACGTAGTCGTCGGCGCCCATCTCCAGTCCGACGATGCGGTCCACCTCGTCGTCGCGCGCGGTGAGGAACAGCACCGGCACGTCGGAACGGGCGCGCAGGCGGCGGCAGACCTCGAAGCCGTCCATTTCCGGCAGGCCGATGTCCAGCACGATCAGGTCGGGTGTCTCTCGCGCGGCATGGGTCAGGGCGAGCGCGCCGTCGGCGGCGCAGATCACCGTGTGCCCGGCGCGTTCGAGTGCAAGGCGCAGGAGGTCGCGCAGGCTGGGGTCGTCGTCGACAATCAGTATCTTCATCGGGTCGTGGGCTCCGCTTCGGCGAGACCATATCCGCCGACGCGCGCCTTTCGGAACCCCCATTCCTGCCAGTGCGCGATCCGTGGCTCGGTCAGGGCGCAGCCGTGTCGGACGAGCACGCCTTCGAGATAGGGCCTTTGGGCGACGGCCCGGGCATAGGCGTCCTGCGCCATCGGGCCGAGGCTGCAGACGTAGGCGAAATCGGTCTGCCGGGTGGCCGGGGCCGACAGGTTGCCGTCGGCGATCTTCTCGGCGACGTTCACAAAGGCGGTGGCGTAAAGCGTGGCGAGCCCCAGCAGCGCGCCGCGCACCAGGAGCCAGCGGTTGCCGTGACCGCGCAGCACCTGCCAGACGGCCAGCGCCAGCATCAGCGCGACGAGCCCCATTCAGATCATCGCATGCACGCGCAGGTAGGTAAGCCCGTAGGCCGCGACGTAAAGCTCCAGCCGCAGCATGGCGGCGCCGCAGAGCACCACGTTCTGCACCAGCCACAAGAGGAGGAGCGGCCGGATTGCCCGGTGTTCGCCGAGGAAGGGGCGCGCGGCCAGCGCGAAGGCCCCGGCAAGCAGGGCGGTGGCCAAGAGCGGGTAGGCGCCGCGATGGGCGTATTCGGCGTAGGTCATGCCTTCGGGCAAGGCCGCGCCGCCCAGCAGGATCGCCGCGTCCATCACGGTCTGAACCGCGATCAGAGCGTTGAACATGACCAGCGCCCGCAGCACCGACGTGCGGGTCAGGCCGAAGCGCGGGCCGGCCATGGGCAGTGTTTGCGGAAGGGCGACCGGGCGGGGCAGGCTCCGGTCGAGAAGGGGCCAGACCAGCAGGGCAATGCCGGCCCAGAACATCCCGCGTTGCAATAGTGTGAAGACGTCGGGGCGCAGGTCGAGGGCCTGGCCGAGCACGGGGTTCGCCCCGACGAGCAGCCCGGCGAAGACCAATGCGCCGCCGACCGGAAAGGCCCAACCGGCGGCCAGGCGTCTCAATGCACCGGTCTCCGGTGCGCGGCGAAGCGCCCGGAAGGCGTGGCACCAGCGGTCCGGGTTGAGGGGGGCCGCCCATGCGCCGGGCAGGCGTGCCAGCCAGGCGAGGCCCGTGGTCAGCCAGGGGTCCTCCGGCCGGACGCGCGCCCAGACGAGGCTTGCGGCGAGGCCGGCGAGGAGAAAGCCCACCGACAGGACCTGCACATATTCGACCACAGGCAGGGCGCCCAAGACCAGCAGCAGGGCCGGGCGCACCAGCCGCGCCGTCGGCCTCCCGTCCCATGTGGCGACGGCAAAGATCGCTACGGCGAAAAGCGCGAGGGATATGCCGGGGGTGCGGTGCCAGAACAAGAGGTCCGCGAGCAGCACGAGGAACGCCAGACCTCCGAAGCGTATCGCCGCACCCCGGCGCGTGTCCGAGGGGGTTGCTTCGCCATCACCGCCGTCGCCATCCAGCCACCATCCGTCCATCGCCAGTACCTGCGGCACGCCGCGCGCGAACTCCTGTCCCATGTGTGTCTCCTTCGTTGAGCCTTTGGCGCAGGCTGGCGTGCCGCGCGTGCAAGGGCGCGTCAGGAGATGTGCAGGGGTCGTGCAGGCGGGCCTAGCGGAACCAGTGGTCCCAGCCGCTCAGGTAATAATCGACCAGCCGGTGGGTTTGCAGGGTGTTGGGCTCCACCTCAACCCGGTCGGTATCGGCCGCAAAGACCTGGGCGCCCTGCCAGACCTCGGGCGTGAGGAACCGCAGCCCCTCGGGCAGGTCGAGCGGGCGGGCGCGCCGTGCGAGCGGTTCGACGATGACGAAACCCCATTCGCCGAAGCTCGGGACGTAGGCGTGGTAGGGCAGGATGGTCAGCCCGGTGTCCGGGGCGGCCGGGTTGCGCACATCCTCCCAGGTCCGGACGACGGACCAGAAGGCCTCTCGCGCGTAGACGGGCGATCCGGCCTGCGTGACCAGCACGCCGGTGGCCGAGACGCGCTCCATCAGCAGGCTGTAGAACTCCCGGCTGTAGAGCTTGGAAAGGGCGATGTTCTTCGGGTCGGGCAGGTCCAGCACGATCACGTCGAAGATTGCGTCGGTGTCCTCGGCAAAGCGCCATGCGTCGGCATTGACCACATGCACGCGCGGGTCGCGCAGGGCGCCGCTGTTCAGGGCGGCCAGTTCGTCGGTGTCGCGGAACAGCTCGGTCATGCGCGGGTCGAGGTCGACCAGCGTGATGCTCTCGACGCCCTCGTGGCGCAGCACCTCGCGCGCCGCCATGCCGTCGCCGCCACCGAGGATCAGCACGTCCTTCACACGTTCGGCCCGGGCCATGGCCGGGTGGATCAGGCTTTCGTGGTAGCGGTACTCGTCGAGGCTGTCGAACTGGATGGAATGGTCGAGGTAGAGCCGCACCCGGTCGCGGAACCGCGTGACGGAGATCTGCTGGTAGGGCGTCGTCTCCGATGTGATGACGTCGTCCTCGAACAGCGCCGCATCGGCGACGGAGACCAGCCGCTCCGACTGGACCAAGGCCGCAACCGAGGCCAGCAGCGCCACGCCACAGCCGATCCATTGCGCCCGGCTGGCGAGATCCCGGAAGATCACCAGCGACAGCGCCGCCACGGCGAGGTTCAGCGTGCCGAAGGCGAGTGAGGCGGACATCAGCCCGAGGTTGGGGATGACCAGCAGAGGGAACGCGAGGGAGGCCGCCAGCGCACCGACGTAATCGGCGGAGAGCACGTTCTCGAACCGGAAGGAGGTCGCGCCGATGGATTCCAGAACGCGGGCGATCAGCGGGATTTCCATGCCGGAGAGCACGCCGATGGCGATCAGTGCACCGTAGAGCGCCAGCCCCACCTCGCCTGTCGCGGCGTAGGTGAAGAACAGGAGCGGCGCGAGGAAGCCGCCGATGACCCCCAGCGCGATCTGCGCCCAGATGAAACCGCGCACCGCCTCTCCGACAAAGCGGGAGGCCCAGGCGCCCAGACCCATGGCGCTGAGGAAGACGCCGATGACAAAGCTGAACTGCCGTATCGAGTCGCCGAGAAGGTAACTCGACACCGTACCGGCGATCAGCTCGTAGATCAGGCCCGCGACCGCGACGAGGAAGGTGGCCAGAAGCAGCCAGACCTCCTTCAGCCGCCGGTCGTCCGGGGCGCCAGCGGGCGTGTTCAAGACAGGATGACTGCCGAGATGATGATCGCCAGCGCAAGGAAGACCGATCCGATCAGCACCGCCAGCGCGGTGTTCTGGTCTTCCTCGATTTCCTTGATGACGGAAAAATGGGTGAAGCGGTTGATCGCCCACCAGCAGGCCCCCATCAGCGCCACCCCGAGAAAGGTGTAGAAGATGGTGCTGATGACTTCCGACAGCTGAATGGTGATGACCGGTTCCATGTGAGACTCCCTCAAATCCTGTTCTGCGCGCTATTTCACCCGGCCCGCAAGGCCGCCGGGTCCGGCAGAGCCCTGCCGGATCGATTTCGAGACATCCGAGCTGGCCCCGCCGTATCCGTACCACGACACGTAGGTCGTGCCCGCGACCGCCGCGAGCGAGACCATGACGAAGACGATGCGAAACAGGTTCATGTCAGTCCTCGTCCGTCCAGTCTGAGCCCGAGAAGCGGACGGTGCGGTGCCAGAGCCGGCGGCCCAGCGGGATCACGGCGACGAGGCCGAAGAGGATGCCCAGCACCCCCAGCCAGCCTGCCGACCGCACGCCTTCGCGGGCGGAGACGGTGAAGCTCGTGGGTTCCGACCCGGAGATCCAGAGCTCCGTTTCCTTCTCGTTGAAGATGATCTGGTAGGTGCCGGCGGCGGGCGGGCGGAAGCGCAGGTTGGCGGTGCGGTTGCCCTCCGTCCACGTGCCGTCGGAGTCGCGGCCGGAATAGAACTCCATCGCGCGGCCGGATTCGAAGAGCGTCTCGCCCTCCGGGTCCAGGACCTCCATCCCGACCCAGAGCCAGGCGTTCGACGGGTGCGCCCCGAGATCGATCTGCACCAGCCGGTCGGTCTGCGTGACCGGGAATTCCACGGTCTGGGGCAGGGCGGCCAGAGAGATCGCCGTCTCGCCCAGCACGTCGCGCTTGTTGGCGGTCGCCGCGACGAAGAGCGACAGCACGATGCAGGCCGCCGCGAAGATGGCGGCGGCGCGCGTCATGAAGCGGTCGTTGGTGCCGCCCTTGAACGGCATCAGCGGGTGGCGGGACAGCGGCGGTCCCAGCGGGTCGGTCAGCTTGAAGGCGGCTGCCAGCTCTGCCGGGGCCAGCCAGATCGTGCGGTGCATTTCCCGCTCCACCCCGCTTTGGGAGAAGTCGAGCATCGCCTCGTCGGATAGCGCAGAGATCGTCTGCGTGGTGTCGTCGATCTGCGGCGCCCAGGTGAATTCGCCTTCGAGGAAGGTGATGCGCGCGTCTGACGTCTCATAGTAGCGGAAGCGTTCGCCATTCAGCAGGACCTGCGGGCGGCTTTCTGCGGATTCGACCCAGCGGCTGTCCATCCACGAGGGGTGGCTGACCTTCCGCACGCGGCGCGAGAAGGTGTAGTTGCCCTCTTCGACGTTCAGCCAGGCGTAGCCGTGGGTAGGCGAATAAAGCTGGTGCTCCACCCATCTCCACGGGCCGTCCTTCATGCCGATGGTGCCGACGATGATCCAGTCGACCCCGAACAGGGTGCCTTCCATGCCCAGCCGGAAGGGTGTGTCGGGGCGCTGCAGGTCGTCGAACTTGCGCAGGACCTTGTAGTCTTCCTGCGCGTCGAGCTCTGCCCCGCAGTAGGAGCAGATGTGCACCACCACGCGCCCGCCACCCAGCACGTTCAGTCCCGCGCCGCAGGACGTGCAGTTGATGGAAGCAAGGGCCGCGCGCGTCACGACACCACCTTCAGCGTGCCGGAGACCTCGAAGGGATCGTGCCATTCGCCGGTGAACCACGCGGTGCCGGTGCCGTCGGTCTCGGCAGAGAGCAGCGTGCCCTCATCCCCCTGCGCGTTCGCGTAGCTGAAGGTGTCGCCCACCACGACCCGTTCGCCGAACACGCCGCGGACCGCCACGCATTCGCCGTTCCCGGTCTCCACGACGCGGAAATGCTCCCTGTGCCATTCGAACGGCATGCCGATGCGGCTGTTTGTGCGCAGCGCCGGTTGTTCGGCGCTCTCGTCCACCGGCACCTGTATGACGATGTCGCCCTCGTCGACGGAGATCCAGGCGCCTGCGCCCTTCGGGTCCTCGCACCAGTATTCGTCCCACCAGCCGCGCCCGTAGGAAAAGCGTGCGTGGCCCAGCACTTCCCACGCCTTGCGGCCCAGCTTCACGATGTCGCCGATGGAGAAGAGCTGCGGCCCGTCGTGCATCTCGCCGGACGTTCCCGCGTTCAGCAGCTTGTCGGACTGGACATAAAGCGTGGTGTCGCAGGACGGGCAGGTCAGCATGACCGCCGTCTTCACCTTGTCCGGAATCGGATGTCCACAATTCGGGCAGTTGAAATCCATGCGATTGTCTAACCGGACCCGGGGTTTCAGATCAACGCTGAAGACGCCGCCGAAGACGGAGGCATTCCGTACCCCGACATGCGGCTTGGTCGGAACGCAGGCCGCGGGGGTCTGTGGGGCGCCACAAGCCCCGCATGCGGCCCGGCAGCATGGTCCCCGTGCCGTGAGAGAATATTGTCATTCGCCGCCTTCCCGCATGATGCGATATGAGGCGAAGGCGGATGGGCGGCTTGCATCGCCCCTCATCTCGGGAGAGAGCTTTGCAGAAGGAGGAGCGATATACGGACAGGACCGCCGATGCGTCGACGCTTGCGTGACAGGGGCCGCCGATCCGCGCGCCGGTCGCACGAGGCCGCAGCACCGAAGCGCGGCCTTGCCCGTGCCGTCACCGGCCGCCGATCCTGACCGCATGGCCGTGCCCGCCTCGGCCATCCCTGATACCGTTCCTTGCAAGGAGCCTCTCGAATGACCCTACGCTTTGCCATCCTCGGCGCCGGCCGCATCGGGCAGGCCCATGCCCGCGCGATTTCCGCCACACCCGGCGCCTCTTTCGTCGCGCTTTACGAACCGCTGGAAGAAGCGGCGTCCTCCATGGCGCAACGGTATGGCTGCGACTTGCGTAGCACCGACGACATCGCGGCCTCCGACGACATCGACGCCGTGGCGATCTGCACCCCCACGGACACACACGCCGACCTGATCGAAAAGTTCGCCAGGGCGGGCAAGGCGATCTTCTGCGAGAAGCCCGTCGACCTGTCGGCCACCCGTGTCCGCGAAGCGTTGAAGACCGTGGAAGAAACCGGCGCGACCCTGATGGTCGGCTTCAACCGCCGCTTCGACCCCGACTTCATGGCGGTGAAACGGGCAATCGACGCGGGCACCATTGGCGACGTGGAGATGGTGAACATCATCTCCCGCGATCCGGGCGCGCCGCCGGTCTCCTACATCAAGGTCTCTGGCGGCATCTTCCGCGACATGACGATCCACGATTTCGACATGGCGCGCTGGCTCCTGGGTGAAGAGCCGGTGACCGTGATGGCGCAGGGCTCGAACCTCGTCGATCCGGAGATCGGTGCTGCGGGCGACTGGGACAGCGTCAACGTCATCCTCAAGACCGCGAGCGGCCGGCAGGCGGTCATCAGCAATTCGCGCCGCGCCACCTACGGCTACGACCAGCGGATCGAGGTGCACGGATCGAAGGGCATGGCCTCGGCCGCCAACCGCCACGAATCCACCGTGGAGGTCGCTGGCGAGGGCGGCTATGCCCGGCCGCCGCTCCTGAACTTCTTCATGGACCGGTACGCCGTGGCCTACGCCAACGAGATCGCCGCCTTCGTGAAGGCCGTGGTCGAGGGCACGCCGACGCCGACGACCGGCGAGGATGGCCTCAAGGCGCTGGAACTGGCCGATGCGGCCTTCGAATCCGCGAAAACCGGCAAGGCCGTTTCGCTGTCCTGATCCGCCTTGGCGCAGCAGGGCGGACGCTGCCCTGGCGCGTATCGAATGCAAGGCCGAACCGCCGCGTGCTTGGTCGCGCGGCGGTTTTTTGTTTGACGGATCAACCCGCTTGACGCCCCATGCTACACTGGTGTCTCGTCGGCACACGTTCAGGGCGCCGGATCAAAATTTTGTTTCCTAGTGGAAGATACTGGACAAACGAGACCGACTCTGGTCCCATGCCGGTAAGATGCTTCGGTGTTGCATTATAGTGCGATGTCTGCAAGATTTTGCACACTGGTCGGGATGTAGGGGAGGACATCATGGCAGTCTCACGTTCATCGCTTTTGCGGGGAAGGGCGGCGCGTCGCGTGACGTGTCGTCTGATCGCCGTGCATGGCGGTGTGCGGCACCTGTCCGGGGTGAGGGAGACTGCGCGGATGGGCTGCGGTGCGGATCATGCAATGCGTATCGCCGCCGGAGCACAGACCCGAAACCACATGCACAGACCGACCAAGGCCTTGCCGCGGCAGACAGGCACCGCCATTGTCGCGCGGCCGGGCGCCAGGAACTAGAACGCAGCCCGCAAAAGGGCTTCCGGTCATTCAGGGAGGAACATGATGACCACTCGCAGAACTTTCATTGGTGCTGCCGCGGCCTTGACCACGGCACTGCTGACCACGACCTCGGCCATGGCGCAGGAGGTCACGCTGACCCTGCACCAATTCCTGCCCGCACAGGCGAACGTGCCGAAGGACGTTCTGGACGTCTGGGCCGACAACGTCGAGGAGGCGTCCGACGGCCGCATCGAGATCGAGCGCTACCCCTCCATGCAACTGGGCGGCACCCCGCCGGAGCTGATGGACCAGGCCATCGACGGCATCGCCGACATCGTCTGGACCGTGGTGGGCTACACGCCGGGCCGCTACCCCTCGACCGAGGTGTTCGAACTGCCGTTCATGGTGTCCGATGCCCGCGCGGCGTCCTACGCCTACTGGAAGATGTTCGAGGAGCACATGCAGGACGGTGAGTTCGCCGACCTCAAGATCCTCGGCACCTGGGTGCACGGTCCGGGCATGTTCCACACCAACAAGCCGGTCACCGTGCCCTCCGACCTCGAGGGCATGAAGATCCGCGGCGGGTCGCGCCTCGTGAACGACCTGCTGACCCGCGTCGGCGCAGAGCCCATCGGCATGCCGGTCCCGGCCGTGTCCGAGGCGCTGTCCAAGGGTGTTATCGACGGGACGACCATCCCGTGGGAAGTGACTTCGGCGCTGAAGGTCCCGGAACTGGTGAAGAACCACACCGAGTTCGACGGCCCCGCGCTCTATAACCTGACGTTCGTTCTGGCGATGAACAAGGACGCCTACGAGGGCCTGCCGGAAGACCTGCAGCAGGTGATCGACGACAACTCCGGCCTCGCCTTCTCGATCTACGCGGGCGGTACGCAGGCCGACGCGGACGGCCCGGCCCGCCAGATCGCCGTGGACCTCGGCAACAACATCATCACCGTGTCCGAAGAAGACGCGGCGAAGTGGGATGAGCTGGTCAACCCGATCTACGAGAGCTGGGTGGCGGAGATGAAGGACAAGGGCATCGACGGCCAAGCCCTGATCGACGAGGCCAAAGCCCTGATGGAGGAATACGACCCCTCCATGGACACCTACGGCAAGTGAGCCGTGCCCGGGGCCGCGCAGACCCGCGCGGCCCCGGATTCACCCTTTGTAATCCGAGAGTTGGGGGATAGCTGCGATGGCCGGTCTGCACCGCATCGTCCTGGGCCTTGCACGCCTGATGGCGCTTCTTGGCGGGGCGCTGCTGACGCTACTGATCCTGATCACCTGCCTGTCGATCATCGGCCGGGCGGGGAACTCCCTGCTGCATGCGATGGCGAGCGCGGGCGTCCTGCCGGGGCTGGCGCAGGGGCTGATCGACTGGGGCATAGGCGCGATCCCCGGCGACTTCGAACTGGTCGAGGCGGGCATGGCGTTCTGCATCTTTGCCTTCCTGCCGTTCTGCACGGTGACGGGCGGGCATGCCTCCGTCGACGTGTTCACCAACTTCCTGCCGCGCACCGCCAACCGGGTGCTTGAGGTCCTGATCTCCATCCTTTTCGCCGTGGTGCTGGTGGTGATCGCAGTGCAGCTCGAACAGGGCATGGCGCGCAAGATCTCCTCGGGACAGACCACGCTGCTGCTGCAGTTCCCGGTCTGGTGGGCCTATGCCATCAGCCTTGCCGGGGCCGTCGTGACAGCCGTGATCGGCGTCTACATGGCGTTTGTGCGCATCTACGAACTTATGACCGGGCGCGTGATCGCCCCGAACGCTGTGGGAGCGGACCATTGAGCAATCTCGAGATCGGCATCTGGTCCTTCCCGGCGCTGCTGCTTCTGATCTTCCTGCGCGTGCCGATCGGGCTGGCCATGTTCTCGGCGGGCTTCGCGGGCATGTGGCTGGTGATGGGCAACACCCGGCTGCCGATGGCGCAGCTGAAGGACCTGGCCTATTCGACCTTCTCCAACTACTCGCTGTCCATCGTGCCGATGTTCCTGCTGATGGGCTATTTCGCGACCCTCGGCGGCATGAGCCAGGCGCTGTTCAAGGCGGCGGAATCCTGGCTGGGGCACCGGCGCGGCGGGGTGGCCATGGCGGCCATCGGCGCCTGCGCTGGGTTCGGCGCGATCTGCGGATCGTCGCTGGCCACCGCCGCCACCATGAGCCGCGTCGCCCTGCCGGAACTGAAGCGCTACGGTTACGACGGCGGCTTTTCGACCGCGACGCTGGCCGCGGGCGGCACGCTGGGCATCCTGATCCCGCCCTCGGTCGTGCTGGTGATCTACGCGATCCTGACCGAGCAGAACATCGCCAAGCTGTTCCTCGCGGCCTTCGTGCCGGGCGTGCTGGCCGCCATCGGCTACATGATCGCCGTCTCCGTCTACGTGCGCGTGAACCCCAAGAGCGCCGGTGTCCGCGAACCGCAGCCCATGTCCGACCGCATCCGCGCGATGATCGACGTCTGGCCGGTGCTGCTGGTCTTCGTCGCGGTGGTCGGAGGCATCTACGGCGGCATCTTCACCCCGACCGAAGGCGCGGCCGTCGGTGCACTTGGAACGGGTATCATTGCGCTGGTTAACAGGGGCCTGACGTGGCGCACGCTGCTGGAGAGCTTCACCGATACGGCGCGGTCCTCGGCGATGATCTTCTTCATCGTTCTTGGGGCGGCCTTCTACAATGCCTTCCTCGCCCGGACGCGCCTGCCGCAGGAGCTGTCGTCCTGGGTGGTGGAGCTGGGCCTCTCGCCCATCGCGGTTCTTGCGGTGATCCTGATCGTCTACCTGATCCTCGGCTGCTTCATGGACAGCCTGTCGATGATCCTGCTGACGATCCCGATCTTCTTCCCGGTGATCTCGGCGCTGGATTTCGGCCTGTCGCCGGAGAACACGGCGATCTGGTTCGGCATCCTCGTGCTGATCGTGGTGGAGGTCGGTCTGATCACGCCACCGGTGGGGATGAACCTCTTCGTCATCAACGCGATGAGCCCGGAAACGCCCATGGTGAAGACCTATTCGGCGGTGCTTTACTACGTGGTCTCCGACCTGGTGCGGGTGGTGCTGCTGGTGGCCTTCCCGGCGATCACGCTGTTCCTGCTGCCAGGCTGAGGAAAGGACAGGCGGAGTGAAACTCCGCCCTACGTCCTGTCGGCCCGTGCGGCTGGCAGGGCGATACGACAAACGGTTTCGCGCGCGTCCGGCAGGCCGGGCACGCGGATGGCCATCGGGGAAGGGGCTCTGCCCCGCTCGGCCCTTGAAGCGCCTTTGCGTTTGTGGCGCTTCACCGCTGCGCGGGCGGTCCTCGCCCCCCGAGGTATTTGGACAAGGTGAAGCAGCGGGGCTGCGAAGGAGGATCATCCTATGAAGATTTCGGGACAGGTTGCGATCGTTACCGGCGGAGCAAGCGGGCTGGGCGCCGCCACGGCGCGGCGGCTGGCGGCAGAAGGCGCAAAGGTCGGGATCCTCGATTTCGACGGCGACGGCGCCGCGGCCATGGCGCGCGAGATCGGCGGCATGGCGGTCAAGACGGACGTGGGACTCGAGGCGTCGGTTGCCGATGCGGTGGCGGAGGTCAAGCAGCGGCTGGGCGCGCCGCGGATCGCCGTGTCCTGCGCCGGGATCGGGCTGGCGGGCCGGGTCGTGGGCCGTGACGGCGCGCTGTCGACGGACCTGTTCGAGAAGACGATCCGGGTGAACCTGATGGGCACCTACTACGTGATGAGCCATGCGGCACGCGAGATGATGGCGCTCGAGCCGCTGGAGAGCGGCGAGCGCGGGGTTGTGGTCAACACCGCCTCCGTCGCCTACGAGGACGGGCAGATCGGGCAGGTGGCCTACTCGGCATCGAAGGGGGCCATCGCGTCGATGTGCCTGCCGGCGGCGCGCGAGATGGCGAAGCAGGGCGTGCGCGTCATGGCCATCGCGCCGGGCCTGTTCAACACGCCGATGATGGAGGGGCTGCCGCAGGAGACGGTGGACGGGATCGTGGCGAACGTGCCCTTCCCCCACCGTCTGGGCGATCCGGCGGAATATGCGCAGCTTGTCTGCCAGATCCTCGAAAGCCCCTACCTGAACGGCTCCGTCATCCGTCTGGATGGCGCTGTGCGGTTGCCGCAGCGCTGATCTTTCCAAGGGGATAGGCCATGGACTTGACGTATCGCGCGCACAAGGTCGTGCGGGAGGACCGGGCCGACGGGTCGATCCTGCTGACCTCGGGCTACGAGATGAGCCCGGTTGCCGAAAGGACCGGCGACTGGGTGGACCGCTGGGCCCGCGAGGCCCCTCAGCGGGTGTTCATCGCGGAGCGGTCCGGCGCGGGTTGGCGCGAGGTGAGCTATGCCGAGACGCGGGAGCGGGTGCGCGCGCTGGCGGCGGCGCTTCTGGCGCGCGGCATGGGGCCTGAGACGCCGATCGTGGTGATTTCGGGCAACGGCGTGGACCACGGGTTGCTGACGCTTGCGGCGCAATACGTTGGGGTGCCGACGGTGCCGCTGGCCGAGCAATACGCGCTGATCCCGGAGGCGCGGGGCCAGTTGCGGCACTGCGTCGAGGTGGTCCGGCCCGCGATGGTCTTTGCCGACGACGGGGAACGCTACGGCGATGCGCTGGCGCTGGAGATTTTCGAGGGACTCGAGAAGGTTGTGTCGCGCAATGCACGTGCCGGCATGACCGCGCTGGAGACGATGACGGGCGGTTCGGACGTGGGCGTGGACGCGGCGGCGCAGGAGGTGGGGCCGGATACCGTGGCCAAGTTCCTGATGACCTCCGGTTCGACCTCGCATCCCAAGGCGGTGGTGACGACGCAGCGGATGATGTGTGCCAACCAGGCGCAGTTGCTCGACGCCCTGCCGTTCCTTGGAGAGAAGCCGCCGCGGATCGTCGACTGGCTGCCGTGGAACCATGTCTTCGGCGGGTCGCACAACTTCAACATGATGCTGGCGAATGGTGGCGCGCTTTACGTCGATGGCGGCAAGCCGACGCCTGCGCTGATCGGAAAGAGCATCGAAAACAACCGCTTGATCGGCGGAACGCTGGCCTTCAACGTGCCGGTGGGCTTTGCGCAGATGTGCGAGGCGATGAAGGCGGACGCGGAGCTGCGGCAGAGGTATTTCGAAGAGCTGGACATGGTGTTCTATGCGGGGGCGTCGCTGCCGCAGGACGTCTGGGACGACCTCGAGACCATGGCGCGCGAGGTGCGGGGGGAAGTGCCGCTGATGATCTCCTCCTGGGGTCTGACGGAGACCGGACCGGCCTGTCTGATCCAGCATGAACCGACCGAACGCTCCGGCATTGTCGGCGTGCCGATGACCGGGGTCGAGGTGAAGCTCTTGCCGGACGCCGAGCTGCGCTGCGAGATCCGGGTGCGCGGGCCGAACATCATGCCGGGCTACCTGAACGATCCGCAGAAGACCGCCGAGGCCTTTGACGAAGAAGGGTTTTTCCTGACCGGCGACGCGATGAAGTTCGTCGATCCGGACGACCTGGACAAGGGCATGAAATTCGACGGGCGGATCTCGGAGGACTTCAAGCTGCTGACCGGGACATGGGTGCGCGCCGCGAACCTGCGGCTGGAATTGTTGAAGGATCTCAGTCCACTGGTGCAGGATCTTGTGGTGTGCGGTGCGGACCGCAACGAGATCGGCGTGCTGATCTTCCCGTCCCGTGCCGCGCTCGACATGGGCGTGCCCGAAGGGCCGCTGGTCTGGTCGGAGCGGCTGGCGGCGGCGGTGGCGGAAAAGCTGCGGTCGCGGGGGGAGCACGGGTCGGCGACGCGGGTGACGCGGGCGCTGGTGATGAGCGAACCGCCGTCCATGGGCGACGGCGAGGTCACGGCCAAGGGGAATCTCAACTTCCGCAAGGTGCAGAAGCGGAGAGAGGCTTTGGTTTCAAGGCTTTACGACAATGCCGACCGGCACGTGGTGCGCATCTGAGGCGTTAACCTGCATTGACGAAACCTGCGGGGTTCCGGGACCGCGCGGAGGGGTTAATCCGCCGTGCGCCCGGAGGACCACCGCATGTTGTGGGGCCTCGGCGCCGCGTCCACACCGGATGAACGGATCTTAACCATTGGCCCCGGCGCGTTATGGGACGAACCGGCCGTTTCGACCCCCCGAAACGGCCGGTTGGTAACCTTTGGCGCCCGGCGGGACGTTTCCGGTGTTGCGCGGGACGGGCCCGTCTTAACTTCTGTGCCGAACTGCTGGCACCGGGCATGTGGCAGGGGGGCGGGCTGCGTGAAACCCCGCCCTGCGCGGCGGTGCATATGCCCCGGCCGGACCGCGACGACAAATCCAGAAATCATGACCCTCATTGGCATTATATTGCTAAAACGTATCTGTGCGACCCATATTTGTTTGCCCGCAGATAATATCTTGGCAATATAGCGCACAAGCGACTCTGGGAGGAGGACCCCGGAGGCCATCTGAGGGGAGAACCCGGGGGCATCCCCGGGCGCTGGGAGGACAACATGACAGAAAATCAGAATGCGGCGCTGCATTTCGTGGACCGCCACCTGAGCGAAGGCCGTGCCGACAAGGTCGCCTTTCGCGAGGCAGCCGGGAAGACACGCAGCCTGACCTACGGAAAACTGGCGGAACGCTCGGACCTCGTGGCCGGGGCGCTGGGCGCGGCGGGCATCCAGCCGGAGCAGCGGGTGGCCTGCCTCGTGCTGGACCAGATCGAGTACCCGGAAATCTTCTGGGGCGCGCTCAAGGCCCATGTGATCCCCATCGCGCTGAACACGCTGCTGACGCCGGAGACCTATGACTTCATCCTGCGCGACAGCCGCGCGGTCTGCCTGTTCGTCTCGCGTGAGCTTTACGACGCGGTGAAGCCGGTGCTGGCGGAGAACCCCTACCTGCGGCACGTGGTGGTGATCGGTGACGACACGCCCGAGGGGTGCCTGAACTACGAACGCTGCCTCGAGGGTGCCGAGGCCGCGCCGGTGGCGCAGGTGAGCGAGGACGAATGTGCCTTCTGGCTCTATTCCTCGGGCTCCACCGGGCAGCCGAAGGGGGTGCGCCACGTGCATGGCGCGCTGAAGGCCACGGCGGACACCTATGGCGCGCAGGTGCTGGGCATCCGCGAGGACGACGTGGTGTTTTCCGTTGCGAAGATCTTCTTCGCCTACGGGCTGGGCAACGCCATGACCTTCCCGATGTCGGTGGGCGCGACGACGATCCTGTTCAACGGGCGGCCGGTGCCGGACGTGGCGGCGCAGATCATCCGCGACGAGAAGCCCACGATCTTCTGCGGGGTGCCGACGCTTTATGCCGCGACGGTGCACTGGCTGGAAAAGCACGGCGTGCCGGAGCACCGGCTGCGCGCCTGCATCTCGGCGGGCGAGGCGCTGCCGACGGAAGTGGGCAACGCCTGGCTGCGGCTGTGGGGGGTGGATATCCTCGACGGTGTGGGGTCGACCGAGATGCTGCACATCTTCCTGTCGAACCGGCCCGGCGACGTGGTCTACGGCACCTCCGGCATGGCGGTTCCGGGCTACGAGCTGCGCTGCGTCGACGAGGACGGCAACCAGATCCTGCCCGGCGGCGTGGGCGAGCTGCTGGTGCGCGGCGCCTCTGCGGCGGAGGGCTACTGGAACAAGCGGTCGAAAAGCCGCGCGACCTTCGAGGGCGAGTGGACGCGCACCGGCGACAAGTACGAGATCACCGAGGAGGGGCGCTTTGTCTACTGCGGGCGGACCGACGACATGTTCAAGGTGTCGGGCATCTGGGTGTCGCCCTTCGAGGTGGAGCAGGCGCTGGTGGCCCATCCCGGCGTGCTGGAGGCGGCGGTCGTGCCGTGGCGCGACGAGGACGACCTGGAAAAGCCCAAGGCCTTCGTCGTGCTGAAGGAGGGCGCGGATGCGGCCGAGGTCACCGGCGCGCTGAAGGAGTTCGTCAAGGCGCGGGTCGGCGCGTGGAAGTATCCGCGCTGGGTGGAGGTGGTGGAGGATCTGCCGAAGACCGCCACCGGCAAGATCCAGCGCTTCAAACTCAGGGCGCAGGCGGCGCCAAAGAAGGACATGGAGGGCGTGGCATGACATGGCCGGTAGAGATCAGGGCAGGCGGCAAGCGGCTGGAATGCGCGGGCTTCGGGCCGGGGCCGGATGAGGCGCCGACGCTGGTGCTGCTGCACGAGGGGCTGGGGTCGCTGGCGCTGTGGCGGGATTTCCCGGAGCGGCTGGCCAAGGCCACCGGCTGGGGCGTCTTCGTCTGGTCGCGCGCGGGCTATGGCCGGTCCGAGGCGGCGGAGCTGCCGCGCCCGCTCGACTACATGACGCGCGAGGCGGTGGACGTGCTGCCGGAGGTGCTGGATGCCATCGGTTTCCGGCGCGGCGTGCTGATGGGCCATTCCGACGGCGCGACGATTGCCGCGGAATACGCGGGCTCGGTCGAGGATTTCCGGGTGCGCGGGCTGGTGCTGATGGCGCCGCATTTCTTCACCGAACCCGGGGGGCTGGCGTCCATCGCGGAGGCGAAGGACGCCTTTGCCTCGGGCGGTCTGCGCGAGAAGATGGCGAAGTACCACGACGACCCGGAGGCCACCTTCCGCGGCTGGAACGACGCCTGGCTGGCGCCGGGGTTCCGCGACTGGCACGTGGGCGAGGTGATCGACTACTGGCGTGTGCCCTGCCTGGCGATCCAGGGGGCAGATGACCAGTACGGCACGCTGGCGCAGATCCGCGAGATCGAGAGCCGGTCCTATGCGCCGGTGGACACGGTGATCCTGCCGGGGGTGAAGCACGCCCCGCAGGCGGAGGCGCCGGAGGCGGTGCTGGAGGCTGTGGCCGAGTTCTGCGCGCGGCTTGCGCGGATCGAGGCGGCGGAGCCGGAGGTGGCGTGAGCTTCACGCCCTATGTGCCGGGCCTTACGCCGCGGCCGCCGGACGGTGCCTATGACGCCTTGAAGGAGGTCTCGGTCCCCCTGGCGGACTGCCGCGCCTGGCGTGAGGGGCTGCGGTTCTACCGGAAAGGGGCCTTCTGGGAGGCGCATGAGGTCTGGGAGGCGGTCTGGATGGCCGCGCCCGAGAAGTCGGCGGAGAAGCTGATGGTGCAGGGTGTCATCCAGCTGGCCAACGCGCGGCTGAAGCGCCGGATGGGGCGCGACGCGGCGGCAGAGCGGCTGGAGGGCATGGCGCGGGACCTGATGCGTGAAGCCTGGGCGCGGGCCGGAGGGGCGGTGATGGGCGTGGCGCCGGGTGATGGCGGGATTTGTGAATTATAGTGCATTAATCGCGTGAAGGCGGTCATAATTTTGGTACTATAGTGCGAAAACAGCATTGAGGGCACAGGTTTTTGCGGTATAGTGCCAGCAAGCGCGGGAGGAGAATACGGCGATGACGAAGCGAATCGATTTCCAGGTCGATCCCACGGCCTACAAGCACTGGAAGGTGCATTACGACGGCCCGGTGGCGCACCTGCACATGGATGTCGACGAGAACGGCGGGCTGTTCGACGGCTACCAGCTGAAGATGAACTCCTACGACCTGGGCGTCGATATCGAGCTGGCGGACATCGTGCAGCGGATGCGTTTCGAGCACCCGGAGGTCAAGGTCGTGGTGATGAAGTCCGACAAGGACCGGATCTTCTGCGCGGGCGCCAACATCCGCATGCTGGGCGGGGCCAAGCATTCGCACAAGGTGAACTTCTGCAAGTTCACCAACGAGACGCGCAACACCTTCGAAGCGGCGGAAGAGGACAGCGGCCAGAAGTACATCGCGGCGGTCAAGGGCGCCTGCGCAGGCGGCGGCTACGAGCTGGCTCTGGCCTGCAACCACATCATGCTGACCGACGATTCCTCGTCCTCCGTGTCGTTGCCGGAGGTGCCGCTGCTGGCGGTGCTGCCGGGGACGGGCGGGCTGACCCGCGTGACCGACAAGCGCAAGGTGCGCCGCGACCGGGCGGACGTGTTCTGCTCGACCGAGGAGGGGGTGCGCGGCAAGCGGGCGCAGGAATGGAAGCTGGTCGACGAGGTGATCCCCAACTCGAAGTTCGACGCGACGGTGGAGGAGCGGGCGAAGGAATTCGCGGCGGCCTCGAAGAAGAAGGATGTCGGCAAGGGCATCGTGCTGACGCCGCTGGACCGGACGTTCCACGAGGACGGTTCCGTCACCTATTCGACCGTGGAGGTTCAGGCCAACCGCGCGGGCCGCACGGTGACGATCACCGTGAAGGGCCCGGAGGGCGAGGCGCCCGCCGACATGGCGGCGTTCGAGGCCGAGGGCGACCAGTCCTGGATGCTGCGGGCGGCGCGCGAACTCGACGACGCGATCCTGCACCTGCGGCTGAACGAGCCGGAGCTGGGCCTGATGGTCTTCAAGACGCAGGGCGATCCGGAGAAGCTCCTGGCGCATGAGGCGCTGCTGATGTCCGACAGGGCGCACTGGCTGGCCAACGAGGTGCTGCAGTACTGGAAGCGGGTGCTGAAGCGGGTCGACGTGACCTCGCGCTCGATGGTGGCGCTGGTGGAGCACGGGTCGTGCTTTGCGGGTGTGCTGGCCGAACTGCTCTGGGCCGTGGACCGCAGCTACATGATGGAAGACGAGTTCGAGGGCGACAACCGGCCCATCGCCACCGTCACGCTGTCGGACGCCAACTTCGGCCCGATGCCGATGGCGAACGGGCTGACACGGCTGCAGACCCGGTTCCTCGACGACGATGCCGCGCTGGGCGTCTGCGCGGAGGCGAAGGGCGAGGCGCTGGAGGCCGAGGCGGCGGAGGAGGCAGGCCTTGTCACCATGATCCTCGACGACATCGACTGGGAGGACGAGATCCGCATCTTCCTCGAAGAGCGGGCGTCGTTCAGCCCGGACGCGATGACGGGGATGGAGGCGAACCTGCGCTTCGCCGGGCCGGAGACCATGGAAACCCGGATCTTCGGCCGCCTGACCGCCTGGCAGAACTGGATCTTCATCCGCCCGAACGCCGTGGGCGAAAACGGGGCGCTGCAGCGCTACGGCACCGGCGTGCGGGGCGAATACAACATGGAGCGCGTGTAACGGCGCGAGGCAGAAGACTTTTCGTCCGAAAAGTCTTTGAGGGGCAGAGTTTTCGTCGAAAACTCTGCATCACCGAGGAGGACTTGGAATGCTTGACCTGATCAACGTGAGCTACGACACCCAGATTCCGAACAACGTCGGGCTCTCCGGTGACAAGAAGGTGCTGAAGGCGCTGGAGCGCTGGCACCCGGGCTACATCAACTGGTGGAACGACCTGATCCCGCAGAACTTCCAGGAATCGATGGTCTACCTGCGGACCGCCGTGTCGGTCGATCCCAAGGGCTGGGCGAAGTTCGATTACGTGAAGATGCCGGAGTACCGCTGGGGCGTCCTTCTGGCGCCGCAGGTCGAGGACCGGCGCATTCCCTGCGGCGAGCATGCGGGCCAGCCCGCGTGGCAGGAGGTGCCGGGCGAGTACCGCAACATGCTCAAGCGGCTGATCGTGATCCAGGGCGACACGGAGCCGGGCTCGGTCGAGCAGCAGCGGTTCCTGGGGCTTACCGCGCCCTCGCTTTACGACATGCGCAACCTCTTCCAGGTGAACGTGGAGGAGGGCCGTCACCTCTGGGCGATGGTCTACCTGCTGTTCAAGTATTTCGGCAAGGACGGGCGCGAGGAGGCGGACGACCTGCTGCGCCGCTCTTCGGGCTCGGACGAGGCGCCGCGGATGCTGGGCGCCTTCAACGAGGAGACGCCGGACTGGCTGTCGTTCTTCATGTTCACCTACTTCACCGACCGTGACGGCAAGATGCAGCTTGAGAGCTTGGCGCAGTCGGGCTTCGACCCGCTGTCGCGCACCTGCCGCTTCATGCTGACCGAGGAAGCGCACCACATGTTCGTGGGCGAGACCGGCGTGGGCCGCACGATCCAGGCGACCTGCGAGGCGATGAACAAGGCGGGGATCACCGATCCCTACGACATCCACAAGATCCGCGAGATGGGCGTGATCGACCTGCCGACGATCCAGAAGAAGCTGAACCTGCATTACACGCTGTCGCTGGACCTTTTCGGGCAGGAGGTGTCGACCAACGCCGCCAATGCCTTCAACGCGGGGATCAAGGGCCGCTACATGGAGACCCGGATCGACGACGACCACCAGCTGAAGGGCGACACCTACGTGGTGCGCACCGTCAAGGACGGTCTGATCGTCGCGGAGGAGGTGCCGGCGCTGACCGCGATCAACATGCGCCTGCGCGACGATTACGTGCGGGATGCGGCGGGTGGCGTGGGCCGCTGGAACAAGGCGATCGAGAAGGCCGGGATCGATTTCCAGCTGACCCTGCCGCACGAGGCGTTCCACCGCCAGATCGGCATCTTCTCGGCGATCAAGGCGGACCCGGAGGGCAACATCCTGTCCGAGGACGACTGGGCGAAGCGCCGCGACGAATGGCTGCCGTCGAAGGCCGACGGCGATTTCATCCAGTCGCTGATGAAGCCGTGTTACGAGCCGGGGCAGTTCGCCTCGTGGATCGCGCCGCCGAAGGTCGGGATCGACAACAAGCCGGGCGACTTCGAGTACGTCAAGCTGCACATGGCCTGAGGCCGCGGGCCGGGTCCGGGGGCGCGCGTCGTGGCCCCGGACCTTCGGAAGGACAGGAGAGGGCTGCGATGAGCGACCCGGCGACCAACACGGCCAGTGCCAAGGCCTTCTACGACATGATGTTCAACCAGTGTCGTCCGAGGGAGGCCGTCGCGGCCTACGTGGGCGCCGAGTACATCCAGCACAACCCGCATGTCGCCTCCGGCAAGGAGGGGTTCATCGCCTACTTCGAGCGGATGGCCCGGGAGTATCCCGGCAAGCGGGTGGAATTCGTGCGCACGGTGGCGGAGGGGGACCTGGTGGTCCTGCACTGCCACCAGGTCTGGCCCGACGAAGAATACGCGGGCATCGACATCTTCCGTTTCGACGCGGCGGGCCGGATCGTGGAGCACTGGGATGTGCTGCAGGTGCTGCCCGAGACATCCGCGCATGGCAACGGGATGTTCTGAGAGACATTGAAACGGGTCGGGAGGGCCTTGGGATGCAGATGGAACGCAAGATCGGTCACGCACCGCGCGTGGCGGCACTGGGCGAGGAGTTCCTTGCCGGACAGGGGGGATGCCCGGGGTGCATCGGCTGCACGGGCTGCCGCGGGCTTTGCGCGCAGCTGATCGAGATGCTCTCGGTCCCCGAGGCGGTGCTGCGCCGCGACTGAGCGCGGTCCTGGCCCCTTGCCCACCCAGACAGTCACAGAGGTGTCCCCGGCGCGGGACCCCGTGGGAGGATTGATGAACAAGCCGCTGAAACAGCACCTGATCGACCCGGAGATCTGCATCCGCTGCTACACCTGCGAGATGACCTGTCCGGTCGAGGCGATCGCCCATAACGACGAGAACGTCGTGGTGGACCCGGACAAGTGCAACTTCTGCATGGACTGCATCCCGGTCTGCCCCACGGGGTCCATCGACGAGTGGCGGGTGGTGCGCGAGCCCTATTCGCTGGACGCGCAGTTCGGCTGGATGGAACTGCCGGAGCAGGAGGACCTGGGCGCCAACGAGGCGGAAACCGGGCTCGAGGCGCTGGACGAGGCGATGGCCGCGCTTCTGGCGGAGGCGCATTCGGGGGCGGGCGGCAAGGCGAAGGCGCCGGCCTCGGCGGCGAAGGCCACGGTGAACCTCTATACGCTGGGCAAGCCCGCGACCGCGAAGGTGACGGGCATCGTGCCGCTGACCAAGGACCCGGAGCACGACGTGCGCCACATCATCCTCGACTTCGGCGGCCAGCCCTTGCCGGTGCTGGAAGGCCAGTCCATCGGGATCGTCCCGCCGGGCGCGGACGCGGAGGGCAAGCCCTTCCTGCCGCGGCTTTACTCGGTGTCGAGCCCGCGCGACGGCGAGCGGCCTAACTACAACAACGTGTCGCTGACGGTGAAGCGGGAGAAGGGCGGGCTCTGCTCGAACTACCTGTGCGACCTGAAGGTCGGCGACGAGGTGCGGGTGACGGGGCCCTTCGGCGCGACCTTCCTGATGCCCGACGACCCGGAGGCGCGGCTTCTGATGATCTGCACCGGCACCGGCTCGGCGCCGATGCGCGCCTTCACCATGCGGCGCCAGCGCACGGTGGGCGGCAGGTCGGGGGGCATGGTGATGTTCTTCGGCGCGCGCACGCCCGACGCGCTGCCCTATTTCGGCCCGCTGAAGAAGGTGCCGGAGGCGCTGCTGGAGCAGCACCTTGTCTATTCGCGCCAGGGGGAGGCGAAGGAATACGTGCAGGACCGGATGCGCGCCGAGGAGGACCGGGTGGCGGAGCTGCTGGGCGATCCGAAGACCCATGTCTACATCTGCGGCCTGCGCGGCATGGAGGAAGGGGTCGAGAAGGCGCTGACCAACATCGCCGAAAGCATCGGTCAGCAATGGACGGCGCTGCGCGACGGGATGCGCGACGAGGGGCGCTATCACGTGGAGACGTACTGAGCGGGCGGGGCCGTGCGTGGGGGCCAGCCCCCACCCCCCCGGAGTATTTCGGAAGCAAAGAAGCAGGGGCGGGGTCGCGGTTTTTCCGGCCTTTGGCCGATGGTCGCAGGAGTGGGGTATGGGGCAGCCGTTCGAGCATGAGATCCGGGTGACATGGGGGGACTGCGATCCGGCGCGCATCGCCTATACCGCGCGCATCCCCTGGTTCGCGCTGGATGCGATCAATGCCTGGTGGGAGGAGAAGCTGGGGGACGGCTGGTTCCAGATGGAACTGGACCGCGGCGTCGGCACGCCGTTCGTCAACATGACCATCGACTTCCGCAGCCCGGTCACGCCGCGCCACCGGCTGATCTGTGCCGTGCGCCCGGTGCGGCTGGGCGAGACCTCGGTGAGTTTCGAGGTGCTGGGGCGGCAGGACGGGGTCCTGTGTTTCGAGGGGCGCTTTACCTGCGTGTTCATCGATGCGCCCACCTTCCGCAAGGCGCCGCCGCCGGAGGATATCCGGGCGGTGGTGGAGGCGCATCTGGACTGAGGGGCGTGTGTGATGTGGGGGCCGGTTTGGCGTTGCCACCGCGGGCGAAGCGGCTAGTGTGTGCACTATAATTCATAACGGTGCGAACGGGATGAGCAAGGCTGGGCCTCTGACACAGGACATGGCGACGCGCGGGGCGGAGGCGGACCGGGCCGTGGAGGCCCTGCTGGCCCGCGTGGGCGAGCGTGTCCGCCGCGCCCGCGAGGCGCGTCATATTCCGCGCCGCGTGTTGTCGGAGATGTCGGGCGTCTCGCCGCGTTACCTCGCGCAGCTGGAGACCGGCGAGGGCAACATCTCCATCGGGCTTCTGACCAAGGTGGCCTGCGCGCTCGACCTGTCGGTGGAGCGGCTGGTGGGCGAGGACGATCCGTGGTCGTCCGAGGTGCTGCGCATGTCCGAGCTGTTCCGCCGCGCCGACCGGGGGATGCAGGCCCGCGTGCTGGCCATGCTGGAGGCGCAGGCGCCGGAGGGCGCGCGGGCGCAGCGGGTGTGCCTTGTGGGCCTGCGCGGCGCGGGCAAGTCGACGCTGGGTCGGCTGGCGGGCGAGGCGCTGGGCGTGCCGTTCCTGGAGCTGAACGCGGAGATCGCGCGGATCGGCGGGATGCCCGTGGCGGAGATCATGGCGCTTTATGGGGCCGAAGGCTACCGGGAGCTGGAGGCGGAGGCGCTGGAAGGCGTGATCTCGGCCCACGAGCGGATCATCCTGGCGGTCGGGGGCGGGCTGGTGGCGGAAAGCGCCACCTACGAGCGGGTGCTGGAGCGGTTCCACACGGTCTGGGTCAAGGCCTCGCCGGAGGAGCACATGGCGCGGGTGCGCGCGCAGGGCGACCTGCGGCCGATGGCCGGTCAGCCCGAGGCCATGCAGCAGCTGCGCACCATCCTGCGGGCGCGCGAGGTGCTGTACGAGCGGGCGCATGCGCAGCTCGACACCAGCGGCGCCGGCCTTGACGAGAGCCTGGAGGCGATGAAGGCGCTGCTGGCGGACGAGGGATTTCTGGACTGACAGGTGGCAGGGGCTGCCGCGGAAGGAGTGACGGATGGCTGTGAGCTGCCGCAGAGAGGGCACGGCCCTGATCGTGACATTGGACAACCCGCCGGTGAACGCCATCGGCCTCGCGGTGCGCGAGGGGCTGGCCGCGGCGCTGGAGCGGGCCGGGACGGAAGAGGCGCTGAGCCGCGTGGTGCTGACCGGCGCGGGCCGGGCCTTTGCCGCGGGCGGCGACGCGCGGGAGTTCGACGCGCCCGCCGTGGCGCCGCACCTCAACGACATCGTGGCGGGCATCGAGGCCTGCGAGGTGCCTTGGGTGGCGGCGATCAACGGCGTGGCGCTGGGGGGCGGCTGCGAGCTTGCGCTGGCCTGCCGTTACCGGATCGCGGCGCCGGGGGTGCAGATCGGTCTGCCGGAGGTCACGCTCGGCGTGGTGCCGGGGTCGGGCGGGACGCAGCGGCTGCCTCGGCTGATCGGCATGGCGGCGGCGCTGGACATGATCCCCACGGGCAAGCCGGTCAGCGCAGAGAAGGCGGAGGCGCTTGGGCTGGTCGACGGGCTGGCGGAGGACCCGCTGGCGGTGGCCCTGGGGCTGGACGTGGGGACGCTGGCGCTCGCCACGCCGGTCTGCGACCTGCCCGCGCCTGAGATGGACGCAGAGGCGGTGGAGGCGGCGCAGGCGCTGGCGGCGCGGAAGATGCCGCAGCAGGTGGCGCCGCTGACGGCCATCGCGCTGATCGCCTCGACCCCGGCGGTGACGCTGGCGGAGGGGTTGGCGGAGGAGCGCACCGCCTTCCTGACGCTGCGCGCCGACAGCCAGGCGCGGGCGCTGCGGCATGTCTTCTTTGCCGAACGGGGGGCCAAGGCGCCGGCGGGGCTGGAGGCCGCGCCGGGCGACACCGGCCACGTGGCGGTTGTCGGCGGCGGCACGATGGGGGCGGGGATCGCCTACGCCTGCCTGAACGCCGGGCTGCGGGTCACCCTGCTGGAGACCGACGCCGACGGGGTGGCGCGGGCGGAGGCGAACGTCGGGAAAATCGTCGAGGCCTCGCTGAAGCGCGGCCTGATCTCGGCGGCGGGCGCAGAGGAGCGCCGCGCGCGGCTGGCGGTGACATCGGATTACGCTGCGGCGGCGGGCGCGGGGCTGGCGATCGAGGCGGCCTTCGAGTCGATGGAGGTGAAACGCGAGGTCTTCGGCCGGTTGCAGGCGGCGCTGGCGCCGGACGCGGTGCTGGCGAGCAACACCTCCTACCTCGACCTGAACGAGATCGCGCGGTCGGTGGACGATCCGTCGCGGGTGGTGGGGCTGCACTTCTTCGCGCCCGCCCACATCATGAAGCTGCTGGAGATCGTGAAGGGGGAGGCGACCTCGGACAGGGCGCTGGCCACGGGCTTTGAGCTGGCGAAGACGCTGAGGAAGGTGCCGGTGCTGGCCGGGGTCTGCGACGGCTTCATCGGCAATCGCATCCTTGCACGCTACCGCGAGGCGGCGGACACGGTGCTGATGGACGGCTCCACGCCCTGGGAGATCGACGAGGCGATGGTGGATTTCGGTTACGCCATGGGCCCTTACGAGGCGCAGGACCTGTCGGGGCTGGACATCGCCCACGCCAACCGGCGACGGCAGGACGCAACGCGCGACCCGGTGCGGCGCTACATTCCCATCGCCGACCGGATGGTGGAACTGGGCAAACTGGGGCGCAAGACCGGGGCGGGCTGGTATCGCTACCCGGGGGGCGGCGGCAAGGTGGAGGACCCGATCGTGGCGGACCTCGCGCTGGAAGAGGCGCATTTCGCCGGGATCGCGCGCGTCGACTACGCACCGGACGAGATCCGCGAGCGGCTGCTGCTGGCGATGATCAACGAGGCGGCGGACATCCTGGGCGAGGGGATCGCGGCCTCGGCGTGCGACATCGACCTGGTGACGGTCTTCGGCTACGGTTTCCCGCGCTGGCGCGGCGGGCTGATGTGGTACGCGGACGAATGGGGCGTGCCGGAGATCGTGGCGAAGCTGAAGGCGCTGGCGGAGGAAGACCCGGTCGTCTGGAAGATTTCGCCGGTGCTGCAGGACTGCGCGGCCACCGGAACGCCGCTGGCGGAGTGGCGGCGCGCCTGAGGGGTTTCGCCTCGCTGGCGCGAGGCGACCGGCGCGCCCTTCGGGCGCGATGGGGGCTTTGGCTCTGAAGCGTTGGCTTGCCGGAGGGGGCGCGAGGGCGTGGAGGCCCCGCCTTTTCAGGTATTTATGACCAAGATGAAGGGGAGCGCGTGCCTTGTCCTTCATCTTGGCAAAAATACCTGACTTCGCCGAGATGGTCAGTCCGCGTGCCGTTCGGGCAAGGGGGCGGCGGTTGCCACTCAGTTCATGTCTTCGATCAGGCGGCCGTGGCGTTTCGTTTCCGCGAGGACGTCCGAGAGCGTTGCCATGCCGCGCGCCTCCAGCATGGGGAGCATGCGGCTGAAGACCTCTGCCGTGGCGTGGGCGTCGCCCAGTGCGGTGTGGCGCAGGTCCGGCGGGATGGTCACGGCGAGGCGGTCGCAGAGCGCGTCGAGGGTGTGGGTCTGCGAGGCGCCGAAGAGGATCGCCGACAGCAGCACGGTGTCGAGGATCGGGTGGGTCCATTCCACGCCCATGCGTGCCTTGTGGCGGTGCAGGAAGGCCATGTCGAATGGCGCGTTGTGTGCCACGATCACGCTGTCCCGGGCGAAGGTGTGGAAGCGGCGCCCGGCCTCGGCGATGCCCGGGGCCGTGGCGACCATTGCATCGGTCACGCCGTGCACCTTCGAGGAGGCGGGCGGGATCGGGCGGCCCGGGTTGACGAGCTGGTCCATGCGCTCGCCCGGCACGATGCGTCCGTTGACGATGCGCACCGCGCCGATCTGCACGATCTCGTCCTTGTGGGGCAGGAGGCCCGTCGTTTCGGTGTCGAACACCGTGTAGGTCAGCCGTCCGAGCGGCATGGCGTCGAGCGCGCCGGACGCCTGGTCGAGCAGGGCGAAGTCGTAGGTCAGGGGGCGGGCGGCCTCGGGCGGGAGGTCGAGGAGCGAGGCATCCACGAGGATGATGTAGCCGCCGCCGTCCATCGGGCGCAGCCTGGCGTCGTAGCTTTGCGCGCCGTCGTGGCCGGGCAGGGTGGCCGTGACCTCGCGCCCGGTCCTGTTCATCTGCCTGCGCAGCCCCGCCAGCGTCGCGCCGTCGAAGTAATCGGTCACGGGCGCGTTCAGCCGGGGGATGCCCTGCGAGGCCAGCACCTCGGCGGCCTGCCCGTCGTAGAGCACGATCTGGTCGGCGCTGCCCACGAGGATCGTGGCGACGGGGATCTCGGTCAGCAGCGCGGTCAGGCGGGCCTTCTCGGATTCGAGCCGCGCGGTTTCGGCGGCGATGCGGTCGGCGCTGGCCAGCGTGCTGGCGGAGAGCTGGGAGCTGAGCGCCGAGGCGGCGGGGCCGAGGTCGCCCAGGTAGCGCGCGGCGTCGGCGTCGACGCGGGTGGCGATCCCGGCATGCGCCCGGGCGCGGAGTTCGGCAGAGAGGCGTTCGATGGGCTTTGCCACGTTCTCGTCGAACAGCAGCCAGATCCCGGCGCAGAGCGCGGTGAAGCCGAAGGCGATGAGGATCGCGGCGAGGGTGAAGCCGTTGGCGTCATCCGTGCTCAGCGCCCGTGTGTAGCCGAACCAAAGCGCCGCGCCCGCCAGCGCCGTGCCGCCGAGCGCGATCAGGCAGAAGAACAGGAAGATCCGCAGTCGGAGGCTGAGGCCGGAGAACATGTCACGCCGCCTCGCAGACGGTCTGCACGATCGGGTCGTCGGCGCCCACGTCGCGCCAGACCGGGGGCGAGTCGTCGCCGAGGGCCGGGTCGGCGCGGCGCCCGGTGTCGCAGTCGATCATGATGTCGACGATGGTGACGGGTTTCCAGCGGCCGAAGAAGTAGAGCTTTGTCAGGAAGGTCTGCGGGGTTTCCATGTTGGGCCTCAGGCGCCCGGTCTCGACCGCGACGAAGCGGTCGGTCATCGGGACCACGTAGGTCCATGGCCGCCACGGCGCGCTGGAGGTGACGGATTGCGCCACGGTCAGCCCCTCGGGCAGGTTGTCCGCCATACGCCCGTACCAGCTGTATTCGGAGGAGATCGTCGCCGCCAGCATCGCTGCCCCCGCGCCAACGGGTATCAGCCATTTCGGCAGCCGCGTGACCCGCGTCAGCAGCAGCATGGCACCGGCCCCGGCGAAGCCCGCGAAGATCACGGCCAGTAATTCCAGGAACATCGTCTCTCCTCCTTCACGGGGTGTGCGCCGGACGGGTCCGGGCCTTGCCCCTTGTCCTTCAGCCCCGCGGGGACGCCCTGGGGCGCCGCGCGGGGGGCGACGGACGCGCCCATGCCGTCGCGTGGCCCAGCCTGTCCGCGGCCTGCGCGGCCACCGGACCTTTCATCTTTTGCACCGCGCCGCCGCCTGCCCGGGGCTTCGCCGGTTCGCGGCCTGAAAGGCCCCCCGGACCTTTCATCAGCTGGGCCGCACCGCCGCTCACCCCAGCATACCCTTACCGTGTCCCAGTGCCGATTGCAGCGACTTCACCACGACGAAGGCGTTGCGCAAATGACTTCGCTCAAAGTCGGAGAGGCTGGAGGGCGCGAGGTAGTTGTCCGGGGCCTCGCCGGCCTTGGCCTGCCGGGCCTGATGTTCCAGCCGCGTCTCGGCGATCAGGTCGTAGGCGTCGATCAGGTCCTGCCCGCCGCTCTGGCTGAGCACGCCCGCGGCGACCGCCGCCTCCAGACGCGCGCGGGTGTTGGCCATGGCCAGCCGTCCCTGCAGGGCATACACGCGGCCGAGGTCCACCACCGGCACGACGCCGGAATGCTTCAGGTCGATGCGGTTCTTGTATTCGCCCGAGCGGATCGTGGCGAAGCCGCGCAGGAGGCCCAGCGGCGGCGTGTGCTTCAGCGAGTTCGACACCATGTGCGCCACGAAGATCGAGTTCTTCGAGGCCTCGCGCAGGGTGTCGTGCTGCAGCGTGTCGAGCAGGGCGGGGTCGCCGCCGATGGCGCGCAGGTCGAACATGACGGAGGCGAGCATCTGCGCCTCTGGGCTGGGCTTGCCGATCCAGTTGCGGAAATAGCCGCGCCAGGTGGCGAGCGGCTGGCACCAGCGCGGGGCAGAGGCCATCATCTCGCCCGGGCAGAAGACGTAGCCGCAGGCGTCGAGGCCGGTTGTGACCTCCTGTGCCAGCGCGGTGAAATAGGGGCGCATGTCCTCGGTGAAGTCGTCCGAGAGGATCAGCACGTTGTCCTGGTCCGAGACGCCGGTCTGCTCCTGCCTGCCCTGGCTGCCGCAGGCGGCCCAGAGGTAGGGGACCGGGGGGCGGCCCAGCCTGGCCTCTGCCAGCGTCAGGAGCCGCCGGGTGGCGGTGTCGGCGATGTCGGTGATCAGCCGGGTCGTGACCTCGTGCCGGTTGCCGCCCGCGACGAGCTGCACCAGCAGTTGCGGGATGCGGGCGGTGACGCGGGCCATGGCCTGCACGTCGCCGGCCTGCGCGATCTCGGACACCAGCTCGGCCGAGGTCATCGCCTGGAAGCGGGTCAGGTCGGTCTGGGTGACCATGCCGACGAGGCGCGGCCCCTCGGTGATCGGCACGTGGCCGATGCGCCGCTCCATCATCATGTGCAGCACGTCGGAGCCTATGGCAGAGGGCGGCAGCGTCACGGGTGCTGCGGTCATCACCCGGGTCACGGGCGTCTCGAGCGGCAGGCCGCCGCCCACCACCTTGCCCGAGAGGTCGCGGACCGTGGCGATGCCGCGCAGCATGCCGTCCTCGGTGATGCAGATCGAGGAGACGTGGCGCTCGTCCATCATGCGGGCCGCCTCGCGGACGGTCGTTTCGGGCGGGCAGGTGAGGGTGCGGGTGGCCATCAGCGTCTCGACCCGGCTGGTGGCGAGGTCGGCGCGCCGGGGCTTGGCGGCGCGGCCCCGGTCGAAGAACTTCGCCACGGCGGGCTGGGTCTCGACGAGGCGCAGGAAGTCGGGGCGGGGCAGGACCAGCAGGAGCGAGTCCTCGGTCGTGCGGGCGGAGGTCACGGCGCGGCCGTCGCGGGTCAGGCCGCGTTCGCCGAAGGAGTTGCGCGGTCCCAGCGCAGAGATCTGCACGTCGTTGCGGTCGCGCACGGCGACGCCGCCGGAATGGATCAGGTAGAGCCCCTCGAGCGGGGCGTCGAGTTCGTAGACCGGCTGGTCCGCGGCGATGCTCTGCGGACGGAAGGCGGGCAGCAGCTCCTCGAGCACCTCGGGCGCAAGCGCGTCGTAGGGGTGGACCGAGGTCAGGAACCTGCGCAGGGCGTCTTTGTCGATCGGCATCACGGGTCCTTTGCCAAGAACGTGTGCCCGGCATAGCGCGGGGCCTTGCGGAAAGGGAAGGGACGTCGCGCCCGGTCGGGTCTTTTCGGGGCCGCCGCGGCCCGGCCTGCGCGCTGCGTGGTCAGCAAGGCGGGGCAGGGCGGTCGAAAAAGGCCGGACCCGCGGGGGCGGATCCGGCCGTTGCCTGTCGGTCTGGTCGCTGGCCTCAGTGGCCGTCGACCGCGGTACCTGCACCGCGCGGGATGCGGACCGATTCAACCAGTTCCTCGATCTCGCGCGGGATCGGCTTGGTCATCGACGACACGGTGAAGGCCACCGCGAAGTTGATGAGCGCACCGACCGCACCGAAGGAGGTGGACTTGATCCCGATGAACAGCGGCGCCGCGTCGGTGTAGCTGTTGGTGTCGGGGATGAAGAACCAGCCCTTGTGCAGGAAGATGTAGACGAGGGTCACGATCAGGCCCGCCAGCATGCCGGCCACCGCGCCCTTGTTGTTCACCTTCGAGAAGATGCCCATCATCAGGACCGGGAAGATCGACGCCGCGGCGAGGCCGAAGGCAAGCGCCACCGTCTGTGCCGCGAAGCCCGGGGGGTTGAGACCCAGCCAGGTGGCGACGGCGATGGACACGGCCATGGCGACGCGGGCCGCCATCAGTTCGCCCTTCTCCGAGATGTTCGGGGTCAGCTGGCCCTTCATGAGGTCGTGGCTGACGGCCGAGGAGATGGCGAGCAGGAGACCGGCCGCGGTCGAGAGCGCGGCGGCGAGACCGCCGGCGGCGATGAGGCCGATGACCCAGCCGGGCAGGTTGGCGATTTCCGGGTTCGCAAGAACCAGGATGTCGTTGTTGAAGTTGGTCAGCTCGTTGCCGGTCCAGCCTTCTGCGGTGGCCCGTTCCTGCATGTCGGGCGACTTGTCGTTGTAGTACTGGATGCGGCCGTCGCCGTTCTTGTCTTCCCAGCCGAGCATGCCGGTCTGTTGCCAGGTGGCCATCCAGTCGTACTCGGGGTCGTTCTCGATCTGCTCGATGCTCACGGCCTGCGCCGCGGTGCCTTCGGGCCAGAACTGCTGGGTGATGTTCAGGCGGGCCATTGCGCCCACGGCCGGGGCCGTCAGGTACAGCAGCGCGATGAAGACCAGGGCCCAGCCCGCCGACCAGCGTGCGTCAGAGACCTTCGGCACGGTGAAGAACCGCATGATGACGTGCGGCAGACCGGCGGTGCCGATCATCAGCGACAGGGTGAAGAGCACCATGTTGAGCGTGTCGCCGTTGTGCGCCGTGTACTGGTTGAAGCCCAGGTCGGTCACGATCTGGTCCAGCGTCGTCAGCAGCGGCGTGCCGTCCGCGGTCGAGCCGAAGAGGCCGAGCGCCGGGATCGGGTTGCCGGTCAGCTGCAGCGAGATGAAGATCGCCGGGATGGTGTAGGCGAGGATCAGCACGACGTACTGCGCGACCTGCGTGTAGGTCACGCCCTTCATGCCGCCGAACACCGCGTAGGCGAACACGATCACCGCGCCGATCAGAAGGCCGGTGGTGGTGTCGACCTCGAGGAAGCGGCCGAAGGCCACGCCGACGCCGGTCATCTGGCCGATCACGTAGGTGATGGAGGCGATGATCAGGCAGAGCACCGCGACAAGGCGCGCGGTCGGCGAGTAGAAGCGGTCGCCGATGAACTCGGACACGGTGAACTTGCCGAACTTGCGCAGGTAGGGCGCGAGCAGCAGGGCAAGCAGCACGTAGCCGCCGGTCCAGCCCATCAGGAAGGCGGAGTTGTCGTAGCCGGTGAAGGCGATGAGGCCCGCCATCGACAGGAACGACGCCGCGGACATCCAGTCCGCCGCGGTGGCCATGCCGTTGGTGACCGGGTGAACGCCGCGGCCTGCGGCGTAGAATTCCGATGTGGAGCCCGCACGGGCCCAGATCGCGATGCCGATGTAGAGCGCGAAGGACGCGCCCACGAACAGCAGGTTGATGGTAAACTGATCCATGGCTCTTATTCCTCGTCCACGCCGAATTCTTTATCGAGCTTGTTCATCCGCCAGGCGTAGAAGAAGATCAGCGCCAGGAAGACCAGGATCGACCCCTGCTGGGCAAACCAAAAGCCCAGGTCGGTGCCGCCCACGGCAATGCCGGACAGCAGCGGGCGCAGCAGGATGCCGAAACCGAAGCTGCACAGCGCCCAGATGACGAGGCAGATGATGATGAGGCGCAGGTTGGCTTGCCAGTAGCTCTTGCCAGCCTCAGCCTGCGCGGCCGAATTTGTGGTATGGTCCGCCATGTTGCGGGTCCTCCTTCCCAGTTGTCCTCGCCCGCGGGGCCTGACGGCCCCTTGGACGCTCCTCTCTTCTTGCGCGGGTCTGCGCGTCCCCGCGGCCGCCCGGGCCGCAGGGCTGGCCGTGGCTGTCAGGCCGTGGCCGTCTTCACGATCGCGGTCATCTTGCGCGCGATGTCGTCGATTTCGCCCATGGCATCGATGCCGATCAGCGCGCCCTGGGCCTTGTAGTAGGCAATGAGCGGCGCGGTCTGGGCGTGGTAGGCGTCCAGACGGCTGGCTACCGTCTCGGCGTTGTCGTCGGCGCGGCGTTTGAACTCCGTCCCGCCGCACTTGTCGCAGGTGCCCTTGGCCTTCGGCTGCTTGAAGCTGTCGTGGTAGCCCTCGCCGCAGGTGCCGCAGGTGTAGCGGCCGGAGATGCGGGTCACCATCGCGGCGTCGTCGACCTCGAGGCTGACGGCGGCGTCGATCTTCTGGCCGGTCTCCTCAAGCAGCCGGTCGAGCGCCTCCGCCTGCACCGCGGTGCGCGGGAAGCCGTCGAGGATGACGCCCTTCGCGCAGTCGGGCTGGGCCATGCGGTCGCGCAGAATGGCGATGACGATCTCGTCCGAGACAAGCTCGCCCGCTTCCATCACCGACCTGGCGCGCTGGCCGGCCTCGGTGCCCGCGGCGACCGCTGCGCGCAGGAGGTCGCCGGTGCTGAGCTGGACGAAGCCGAACTGCTCTTCGAGCATCCGGGCCTGCGTGCCCTTGCCGGCCCCCGGGGGGCCGAGCAGGATCAGAACGGGGGAGGTGTTCGGGGTCTGTGCGCCGTCCATCGGTCAGGCCCCCCTGTTCATTCTGTTTTCGATGAGGTCGTCGACGACGGCTGGTTCTGCGAGTGTGGATGTGTCGCCGAGTGCGCCGTAGTCGTTTTCGGCGATCTTGCGCAGGATGCGGCGCATGATCTTGCCGGAGCGGGTCTTGGGCAGGCCGGGGGCCCACTGGATGAGGTCGGGGGAGGCGATCGGTCCGATTTCCTGGCGGACCCAGGTGCGCAGCTCCTTGCGGAGCTCGTCCGAGGGTTCGACGCCGTTCATCAGGGTCACGTAGCAGTAGATGCCCTGGCCCTTGATCTCGTGCGGGTAGCCGACGACCGCGGCCTCGGCGACCTTCTCATGCGCCACGAGGGCCGATTCGACCTCTGCCGTGCCCATGCGGTGGCCCGAGACGTTGATCACGTCGTCGACCCGGCCGGTGATCCAGTAGTCGCCGTCGGCGTCCCGGCGGCAGCCGTCGCCGGAGAAGTAATAGCCCTTGTAGTCCGAGAAGTAGGTCTTCTCGAACCGCTCGTGATCGCCCCAGACGGTGCGCATCTGGCCGGGCCAGCTGTCCTTGATGGCCAGCACACCCTCCGTCGGGACGGCGTCGATCTCTGCCCCGGACTGCGGGTCCAGCACCACGGGCTGCACGCCGAAGAACGGGCGCATCGCCGCGCCGGGTTTCGTGGCATGCGCGCCCGGCAGCGGGGTCATCATGTGCCCGCCGGTTTCGGTCTGCCACCATGTGTCGACGATCGGGCAGCGCCCCTGGCCGATGACGTCGTTGTACCAGTTCCACGCCTCCGGGTTGATCGGTTCGCCCACCGTGCCCAGAAGCCGCAGCGAGGATAGATCGCATTTCGTTGCGAATTCGTTACCCTGGCCCATCAGCGCGCGGATCGCGGTCGGCGCGGTGTAGAACTGGTTTACCTTGTGTTTTTCGCAAACCTGCCAGAAGCGGCTGGCGTCGGGGTAGGTCGGCACGCCCTCGAACATCAGCGTGGTCGCGCCGTTCGCCAAAGGCCCGTAAACGATGTAGGAATGCCCGGTGACCCAGCCCACGTCGGCGGTGCACCAGTAGACGTCGCCATCGTGGTAATCGAAGGTGACCTCGTGGGTGAGGGCGGCGTAAACCAGATATCCACCTGTCGAGTGTACGACACCTTTCGGCTGACCCGTCGAACCGGAGGTGTACAGGATGAACAGCGGGTCTTCGGCATTCATTTCAACGGGTTGGGAGTAGTCGGAGACTTCCAGCGCCATCTCGTTGTAGTCGAAATCGCGGCCCTCGACCCAGGTGGTCTGGCCGCCGGTGCGCTTGACCACGAGGCACTTGACGCTGTCCTTGCAGTGCAGAAGCGCCTTGTCGGCATTGGTCTTCAGCGGGGTCTTGCGGCCGCCGCGCGGCGCCTCGTCGGCGGTGATTACCACCTTTGCGTCGCAGCCGTTGATGCGGGCGGCCAGCGCGTCCGGAGAGAACCCGGCGAAGACGATGGAGTGGATCGCGCCGATGCGGGCGCAGGCGAGCATGGCGTAGGCGGCCTCGGGGATCATCGGCAGGTAGATGACCACGCGGTCACCCTTGCGGACACCCAGCGATTCCAGCACGTTGGCCATCCGGCAGACGCGGCGGTGCAGGTCGTTGTAGGAGATCGACTGCGCCTGTTCGTTCGGGTCGTCGGGCTCGAAGATGATGGCGGTCTGGTTGCCGCGGGTCTCGAGATGGCGGTCGACGCAGTTGGCCGCGACGTTCAGCGTGCCGTCCCGGAACCACTCGATCGAGACCTGGCCCAGGGTGAAGTCGACGTTGCGGATCTCGGTCGGCCGCTTCATCCACTCCAGGCGCTCTGCCTGCTCCGCCCAGAACGCATCCGGATCGGAAACGGAGGCCGCATACATCGCCTCGTACTTCGACGCATCCACATGCGCGCGCGACACCACCTCGGACGACGGCGGATACGTGGCGGCGGATGGTTGAGCGTGGTCGTTCATGGATGTCCTCCCCTCCAAAAGAAGCATTTCAGACACGGCATTCCGTTGGGTCACCGCGAATGAAGGCACAATACCGCGAACCGAAAATTTTTCCATAACATCAGTTTAAATAAAGATTTTTGTGTAAAGCCTGTAGAAAATGGCATGACAATCTGTAAATAATTTTGCCGTCAGGGCGCTAACACCCCTGATTTATCTGGATGAGCCCTCATTCGCGGCAGGCGGGTGTTGCGGGCGGCGATACCCGGCATGGCCGTGCGCGGGCCCAGGGGGCGGGTGTGACAAAACGATGCGGTATGCGGCTGTATACCGCTAACGGGCGTCAGGGGCGATTCTCTCCCGATGGGACTTTCGCGGCAGCTAGAGGGTTGCGCCCTGTCCCTGTTTCACTAGGCTCGGGGTCAGAGCGGACCAAACCGCCATCACATAAGGGGAGGATGACATGTCCAACATGATGACGAAGATCTGCGTCTCGGCGCTGGCGCTGAGCATTGCCAGCGAGGCTGCGGCGACCGAATGGAACGTCTCGGTCTGGGGCAAACGGCGCGCGTTCACCGAGCACATCCACAAGCTGGCCGAGCTGGTCGAGGAGAAGACCGGCGGCGAATTCACCATGAACATCAGCTACGGCGGCCTGTCGAAGAACACCGAGAATCTCGACGGGATCAGCATCGGCGCCTTCGAGATGGCGCAGTTCTGCGCGGGCTACCACCCGGACAAGAACCGCGCGATCACCGTGCTGGAGCTGCCGTTCCTCGGTGTGTCGAACCTCGACGAGGAGGTGGCGGTCAGCCACGCGGTCTATGACCACCCCGCGGTCGCGGAGGAAATGGCGCAGTGGAACGCGAAGATGCTGATGACCTCGCCGATGCCGCAGTACAACCTCGTCGGCACCGGAGAACCGCGCGACGAGGTGGCGGAATTCGACGGCATGCGTGTGCGCGCGACCGGCGGCCTGGGCAAGGCGTTCACGGCGGTGGGCGGCGTTCCGACCTCCGTGACCTCGTCGGAGGCGTACCAGGCGATGGAATCCGGCGTTGTCGACACGGTGGCCTTTGCCCAGCACGCGCACCTGAGTTTCGGCACGATCAACCAGGCGGACTGGTGGACGGCCAACCTGAACCCGGGCACCGTCAACTGCCCGGTGGTGGTCAACATCGACGCCTACGAGTCGCTGAGCGATGCGGAGCGCGAGGCGCTCGACAGCTCCGTCGAGGAGGCGATCGCCTATTACCTCGAGAACTACGGCGAGCTGCTGAAGCAGTGGGACGCGGTTCTGGAAGAGAAGGGCGTCGAGAAGGTGATGATCTCTGACGAGGAACTGGCGAAGTTCCGCGAGGTCGGCGGTGCACCGATCCGCGACGCCTGGATCGAGGAGATGTCCGCGCAGGGCCTTCCGGCGCAGGAACTCTATGATCTCGTCGGCACGGCCCTCGAAGAGGCGCGCGCCAGCAACTGACGTTTCGGGTCCGGGCGCAGGGGTGCCCGGACCCTTTTCCGTTTCCTGAAACAGCACCCCGTTTCCCGAGGGAGGGCGCATGGCCGGCAGTGCATCGGTCCTTGAAGACGGCAGTCTCCTGTCCCGGCTCGACCGGGCCTTGCTGAAGCTCGAATGGGGCATGGCCTTTATCTCGGGCCTCGGCGCCTTTTCCCTGATGCTGCTGGCGGTCTGGTCCGTCGGCGGGCGCAACCTGTTCAACGAACCGCTCCGCGGCTACGTCGACTGGATCCAGGCGGCGATGCCGGTGATCGCGATCTTCGGCATCTCCTACGTGCAGCGGCAGGGCGGGCACATCCGGATGGACATCCTCGTCGGCGCGCTTGGCGGGCGGGCGCTGTGGCTGGCGGAGTTCCTGACGACGCTGCTCGTGCTGGTCCTGATGGTGCTGCTGGTCTGGGGGACATGGGCGCATTTCGACCGCTCCTTCGACATGACGAAGCCGAACTGGAGCCGGGATTCCTCCATCGACATCGGGCTGCCGATCTGGCCGGCCAAGCTGGTGGTGCCGGTGGCCTTCTCGGTCATCAGCCTGCGGTTGCTGCTGCAGCTCTGGGGCTTCGGGCGGGCCTTCGTCCTGGGGATCGGGCGGCCGGTGGCGGTGCCGCTGGTCCAGACCGCCGCGGAACAGGCGCGGGCAGAGGCCGACCACATGCAGGGGCACGACGCATGACGGGCCGCACGCGCCGCCCTGACGGGCGCCTTCCAACGATCCGAGGGGCCTTGAACGCATGGAAATGACCTCAATCGAAATCGGGCTGTGGGTGACCGGCGGAATGCTGGTGCTGGTCGTCCTGGGCATGCGCGTGGCTTTTGCCGCGGCCATGGCCGGGCTTGTCGGGCTGATCTGGATCTTCTGGTCGAAGAAGGGCTACGACCCGGAGGAATTCGGCTGGGCGCTGGGGGTGGCGGTAAAGACCGCGGGGCAGGTGCCGCACGGCAAGGTGGCCAGCCAGGCGCTGAGCCTGATCCCGACCTTCATCCTGATCGGCTACCTCGCTTACTACGCGGGGCTGACCCGCGCGCTCTTCGAGGCGGCGAAACGCTGGATCGCCTGGGTGCCGGGCGGGCTGGCCGTCTCCACCGTCTTCGCGACGGCGGGCTTTGCGGCGGTGTCGGGGGCCTCGGTCGCGACGGCGGCGGTCTTTGCCCGCATCGCCATCCCCGAGATGCTGAAGATCGGCTACGACAAGCGCTTTGCGGCGGGTGTCGTGGCGGCGGGCGGCACGCTGGCCTCGCTGATCCCGCCCTCGGCGATCCTCGTGATCTACGCCATCATCGTCGAGCAGGACGTGGGCAAGCTGCTGCTGGCGGGCTTCATCCCCGGTGTCTTCTCGGCGATCATCTACGGGCTGCTGATCGTCGGCATGGCGCTGGTGATCAAGGGCTTCGGGCCGCCGGTGGGTGGCTTCACATGGCGCCAGCGCTTCGCCAGCCTGCCGCCGGCGCTGCCCATCGTGGCGGTGGTCGTGATCATCATCTTCTTCGTCTACAACCCCTTCGGCGGCGACGCCTGGGGCACGCCGACCGAGGGCGGCGCCATCGGGGCCTTCATCGTCTTCCTCATGGCGGTCTGGCGTGGCATGCGCCTGCCCGAGCTGATGGACGCGCTGGTCGAGACGGCGAAACTGTCGATCATGATCTTCACGATCATCTGGGGTGTGCTGATCTACGTGCGGTTCCTGGGCTTCGCCGATCTGCCCTCGGCCTTCGCCGACTGGATCTCGTCGCTGCAGTACCCGCCGCTCCTGATCCTGGTGTGCATCCTTCTGGCCTATGCGGTGCTGGGCATGTTCATGGACGCCATCGGCATGCTGCTCCTGACCCTGCCGGTGGTCTACCCGGCGGTCATGGCGCTGAACGGCGGGGAAACCGTCTCTGCCGCCGACAGCGCCTTTGGCATGAACGGCACGATGTGCGCGATCTGGTTCGGCATCCTAGTGGTCAAGATGGCGGAGTTCTGCCTGATCACGCCGCCCATCGGGCTGAACTGCTTCGTGGTGGCGGGCGTGCGGCCGGAGCTTTCCGTGCAGGACGTGTTCCGCGGGGTGACGCCCTTCTTCGTGGCCGACGCCATCACCATCGCCCTGCTGGTGACCTTCCCGTGGATCGTGCTCTGGCTGCCATCGCTGGCCTGAGTGCCCGGACCGCACCGCAAGGCACCGGCCCCCACCTTCATCTTGGCAAAAATACCTTTTCAAAGCCTGTCGCCCGTGCTGCCGGCAAGGCAGGGGCGGCAGGCCCGGATCCGGTAACTCCATGCGCGCGAAACGCGCGCGCCGGCGCCTCAGGTCAGCCGCACCGCGCCGTGGGCAAAGGCCAGCTTGTCGCGCACCTCGGGCGTCAGCACGAAGGGGTAGAGGTCCGGCAGGTCCAGCGCCCGGTTCACGTGGTTCATGGCGATGGTCAGGTCCACGGCGAGCGTCAGCAGCACCTCCGTATCCGTTTCGAGATAGGCGTCATACCCCTGCGGCGGCCCGCTCGGCAGGGACAGGCCGGTCGAGGCAGCGCTGTCCAGAAGGTCGGTGAGGTGCAGGAGATGCGCGATGGTCTCGGCCCAGTCCTCGTGCGGATGGGCGGTGGCGTAGGCGGTGATATGCGTGCCGTCGGGCGACTTGGGATTGGCATAATGCTCTTTCAGCGCTGCGCCGTAGTCCGCCCGTTCGTCGCCGAACCGCGCGCGGAAACTGTCGGGGAAGGCCGGATCTTCGGACAGCCGCAGGAACAGGAAATGCGCGATCTCGTGGCGCATGTGGCCGATCATCGTGCGGTAGAGCTCGCCGAAGCGTTCCTGACGGTCGGCCAGCACGGCATCGGAGGCCTCCGTCACGTTGATGGTGATCTCACCGTCCGCATGGCCCATGATGACATCCGCCTCGCCGGTGGCGGTCTGTTCGGACAGCATCTTGAAGACCGGCCGCGCGCCGGTGTCCTGCGGCGTGAACCAGCCCCAGCGCACGAGGTTGGCGATCACCCAGCGCTTGGCGTGTTCGCTGCGCTCCCAGAGCGGCAGGTTGTCGGGTTCGCGCAGGTCGGGCACCGTCTCGGTCATGGCGCAGGCGCGGCAGAGCGGGCCGTCCTCCGCCTTCCAGTTGCAGGCGATCTCTTCGCGGTTCGCGCAGAACGCCGCGTCGGCCAGCATGGTCTGCGTGTCCGGGTCGAAGGTGACGGTCTGGCCACAGCCGCAGGCGGTGTTGTGGAAGAAGACGTCGGCCCCGCAGTTGGGGCAATGGAAAACGCGCATCGCGGACTCTCTGATTGCTTGGCGCCGCTCAACGCGCGGTTCCGACCCCGGTTCCATAGGCGGTGCACATCGTTCGGGCCAGAGGTTTCGGTTTCGGCGTTTTGCCGATGGAACGGCGAAACAGGCACGAAGGCCCTTGCCGAGCGCTACTAATTCCAATATTCCGGAAATATGGAATCAGCCGATCACATCCACCTCGCGCAACTCACCGCGCTCGCCCATCCGAAGCGGCTGTCGCTGTTTCGGCTGCTGATGCGGCGTTACCCGGACCGGGTGCCGGCGGGCGACCTGGCAGAGGCGCTCGGGATGCCGCCGTCGTCCTTGTCGGCGGCCCTGGCGCAGCTTCGGCAGGCGGGGCTCGTGACGCAGGATCGGCAGGGCACATCGCTCCTTTATGCCGCGGACACCGGCGGATCGGGGCGGCTGGTGAATTTCCTCGTCGCCGACTGCTGCCGTGGCCGCGGCGACATCTGTTTCAACCTGTCGGGGGAGGACCCGCTCATGACGGACCATACGACGCGCAAGTGGAACGTGCTGTTCATATGCACCGGGAACTCCGCCCGGTCGATCTTTGCCGAGACGCTGCTGCGCGAGATGGCAGGCGACCGGTTCGAGGTCTTCTCGGCCGGGACCCGCCCGCAGTCGGAGCTGAACCCCCACGCGGTGGCGCTGCTGGCGGCGAAGGGGCATGACATCTCGCCGCTGCGTTCCAAGCATGTCTCGGAGTTCCAGGGCGAGGGCGCGCCGAAGATGGATTTCGTGTTCACGGTCTGCGACACGGCCGCGAACGAGGAATGTCCGCCGTGGCCCGGTCAGCCGATGTCCGGTCACTGGGGGCAGCCCGACCCGGTGAAGGCCACGGGCACGGAGGCGGAGCGCAGGCTGGCCTTCCAGCAGGTCTACGGCGCGCTGAAGAACCGGATCGCCGCCTTCGCCGCCCTGCCGATGGGCACGCTGGACCGGGTCGCGCTGCAGGCGCGGATCGACGACATCGGACGCACCATGGAAAAGACGACATGACCGTATACGCGCTCAACGGCCTCGGCCGGATGGGAAAACTGGTGTTGAAGCCGCTGCTGGAGGCGGGTGCGCAGATCGCCTGGATCAACGACGCCGTGGGCGACCCGGCGATGCACGCGCACCTGCTGGAGTTCGACACCGTGCACGGGCGCTGGGATGCCCGTTTCTCTTCCGACGCAGACAACATCACCGTCGACGGGGTGCGCCTGCCGGTCCATGCGGCGAAGACGCTGGAGGACCTGCCGCTCGACGGCGTGGACGTGGTCATCGACTGCACCGGATATTTCAAGACCGAGGCCCGGATCGCCCCCTATTTCGAGCGCGGGGTGAAGAAGGTCGTGGTCTCCGCCCCGGTGAAGGACGGCAACGCCGCCAACATCGTCATGGGCGTGAACGACGCGACCTACGATCCGCAGGTGCACCGCATTGTCACGGCGGCCTCCTGCACGACCAACTGCCTCGCCCCGGTGGTGAAGGTGATCCACGAGGGGCTGGGCATCCGCCACGGCTCCATGACCACCATCCACGACGTGACCAACACCCAGACCATCGTGGACCGCCCGGCCAAGGACCTGCGCCGCGCGCGCTCGGCTCTGAACTCGCTTATCCCCACCTCCACCGGCTCGGCCACCGCGATCACGCTCATCTACCCGGAACTGAAGGGCCGCCTGAACGGCCATGCGGTGCGCGTGCCGCTGCTCAACGCCTCGCTGACGGACTGTGTGTTCGAGGTGGAGCGCGCCACCACGGTCGAGGAGGTCAACGCCCTCTTCAAGGCCGCCGCGGAGGGGCCGCTGAAGGGCATCCTCGGTTACGAGGAGCGTCCGCTGGTGAGCTGCGACTACGTGAACGACGCGCGGTCCTCCATCGTGGATGCGCCGTCGACCATGGTGGTGAACGGCACGCACGTGAAGATCTACGCGTGGTACGATAACGAATGGGGCTACGCGCACCGGCTGGTGGATGTGGCGATGATGGTGGGCGCAAGCCTGTGATCGCGCGCTTGCCCGTCTGAAAGGATCCTCATGCCCGCTCTCCTTCCCCTTGCCATGCCTGTCGCGCGACAGATGGCCCGCGATACCGGTGGCGCCCGTCTGCGGTGCCACGCCATGCGCCGTGCCGTCGCAGTCGTTGCCCTCCACATCAGATACGCGGACCCAGCGGCGGACCCGAGGCCATGAGCACAGCCACCGCAGCGCCGCAGGGCCTTGCCGCCTATATCGCCGTCACGGCGGCCTATTGGGCCTTCATGCTGACCGATGGCGCGCTCAGGATGCTGGTGCTCCTGCACTTCCACACGCTGGGCTTCAGCGCGGTGCAACTGGCCTACCTGTTCCTGCTCTACGAGGTGGCGGGCATCGTGACGAACCTCTCGGCCGGCTGGATCGCCGCGCGCTTCGGCCTGACCTCGACGCTCTACGCGGGGCTCGGCCTGCAGGTCGTGGCCCTTGTGGCGCTGGCGCAGCTCGATCCCGCATGGGGTCTCGCCGCCTCGGTCGCCTACGTGATGGCGGTGCAGGGCCTCTCGGGGGTGGCGAAGGACCTGTCCAAGATGTCGGCGAAATCGGCGGTCAAGGTGCTGGCACCCAAGGGGCAGGGCGGCCTCTTCCGCTGGGTCGCGGTGCTGACCGGCTCGAAGAACGCGGTCAAGGGGCTGGGCTTCCTGCTGGGGGCGGCGCTTCTGGCTCTGGCGGGTTTCAAGGCGTCGGTCTGGGGGATGGCGGCGGTGCTGGCCCTGATCCTCGCCGCCGTGGCGCTGAGGATGCCGTCGGGCCTGCCCGCGGGCAGGAAGGGCGCGAAGTTCCGCGAGGTCTTCTCGAAGGACCGCAACGTGAACCGGCTCTCGGCGGCGCGGGTCTTCCTGTTCGGTGCGCGCGACGTGTGGTTCGTGGTGGGCATCCCGGTCTACTTCTACGCGGTCCTGTCGGACGGGACGGAGGCCGGCAACCGCGCCGCCTTCTTCACCATCGGCAGCTTCATGGCGGTCTGGACCATCCTCTACGGCGCGGTGCAGGCCTGGGCGCCGAAGGCCCTGCGCGCGGCCTCCCGTCCTGAGGCCGAGATCGTCACGGCAGCCCGGGGCTGGGCGCTGGCGCTGGTGCCCGTGCCGCTGTCCCTGGCGCTCCTCGTGGCGCTCGCCGGGGCGCCCGCGCCCTGGCTGACGGCAACCCTGGTCGCGGGCCTCTTGGTGTTCGGAGCCATCTTCGCCGTCAATTCCGCGCTGCACAGCTACCTGATCCTCGCCTTCTCGAAGGGGGAGCGGGTGACCATGGACGTGGGCTTCTACTACATGGCAAACGCCGCCGGACGCCTCCTCGGCACGCTCCTGTCGGGGCTCAGCTACCAGTGGGGCGGCCTGCCTGCCTGCCTCGGCACGGCGGCGGTCATGGTGGCGCTCAGCGCGTTCGGCGCGTCAAAACTCAGGGCGCCCTGAGCGGGCAGCGGCCGCCGCCGGCCGGCTTCGCGCGAAACCCGGATGCCGCAGGTCAAGGCCATCCCTTCATCTTGGCCCAAATACCTCGGGGGTCCGGGGGCAGAGCCCCCGCGCGAAGCGTCTATGCAGGCAAGGCGCGCAAGACAGGTGCTGCGCCCATACAAGACGCGCCCCTGCGCGAGCAGAGCGAGCGCCGGTCGGATCGCGTCAGCGATCCGAAACCTCGTTCAGCAGCGCCTCCAGCCCCGCCTCGAGCCCAGCGAAGGCCTCCGCCAGCCGGGCCTCGATCTCCTGCTGGTAGGCCAGCGCCAGCGGCAGCAGTTCGGCCATCATCGCGCGGCCCTTGTCGGTCAGGGCCAGTCGGACCAGCCTCCGGTCGCTGGCGTCCTGCGCCTTCTCGATCAGGCCGGAGGTTTCCAGCCGGGTCGCCGCGCGGCTGACCTTGGACTTCTCCATCGCCACGCGCGCCTCGATGTCGCGGACAGACACGGTTTCGGCCCCGTCGAGCGGCTGGGCGAGGTGGACCAGCACCCGCCATTCCGGGATCGAGATGCCGAAGCGGGTCCGGTACTGGCGGGCCAGTTCCTCCGACGTGCGCTCTGCCGCCACCGCCAGCCGGTAGGGGGTGAAGCGTGCGAGGTCGAAATCGGGCAGGGCTGCGGCCTGCGGCGCACCGGGGTTGGGTCTGTCTTTCATCGGCCTCTCCCGCAAAGGTGGGTCTTCCCCACAACAATAGGGTTGACTTCATTGCAAATGCAACGATTATGTCGCCAATCGCTACATGGTCACCGGGGAGGAGAGTCATGACACGTTTCGAACTGCCCAAGGGGATGGTCCGCGCGCTGCAGGGCGTCGGCACGCACGAAGGCTACATGCCGGGCTTCGGCAACGATTTCGAGACGGAGGCGCTGCCCGACGCGCTGCCGCAGGGCATGAACAGCCCGCAGAAGTGCAACTACGGCCTTTATGGCGAGCAACTCTCGGGCACTGCCTTCACCGCGAACCCGCCGGAGCGGACCTGGACCTACCGCATCCGGCCCTCGGTCAAGCATTCCACCCGCTACACGAAGATTGACCTGCCGTACTGGAAGAGCGCGCCGAACGTGGTGGAGGATGTCACCAGCCTCGGCCAGTACCGCTGGGACCCGGTGCCCTACAGCCAGGAGGGCTACACCTGGCTCACCGGCATGCGGACGATGACGACGGCGGGCGACGTGAACACCCAGGTCGGCATGGCGGCCCACATCTACCTCGTGACCGAGTCGATGGTGGACGCGTATTTCTACAGCGCGGACAGCGAATTGCTGGTCGTCCCGCAGGAGGGGCGTCTGCGCTTCTGCACGGAGCTCGGCATCATTGACATCGCGCCGCAGGAGATCGCGATCCTTCCGCGCGGGCTCGTCTACCGTGTCGAGGTGCTCGAAGGACCGTGCCGCGGGTTCGTCTGCGAGAACTACGGCCAGAAGTTCGAGCTGCCCGGGCGCGGCCCGATCGGCGCCAACTGCCTTGCCAACCCGCGCGACTTCAAGGCGCCGGTGGCGGCCTTCGAGGACCGCGAGGTGCCCTCGACCCTGACGATCAAGTGGTGCGGCCAGTTCCACGAGACGCGGATCGCGCAGTCGCCGCTGGACGTGGTGGCGTGGCACGGCAACTACGCGCCCTACAAGTACGATCTCAGCACCTACTGCCCGGTCGGTGCGATCCTCTTCGACCATCCGGACCCGTCGATCTTCACCGTCCTGACGGCGCCGTCCGGCGTGCCGGGCACGGCCAACATCGACTTCGTCCTGTTCCGCGAACGCTGGATGGTGGCCGAGAACACCTTCCGCCCGCCGTGGTATCACAAGAACATCATGTCCGAGCTGATGGGCAACATCTACGGCCAGTACGACGCCAAGCCGCAGGGCTTCGTCCCCGGCGGCATGAGCCTCCACAACATGATGCTGCCGCACGGCCCGGACCGGAACGCCTTCGAGGGCGCGTCGAACGCCGAGCTGAAGGCGGAGAAGCTGGACAACACCATGTCCTTCATGTTCGAGACCCGTTTCCCGCAGCACCTCACCGCCTTCGCCGGGCAGGAGGCGCCGCTGCAGGACGATTACATCGACTGCTGGGAAAGCCTCGAGAAGAAGTTCGACGGCACGCCCGGGAAGAAATAGGTGAGGGTGGGGGCGCTGCCCCCGCCGCGCCTTCGCGGCGCGGCACCCCCGGATCACGTCCGGTCCAAGGCAACACCAAGCGAATGGAGACGGCATGCCGTTGAAGCGAAGCTGGGTCGAGGCGGCGAACGCCCCCGACTGCGAATTTCCCCTGAACAACCTGCCGTACGGCAGCTTCCGCTCGGACGAGGGGGAGCCGCACTGCGGGGTCGGGATCGGCGACATGATCCTCGACGTCACCCGGATGGAGCAGGACGGCCTCGTCCAGATGGAGGATGAGGAAGAGATCTTCTTCTACGGCGACTGGACGGAGTTCATGACACTGGGCCCCGCTGCATGGGCGGCGTTCCGGGCGCGCATCACCGACCTGCTGGCAGAGGATGCACCGGATGCGGAGGCGCTTGTCGATTACATGGTTCCGATGGCCGGGACCGAGATGCTGATGCCCTTCACCGTCGCCGAATACACCGATTTCTACGCCGGCAAGCATCACGCCACCAATGTCGGCACGATGTTCCGCGGGCCGGAAAACGCGCTGCCGCCGAACTGGCTGTCGATTCCCATCGGCTACAACGGGCGGGCGTCCTCGGTCGTGGTGTCGGGGACCGACGTGCGCCGTCCCTGGGGACAGCTCAAGGCGCCGGATGCGGATCTGCCGGTCTTTGCGCCCTGCAAGCGCTTTGACATCGAGCTTGAGATGGGCGCCATCGTCGGCACCCCGTCCGACCGCCCGGTGACGGTGGCGGAGGCCGACGCGATGATCTTTGGCTACGTGCTGCTGAACGACTGGTCGGCGCGCGATATCCAGGCGTGGGAATACCAGCCGCTGGGTCCGTTCCAGGCCAAGGCCACGGCCACGTCGATCTCGCCGTGGATCGTCCCCAAGGCCGCGCTGGAGCCGTTCCGCTGTTCCACGCCGGAGCGGGAGCGCCCGCTGCTCGACTACCTGGAGGAGCCGGGGCCGATGCTTTACGACATCGCGCTGGAGGTGGGGCTTGCACCCGAGGGGAAGGCCGAGACAGTGATCGCCCGCACGAACTACAACGTGATGTACTATTCGTCCGCACAGCAGCTTGCGCATCACACCACCTCCGGCTGCCCGATGAACACCGGCGACCTCCTGGGTTCGGGGACGATCTCCGGGCCGGAGAAGGGCGCACGCGGGGCGCTGCTGGAACTGAGCTGGGGCGGCAAGGAGCCTGTCACGCTCGACACCGGCGAGACGCGCAGCTTCATCGAGGACGGCGACACGCTGACCCTGCGCGGTCATGCGCAAGGCGACGGATACCGCGTCGGATTTGGCGCCTGCACCGGCAAGGTGCTGCCCGCGCTCGACGATCCCTACGCGCGGTAAGTCGGCATGGCGGCGCTCGACCATATCCAGCTTGCCATGCCCGAGGGCGGGGAGGCGGAGGCGCGCGCCTTCTGGAGCGGGCTGATCGGACTGGCCGAGCTGGAGAAGCCCGAGGCGCTGAAGGCGCGGGGCGGGGTCTGGTTCGCGCTCGACGGGGCAGAGCTGCACCTGGGCGTGGAGCCCGGCTTCGCCCCGGCCCGCAAGGCACATCCCGGCCTGCGGGTGCCCGGTATCGACAGGCTGGCAACGGCGCTGTCCGAGGCGGGCCGCCCGGTGAAATGGGACGACAACATCGCGGGACGCCGGAGGTTCTTTACCGAGGACCCCTTCGGCAACCGCCTGGAATTTCTGGAAGAGGACTGAGACATGGCCAAGGCATTCGCCTCCGCAGGCGACATGGCGGAAAAGAAGACGAGCTTCACGCAGGTGGGCGAGGGGCTTTATGCCTTCACCGCCGAGGGCGACCCCAACACCGGCGTGATCATCGGCGACGACAGCGTGATGATCGTCGAGGCGCAGGCGACGCCGCGCCTCGCACGGAAGGTGATCGAGCACGTCCGCGAGGTCACCGACAAGCCGATCAGCCACCTCGTTCTGACGCATTACCACGCGGTGCGCGTGCTGGGCGCCTCGGCCTATGGCGCGCGGGAGATCATCATGTCCGACACCGCGCGCGCCATGGTGGCGGAGCGCGGGCAGGAGGACTGGGACAGCGAGTTCGACCGTTTCCCGCGCCTGTTCCAGGGGCACGAGGAAATTCCTGGGCTCACCTGGCCGACCACGACGTTTTCCGAGGCGATGACCGTCTACCTCGGCAACCGTCGCGTCGACATCATGCACCTGGGCCGCGCGCATACCGCGGGGGACGCGGTGATCTGGGTGCCGGATCAGGAGGTCATGTTCACCGGCGACATCGTGGAATACCACTCCGCCTGCTACTGCGGCGACGGGCATTACGGCGACTGGGAAGACACGCTGATGAACATCGCCGCCTACGAGCCCAAGGCGATTGCGCCGGGCCGTGGCGATGCGCTGGTCGGCGAGGAGATGGTGGCGACCGCCATCGAGAACACCGCCGACTTCGTCCGCTCGACCTACAAGCCGGTGCAGAAGGTGGTGGGCCGGGGCGGCTCGCTGAAAGAGGCATGGGACGCGGTGCGCGAAGCCTGCGATCCGAAGTTCTCGGACTATGCGATCTACGAGCACTGTCTGCCGTTCAACGTGGCGCGCGCCTACGACGAGGCCCGCGGCATCGACACGCCGCGCGTCTGGACTGCCGCTCGCGACAAGGAAATGTGGAACGCCCTTCAGGGGTGAGCGCCGATCCGGCGCAGCCGGTGGACTGTCCGGTGGACGGTCCATTGCGCGAACGGGCAAAGCCCCGGCAAGGCGGCGGTCCGGCGCAGCCGGGCAGAGCATTGGCGGGGTGCGGGTAACGGTGCGGGCGGTCTTGTAAGCAGTCCCGGTGCGGGTTGCGGTCCTTCGGAGCGCAGCGCCCGGGCCGGAACGGTCAGGGAGAGGGCGTGGCATGTCGGATGCGGGCGTGAACCTATCGGCAGAGAACCCGTGGCGCGTGATGGCGCTGAACAACGCATGGGCCAACGAGGTGCTGCTGGGGGCCATATCGGGACTTTCGTACGAGGCGTTCGCCGCGCCGCGCCCCGGCTTCTTTCCCTCGCTCAAGGCCACGCTGAACCACATCCTGCTGGTCGACCTGTTCTACCTCGACGCGATGCAGGAGGGCGGGCTGGGCTACAGCCTGCGCGACCGTCCCGAGGTGTCCTCGGTTCCCGCGCTGGCACAGGAACAGGCGGCGGCGGACCTGCGGCTGATCGGGTTCTGCGAGGGGCTGACCGGCGACGATCTCGGGCGCACCATCACCATGGAGCGCCCGGGCGGCCCGGTGCAGGAGACCATCGCCGCGCTGCTGCTGCACCTGTTCCAGCATCAGGTGCACCACCGGGGGCAGGCGCACACGATGATACTGGCGGCGGGAATCGCGCCGCCGCAGCTTGACGATTTCCACCTTGATTATGGCCGTGTGCCTTCGGCGCAGGCGTGGTGGGACAGGGCTTGGGGGACAGGCGCGGCTGAAGCCCGCCAAGGGGAGGAGAGACGATGATACATGACCGCTACCAGCTTGCGTTCAGGCTGTATCCCTATGAACGGTCAGCCGATCAGGACGCCGACGCGCCGGTGCGCCATCCGGTGGTCATCATGGGCGGCGGTCCCATCGGGGTGGCCACGGCGCTCGACCTCGGGCTTCAGGGCATCCCGGTGGTGGTGCTGGACGACCACGAGGGGATCGGGCAGGGGTCGCGCGCCATCTGCTTTGCCAAACGCTGCCTCGAGATCGCGGACCGCTACGGCTGCGCGCAGCCGATGCTCGACAAGGGCGTGGTCTGGAACCTCGGCAAGGTGTTCCACGAGGACCGCAAGGTGTTCGAGTTCAACCTCCTGCCGGAGGAAGGGCACCGCTTCCCCGCCTTCATCAACCTACAGCAGCCCTATTTCGAGAAGTTCCTTGTCGAACGCGTGCGCGAGGCGCAGGCGGCGGGCGCGCCCATCGAGCTGCGCGGCCGCAACCGCGTCGACAGCGTCGAGGTGAAGGAGGATCACACGGTGCTGCAGATCACCACGCCCGACGGTCGCTACACCATCGAGGCGGACTGGCTGATCGGCTGCGACGGCGCGGGCTCGCCCTTGCGGAGCATGATGGGTCTGGATTTCGAGGGGCGCGTCTTCGAAGACAGCTTCCTGATCGCCGATATCCGCATGCTGGGCGAGGCCTTCCCGACCGAACGCTGGTTCTGGTTCGAGCCGACGCATGGGGCGGGGGCCTCGACGCTTCTGCACAAACAGCCGGACGACGTGTGGCGGGTGGACTTCCAGATCGGCTGGGACGTGGACCGCAAGGAGGAGCTGAAGGAAGAGAACGTCCGCCGCAGGCTGGATGCCTTTCTGGGCGGCGTGGAGTACGAGATCGTCTGGACCTCGATCTACACCTTCCAGTGTCGACGGATGAAGCAGTTCCGCCACGGGCGGGTGCTGTTCGCCGGGGACTCGGCGCACCAGGTGTCGCCCTTCGGCGCGCGCGGTGCGAATTCCGGGATGCAGGACGCAGACAACCTCGGCTGGAAGCTGGGCATGGTGATCCGGGGCGAGGCACCGGACCGGCTGCTCGACAGCTACGACGAGGAGCGCCGCTTCGGGGCGGACGAGAACATCCTGAACTCGACCCGCGCGACGGATTTCATCACGCCGAAGACGAAGACCTCGCACCTGTTCCGCAATGCCGTGCTGTCGCTGGCGGAGCATCACGCCTTTGCCCGGCCGCTGGTCAACTCCGGGCGGCTGTCGGTGCCCTGCACCTATGACGGGCTGTCGCTGACCGGCGAGGACGGGCTGGCGGGCGGACCGCAGAGGACGCGCCCCGGCAGCCCCTGTCCCGATGCACCTATGGGCAACGGCTATCTGCTGAGCGCGTTGGGCGGGCGGTTCGTGCTGCTGACGCTGGATGCGGAGGCGCCCGGGACCGTGACCGAGGATGGCGTGGAGGTGGCGCGCGTTGCGCTTTCGGCGGCGGACGATCCCAGCGGCGCGCTGGCGGAGCGGTACATGGGCACGGCAGGGAGCGCGGTCTACCTGATCCGCCCGGACCAGCACGTGGTGGCGCGCTGGGACAGCTATGACGAGGCACGGGTGCGCGCGGCGCTGCGCCGCGCCTGCGGGAAGGAGTGAGGGCGATGCTGAACACCAGTCCGAATATCGAGGCGCCGGACGAGTTCTACGCCGAGCTGATCCAGATCCACGAGGGCCTGTCCGATGAGGAGAGCGCGGCGCTGAACGCGCGGCTGATCCTGCTGCTGGCGAACCACGTGGGAGACCGCGCGGTCCTGCGCGAGGCCCTGCAGGCGGCCCGCGCGGCGGGCTGATCCGCAGAGCGTGCTGCTGTCCGGCGTGGATTGACCGCGCCGGACATCCTGCCGGGGCCGTGACCGGAAACAACCGGCACAGGCCCCGAAAAGGGGATTTCGAACCCCGGCCGGCCCGGCCACCGGGGCAGATAATTCCCGTTCAAACCCCGTCAAGCACATAGTTTTCCCGGAGTTCGGTTGTCCGTGGGTGCCGATTGCGACATGATAGTGCCGCAAACAGATGCGGCCGCGTGTCGCAAACCGACCGGAAACGGCGCGCCTGTGCGCTTGCATGACGAAACAGGCGGCCAGACTGGCAGACACCCGGCACTTTACGCTGCGTCGGGTTCGCGCTTCGGCGCCAAGAAACAATCGGATCGACGAGAGGGGTGACGACATGTTCCGACACATCATGATTCCGGTGGACCTGGGGCACCTGGACAAGCTGCAAAAGGCGCTCGACGTCGCTGCGGCAGAGGCCAAGCACCACGGCTGCCCGGTGACCTACGTTTCGGTGACGGGCAACACCCCCGGGCCGCAGGGACACACGCCGGAAGAGTTCAAGAGCAAGCTCGCCGACTTTGCCGCGGCGCAGGCCGAGACGCACGGCATTTCGGCCCATGCGCATACCGTCGTCGCCCACGACCCGTCCGTCGACGTGGACGACAAGCTTCTGGCGGCGGTCGAAGAGATCGGCGCCGACCTCGTGATCATGGCGTCGCATCCGCCGAATGTGGCGGACTATTTCTGGCCGTCGCACGGCGGCAGCCTTGCCAGCCACGCCTCCGTCAGCGTGTTGCTGGTGCGCGACAACTGACCTCTGGCCGCCGGGCATGACTTGCAACCTGTCCGGACGGACTACCTGCCAGTACTACAAAAGCAACAGAAACGGACAAAGGGGAACGCGAGATGACAGAAAATTCAGTCGACCCGGAGACGGGCATACCGGTGCCGGAGGGCGCTGCAAATCTCATCGACACGGAATACACGATCGGCCAGGACAACATCCAGACGCAGGTCGGGCCGTTCGGCATGGACATCCACAACCCGGTCTTCCTGATCTCGGGTCTCAGCATCATGGCCTTCGTGTTCTACGCGCTGGCGCTGCCCGAGCAGGCGGGAGAGTTCTTTGGCTGGCTCCGTCCGGCGCTGACCTCGTCGTTTGACTGGTTCTTCCTGAGCGCGGCGAACATCTTCGTGCTGTTCTGCCTTGCGCTGATCGTGCTGCCGGTGGGCTCTGTCCGGCTGGGCGGTGCGGATGCGACGCCGGATTACACCTACCTCGGCTGGTTCGCGATGCTCTTTGCCGCCGGTATGGGCATCGGCCTGATGTTCTTCGGGGTGCTCGAGCCGGTCTATCACATGGCGATCTCGCAACCGCTGGGCACGCCGTCGCCCATCGCCGAGGACGGCAGCATCATCGCCGCCAACGTCGACGCGGCGCGCGAGATGGGCCTTGCCGCCACGATCTACCACTGGGGCCTTCACCCCTGGGCGATCTACGCGGTGGTGGCGCTGGCGCTTGCGCTGTTCAGCTACAACAAGGGCCTGCCGCTGACGATCCGCTCTGCCTTCTACCCGATTTTCGGCGAGAAGGTCTGGGGCTGGTGGGGTCACGTCATCGACACGCTGGCGGTCTTCGCGACGCTCTTCGGCCTTGCCACCTCGCTGGGTTTCGGTGCGCAGCAGGCCAACGCCGGTCTCGAGCACGTCTTCGGCATCCCGAACAACACCACGGTCCAGATCCTGCTCATCACCTTCATCACGGCCATCGCGCTGGTGTCGGTGCTGCGCGGTCTCGACGGCGGTGTGAAGCTACTGTCGGAGATCAACATGGGCATCGCCGCCGTGCTGCTGCTCTTCGTGTTCTTCGCAGCGGGCGCCATGGCGATCCTGACGGAGTTCGGCCAGGGCATGGTGGCTTACGCCAAGGACCTCATCCCGCTGTCGAACCCGTTCGGTCGTGAGGACGATGCCTACCGCCAGGGCTGGACCGCGTTCTACTGGGCGTGGTGGATCTCCTGGTCGCCGTTCGTGGGCATGTTCATCGCCCGCGTCAGCCGTGGCCGCACCGTGCGCGAATTCATCATCTGCGTGCTGCTGATCCCTTCACTGGTGTGCATCCTGTGGATGGCGACCTTCGGCGGCGCAGCCATCGAGCAGGTGCTGGCCGATCCGGTGAACTCGCCGGTGAAGGCGCAGGTGATCGACAGCTACAACCCGCCGATCTCGCTGTTCGCGATGCTCGAAGGGCTGCCGTTGTCGGGCCTGACCTCGGTCATCGCCATCGTGCTGGTGATCGTGTTCTTCGTGACCTCCTCTGACTCCGGGTCGCTCGTGATCGACACGATCACCGCGGGCGGCAAGGTCGACGCGCCGATCCCGCAGCGGGTATTCTGGTGCGTGTTCGAGGGCGCGGTGGCCATCGTGCTGCTGCTGGGCGGTGGCCTTGCGGCCTTGCAGGCCATGGTCATCTCGACCGGTCTTCCGTTCACGCTGGTGCTGCTCGCGATGTGCTGGGCGATCTACCAAGGTCTCAGGACCGAACGCCGGGCCTGAAGCGCCTGACATGATAGGAAAGGCGGGCTTTCGGGTCCGCCTTTTTTCGTTCTTGAAGGGTGGTCTTCAAAGGGCGGAGATGCCCCCGTCGAGCGTGATCGCCTGACCGTTCATGAAGCTGTTCTGCGGCGAGGTAATCCAGAGCGCGGCATCGGCCATCTCCTGCGCGGTGCCGAACCGGCCAAGGGCGTTGAGCGGCGTTTCGAACCGCGTCTTCTCCGTCCCCATGGCGTCCAGCATCGGCGTATCGGTGAAGCTGGGGCAGAGCGCGTTGACCCGTATGCGCTGCTTGCGCAATTCGTGGGCGAGGGAGCGGGTCAGGCCTACCACGCCGTGTTTCGTCGCGGCATAGGCGGCAAGGCCGGGCGCGCCCGCCACACCGGCCAGCGAGGCCACGTTGAGGATGCGCCCGCCGTCGCGCATCGCCGGGATCTCTGCCTGAAGCGCGTTGAAGGTGCCGGTCAGGTTGACGGCAATCAGGCGGCTCCAGTCGTCCTGCGACAGCTTCGCCAGCGGTCCGAAGGGGCCGGAGATCCCTGCATTGTTGATCGCGATGTCCAAGGGACCGAACCGTTCCTGCGTCTCGGCGACCATCGCGCGGACGGACGCGGCGTCGGTCACATCGCAGGTCAGGGCAAGCATGTCATCGCCCGAGGGCAGCTTTGCGATGTCGAGGTCCGACAGGATCAGCCGTGCCCCGGCGCGCGCAAACGTATCGGTCATGGCGCGCCCGATACCGCCCGCCGCGCCGGTGATCAGGACGGTCTGTCCGGTCAGGTCGATGTGCATGTCGTGCTCCCCCTCTGGCTCAGGGGATCACGTTTGCGCGGTGCGGGGAAGAGGTCAGTCCACGGGTTCGAAATAGTCGCCATGTTCGGCGCGCACGCGTGCCAGCACGTGCCGGATGTCGGCCAGGTGGTTGCGCAGCTGCGCCTCGGCACTGGCGGTATCGCCGCGCGTCAGCGCGTCGACGATGCCCTGGTGTTCCGCGTGGACCTGGCGCTGGCGTTTGCCGGACAGGGTCAGGAAGCGCACGCGGTCCATGTGGGCCTTCTGTTCCTGTATCAACTCCCACGCGTGCGGATGCCCGGCGATCTCGCTGATCAGCAGGTGGAAGGCGTCGTCGAGCGCGTGGAAGACGGCGCGGTCCGATTCCTCCAGCGCCGCCTCCTGCCGGTCAAGGCTGGCGCGCAGGCGGGCTGCGGCCTCGGGTGTCATTTGCCGGGCCGCCTCGCGCAGGCATTCGCATTCGATGGCCGTGCGGATGAAGGCCGCGTTCAGCACGGCCTTGGGCGAAATCTTCGAGATCAGCGTGGCGCGCTGCGGGCGGATCAACAGGAACCCCAGCTTCGACAGGCGAAAGAAGGCATCGCGCACGGGCTGGCGGGACACGTCGAGCTGCTGGGCGATCTCGGCCTCCGACACCCGCGTGCCGGGCGGGAGCTGAAGGGAGATCACCGCCTCGTAAAGCGTGTCGAAGACCATGTCCGTGGCGGACTTCTGGGTCAGGGGGGCAAGGGGCGTAATGGTGATCTCTGACATCTGGTCTCCGCCGGATTGGTTTGCGCAGATTAGCGGGCGGGCCGCGTTGACACAATTGGACAACTAGCATATTAGCAGATCAAGTTGGAAATTTGGAGTGTAAGATGCCTCTGACCGATCCCGATCGCCTTTTTCCGGTAGAGCCGGGTTTGCGTGGGCTGGCACGGGATCTCTATGGCAGCGTCAGGGACATGCCGATCGTCAGCCCGCACGGGCATTGCGATCCGCGCTGGTTCGCCGAGAACGAGCGATTCCCGAACCCCGCAGAATTGTTCGTGATTCCCGACCATTACGTGTTCCGCATGCTGGTCTCGCAGGGGGTGGCGCTGAGCGGTCTGGGCGTGCCGCGCGTCGACGGCGGCGCGACGGAGGCCGATCCGCGCGCCATCTGGCGGCGGTTCGCAGAGAACTATCACCTGTTCCGGGGCACGCCGTCGTCGATGTGGCTCGATCACTCCTTCGAGCATGTCTTCGGCCTCGACGAGGTGCTGTCGGCGGCCAATGCCGATGCGATCTACGATTTCATCGATGCGAAGCTGGGGCAGGACGACTTCCGCCCGCGCGCGCTGTTCGAACGCTTCGGAATCGAGGTCCTGGCCACCACCGAGGGGGCGCTGGACGACCTGAAATGGCACCAGATGATCCGCGAGAGCGGGTGGGGCGGACGGGTTGTCACCACGTATCGCCCCGATGCCGTGGTCGATCCGGAGTTCGAGGGGTTCGCCGCCAACGTCGAGGCTTTCGGCGCCGTGACCGGCGAGAACACCGCGACCTGGGACGGTTACCTGAACGCGCACCGCATCCGGCGGCTGTTCTTCAAGACCTTCGGCGCCACCGCTTCGGACCACGGTCATGCCACCGCGCGGACAGAGAACCTGCCGAAGGCAGAGGCCTCGGCCCTGTTCCAGAAGGCGTTGAAGGGCGATTGCACCCCGGAAGAGGCCGACGCCTTCCGCGGCCAGATGCTGACCGAGATGGCGCGGATGTCGCTGGACGACAAGCTGACACTGCAGATCCACCCCGGCAGCCGCCGCAACCACTCGGCCGGCGTCTACGCGACGCACGGGCGCGACAAGGGGTTCGATATTCCCGGACGCACGGACTACGTCGGCGCGCTGAAGCCGCTGCTGGATGCCGTGGGAATGGAGCCGAAGCTGAAGGTCATCCTCTTCACGCTGGACGAAACCACCTACGGGCGCGAACTGGCGCCGCTGGCCGGGGCCTATCCCTGCCTGCGCCTCGGCCCGCCGTGGTGGTTCTTCGACAGCTACGAGGGCATCCGGAAGTTCCGCGAGGCCACGACCGAGACCTGCGGCTTCTACAACACCGCCGGGTTCAACGACGACACACGGGCGTTCTGTTCGATCCCCGCGCGCCACGACGTCGCGCGCCGGTCGGACTGCGCCTATCTCGCGGGGCTCGTCGGAACGGGCCGCCTGCGGGAGAGCGAGGCGTACGAGGTCGCGGCCGACCTCACGTACAATCTGGCGAAGGATGCCTACGGGCTCTGATGCCGTTTCATCCAGGGAGGAGACTGACATGAAAATGAAGACAACCCTAGCGGCGCTCTTGGCGTCCGCGGCCATGGTGAGCGCGGCCAATGCCTGCGAGATCACCCTGCGCTCGTCCGACACCCACCCCGAGGGCTACCCGACCGTGGTCGCCGTCGAGAAGATGGGCGAGATGCTGGAAGAGCGCTCTGACGGGCGCATCTGCGTCGAGGTGTTCCACTCCGCCCAGCTTGGCGAGGAAAAGGACACCATCGAGCAGACCCAGCTGGGCGTGATCGACCTGAACCGCGTCTCGCTCGGACCGTTCAACAACATCATCGAGGAAACCAAGGTCTTCTCGCTGCCCTACATCTTCCGCGGCACGGACCACATGCACGCGGTGGTCGACGGCGAAGTGGGTGAGAAGATCCTGAACGAGTTCCAGAACCACCAGCTCGTGGGCCTGGCCTATTACGACGGCGGCTCGCGGTCGTTCTACAACAGCCAGAAGCCGATCACCTCGATCGAGGACATGGAAGGGCTGAAGTTCCGCGTCATGCAGTCCGACGTCTTCGTGGACATGGTGGATGCGCTCGGGGCAAACGCCACGCCGCTGCCCTATGGCGAGGTCTACTCCTCGATCCAGACCGGCGTCATCGACGGGGCCGAGAACAACTGGCCGTCCTTCGAATCCTCGGGCCACTACGAAGTCGCTGGTTACTACACGCTCGACCAGCACCTGATCGTGCCGGAAGTGCTGGTCATGTCGCAGGCGTCGTGGAACAAGCTGTCGCCGGAAGACCAGGAGCTGGTGCGCCAGGCCGCCAAGGACAGTGTGCCGATCATGCGCGAGCTCTGGGCCGAGCGCGAGAAGGCCTCCGAAGAGAAGGTCCGCGCCGCCGGTGTCGAGATCATCGAGGACATCGACAAGCAGCCGTTCATGGACGCCATGAACGCGGTCTACGACAAGCACGTGACCTCCGAGAAGCTGAAGTCGCTGGTCGATGAGATCCGCGCTGTCGAATAACTGACATCCCGGCGGGCCTGCCTTTGTGCAGGCCCGCCTTTTTTCGGGGGCGGGGCGGACCCGCGGGGGACCCATCATGCAAGAGACTGTGCTGAAACTGTCGGCGGTCGTCGCTCGGGCGACGAAGGTCTTCCTGTGGCTGGCGGGCGCCGGGCTGGTGGGCATGACGGCGCTGATCGGCTGGCAGGTCTGGGGCCGTTTCGTACTGAACGACACGCCTACGTGGACCGAGACGACCTCCATACTGCTGATGGGCTGGTTCATCTTCCTCGGTGCCGCGGTGGGCGTGCGCGAGGGCAACCACCTGTCGTTCGACGTGCTGCTCTACATCCTGCCGGAGCGCGTGCAGAGGTTCTTTCACACCGTCTCGGACCTCGTGGTCATCGCCTTCGGCGGCGGCATGGTCTGGTACGGCTGGCAACTGGCCGAGACGACATGGGCCACCACGATCCCGAACCTCGGGATCACCGGCGCGACCTCGTTCCTCAGCCTGATCGTCGGCGGCATCCTGATGATCCTGCTGTCGCTGGAGCGGCTGCTGAGACGCTCGGTCGGGCTGGCCACGTCGCGGTTCGGTGACGACGCCATAGAGGAATGAGCCGGCAGCGGCCGGACGAACTGGCCCCGCGCGGGCATGGGAATTCGCCCTGAACGGGCAGGGGGCCGCGGCCCCGGCGAGGGAAACTGCATGGAACTGATCGTCCTTTTCGGCACCTTCACGGTGCTCCTGCTGATCGGCACGCCGGTCGCGTTCTGCCTCGGTGTGTCGTCCTTCGCGACCATCGCCTACATCGGCCTGCCGCCGGTGGTGGTGTTCCAGCGGCTGAACTCCGGCATCTCGGTCTTTGCGCTGCTGGCCATCCCGTTCTTCATCTACGCGGGCGAACTGATGGTGCGCGGCGACATCGCGCGAAGGCTGGTGGCGCTGGCAGGGGCCGCGGTCGGGCACATGCGCGGCGGGCTGGGGCAGGTGAACATCGCCGCATCGGTCCTGTTCGGCGGCATCTCGGGCTCGGCGGCAGCGGACGCCTCCGCCATCGGCGGCCTGATGATCCCGCAGATGGAGGAACGCGGCTACGGCAAGGACTACGCGGTGAACGTGACGGTGACCTCCTCGATCATCGCGCTGATGCTGCCGCCCTCGCACAACCTGATCATCTATTCGATCTCGGCGGGCGGGCGGCTGTCCATCGCCGACCTCTTCACCGCCGGCATCATCCCCGGGCTGCTGCTGGCCTTTGCGCTGATGGTGGCGGCATGGGCCGTCGCAAGGAAGCGCGGCTACCCGACAGAACCTTTCCCCGGCGCCCGCGCCATGCTGGGCCTGCTGCTGAGCGCGGTCCCCGGTCTGATCCTCGTGGCGATCATCTTCGGCGGCGTGCGCTCGGGCGTCTTCACCGCATCGGAATCGTCGTGCATCGCGGTGATCTACGCGCTGGCGGTGACGTGGTTCGTCTACCGCTCCCTGCCGTGGGGAGAATTCGTTGCGGCGACCATGTCGGCGGTCCGGACGTCTTCGATGGTGCTGCTGGTCATCGGATCGGCGGCGGCCTTCGGCTGGCTCCTTGCCTACCTGCGCGTGCCCGCCGACCTCGTGTCCTGGATGAAGGGGCTCAGCGACAACCCGATCCTCATCATGCTGCTCCTGAACGTGGTGCTGCTGTTCCTCGGCACCTTCATGGACATGTCGCCGCTGATCGTCATCACCACGCCGATCTTCCTGCCGGTCGCCACGGCCTATGGCGTCGACCCGGTGCAGTTCGGCATCATCCTGATCCTCAACCTGGGCATCGGCCTCTGCACGCCGCCGGTGGGGGCGGTGCTGTTCGTCGGCTGTGCCGTGGGCCGCATCCGCATCGGCGAGGTGATCCGCACGATCTGGCCGTTCTACCTCGCCTCGCTCGCCGTGCTGATGCTGGTGACCTATGTCCCGGCGCTGTCGCTCTGGCTGCCCGCCGTCTTCCGATAGGAGAACCCCAATGCTGAAGACCTATCCCCGCGCCTTTCCCGATCCCGGTGTCACCCGACAGGTCCTGTCGGAGCGGCCCGAACTGATGGTCGTGTCCTTCTGTTTCGAGGAAGGCGCCGAGGGCAAGCTGCACGACCATCCCCACATCCAGTCCACCTATGTGAAGGCAGGCAAGTTCCGGTTCCAGGTGGCGGACGAGGTGTTCGACGTCCGGCCGGGGGACAGCTTCGTGATCCCCTCCGGCGCGCGCCACGGCTGCATCTGCCTCGAGCAGGGCGAGCTGATCGACACCTTCACACCCCGACGCGACGATTTCCTGTAAGGAGAAGACATGACGACCAACGCCGAAACCCGCTATGCCATCGACCCGGCCACCACCAAGGGGCTGGACACGCAAGGCCTGCGCGATCATTTCCACGTCGGCGGCCTGTTCGCGGAAGGCGAGATCAAGCTGGTCTATTCGCATTACGACCGCCTCATCCTCGGCTCTGCCGTGCCGGTGTCTGGCCCGCTGGTGCTCGACCACGTGCCGGAGACCGGGACGGCCACGATCCTCGAACGCCGCGAGATGGGCATCCTCAACATTGGCGAGGCCGGGACCGTCGAGGTCGGCGGCGAAAGTTACACCATCGGCAAGGGAGAGGTCCTTTACGTCGGCATGGGCTCCGGCGCCGTGACGTTCAACGCGCCGGGACGGTACTACGTGCTGTCCGCGCCCGCGCACCGTGCCTGCCCGACCAAGCTCGTGACCTTCGAGATGGCCCGCCACGTCGAGCTGGGCGCGCAGGAGACCAGCAACGAACGGACGATCCACCAGTTCGTGCACCCCGAGGTGGTCGAAAGCTGCCAGCTTGTGATGGGGTACACCCAGTTCAAGCCCGGCTCGATCTGGAACACCATGCCCTGCCACCTGCACGACCGCCGGATGGAAGCGTATCTCTACTTCGACATTCCCGAAGGGCAGCGCGTCTTCCACTTCATGGGCAAGCCCGAAGAGACCCGCCACATGGTCATCGCCAACGAAGAGGCGATCATCTCTCCGCCGTGGTCGATCCACGCGGGCGCGGGCACTTCGGCCTACACCTTCTGCTGGGCGATGGCAGGCGACAACGTCGACTTCACCGACATGGACATGGTGGCGATGGAGGACCTGCGTTGAGTTTCCGGATCGACGGCAAGCGGGCGCTGGTCACCGGCGCCAACACCGGCATCGGCCAGGCCATCGCGGTGGGGCTGGCAGAGGCGGGCGCGCACGTGATCGCCGCCGGCCGCCGCTCCTGCGCGGAGACGGTCGCGGCCTGTGAGGCTGTGGGCGGCACGGCCGAGGAGCTGATGCTGGACCTCGCCGACATCGACGCCTGTGTGGCGGCCCTGCCGGACGACCTCGACATCCTCGTGAACAACGCGGGCATCATCCGCCGCGAGGACACGGTCGACTTCTCGGAGGCGGACTGGGACGACGTGATGGACGTGAACCTCAAGGCCGTCTTCATGCTGTGCCAGCGGTTCGCGAAGAACGCCCTAGCGCGCGACGCGGGCGGGCGGATCGTCAACATCGCCTCGCTCCTGTCCTTCCAGGGCGGCATCCGCGTGCCGTCCTACACCGCCTCCAAACATGGTGTCGCGGGCCTGACGAAGATCTTCGCCAACGAATGGGCCGCGAAGGGCATCAACGTCAACGCCGTGGCCCCGGGCTACATCGCGACCAACAACACCGAGGCGCTGCGCAACGATCCCGACCGCAGCAAGGCGATCCTCGACCGCATCCCGGCGGGCCGGTGGGGCGATCCGGAGGACATCGCCGGGGCAGTGGTCTTCCTCTGCACGCCCGCGGCGAAGTACGTGACCGGCGCGGTCCTGAACGTGGATGGAGGCTGGCTTGCCCGATAGGCTGAAGCGGACGGGCGATGCGCCCGAGGTCGGCATCGTGCATCTTGGCCCCGGTGCGTTCTTTCGGGCGTTCAACGCGATCTACACCGACGAGGTGCGCGGCGACGCGCCATGGGAGATCTGCGCCGTCTCGCTGAAGTCGCCGACCGCGCGCGACCAGCTCATGCCGCAGGGCGGCGCCTACACGGCGGTCGAACTGGGGCCTGAGGGCGAGGTGCGGCGCGTGATCGGTTCCATCGCCCGCGTACTGGTGGCGCCGGAAGATCCGGCGGCGGTGGTCGACGCCATGGCCGATCCCGCGGTCAAGATCGTGTCGCTGACGATCACCGAGAAGGGCTATTGCCACAACCCCTCCACCGGGGCGCTGGACCCTGCGCATCCCGACATCGTGCACGACCTCGAAAACCTAGGCGCGCCGCGGTCTGCGGTGGGCTTCATCTGCGCCGCGCTGGACCGCCGCCGCACGCAAGGCGAGGCACCCTTCACCGTGCTGAGCTGCGACAACCTGCCGTCGAACGGCGTGCTGGCGAAAGGTGTCGTGCTGGACTTCGCCCGCCGCGTCTCGCCGGAGCTGGCCGACTGGATCGCTGCCGAGGTGCCGTTCCCGGCGACCATGGTGGACCGCATCACGCCCGCCACGACGGAGGCTGACGTGTCCCGGTTGGCTGAGGCGGAGGGCTATGAAGACCCCGCCATGGTGGTGCACGAACCCTTCCGGCAATGGGTGATCGAGGACCGTTTTGCCGCTGGCCGCCCGGACTGGGACAAGGCCGGGGCGCAATTCGTGGAAAGCGTCGAGGCGCACGAGCTGATGAAGCTGCGCTGCCTGAACGGCACGCATTCGACGCTGGCCTATCTGGGTTACCTCGCCGGGCACGAGACGATCTCTGACGCGGTGGCCGACCCGGTCTTTGCCGCGATGTGCGAACGGCTTTGGGCGGAGGAGATCCTGCCGACCGTGCCGCAGCCCGAGGGCGAGGACCTGCCGGCCTATGCCGCAGCACTGCTGGAGCGGTATCGCAACCCCGCGATCCGCCACCGCACGTGGCAGATCGCGATGGACGGCTCGCAGAAGTTGCCGCAGCGGCTGCTCGGCACCATCCGCGATAATCTGCAGGACGGCCGGGTCCCGACAGGCCTGTGCCTCGCCGTGGCGGGGTGGATGCGCTACGTGGGTGGCGTGGACGAGAAGGGCGCCACCATCGACGTGCGCGATCCGCTGGCAGACCGGCTGAAGGCCGCCTCCGACGGCGCGGTGACCCCGGAAGAAAAGGTCGCGGCACTTCTGGCGGTGCGCGATGTCTTTGACGAGGGTTTGGCCGGGAACGCGGCGTTTCGCGATGCGGTGACGGCGGCCTACGTGTCGCTGGCCGGGAAAGGCGCGCGCGCCTCGGTCGCGGATTACCTCGACGGCAAGTGAGCGGGGCGGGCTTCGGCCCGTCCCTTACTCAGTCGGGGCGGCGTCTACGGCCTGCGCCCGGTTTCGCGGTAGACGGAGGGGCTGGCGCCGAGGTGGCGCTTGAACATCCGGCTGAAGAAATACGGGTCGGTATATCCCAGTTCCGCAGCCACCGCCTTGACCGACAGGCCCTGGCCCAGGCGGTTGGCGGCGAATTCCATCCGCTTGCGTTCCCGGAACTTCTGCGGCGTCAGGCCCATCCTGTCGCGAAAGGCGCGGCGGAAGTAATCCTCGTTGTAGCCGAGGCTCTGCATGGCTTCCTCAAGGGCGGCCCCCAGCGGGTCGGAGGACAGGCGCGTGGCCACCCGCATGATCTGGATCGACAGGTGATCCTGCGAATCCGGTGCGGCATCCTCCACCTTCCAGCCGAGAAACGCATCCTCCAGCACCGCCAGCAGGAGAACCATGAACTGGTGGTGCTGGATCAGCGTGGTGCTGCCGTGGGGCACCGTGGCGTGGTAGTCGGTCGCGGTGTGGCGCAGGCTGTCCCAGCGGCTGAGCCGCACGGACGGTGCAAGGTCGAGCTGCCCAATCAGGTCGCCCCGACCGAAGAGATCGAGCGAGAAGTGCTGCGCGATGCCGGTAAAGGTTGCCTCTCCCCCTCCATGGCGCCCGCGGAACCTTGTCCACGCCGGGATCAGCATGGCATGGCCGGGGGTCAGCGTGACCTCCGTCCCGTAGTCGCCCAGCACGTACTTTCCCGCACCCGACAGACAGATCACGAGGTCATGGACCGGGTTCACCTTGTCGATGGACCAGCGCGGGCCGTGGCGCATGCGGATCGTCGAGCGGGCCAGCGTCAGGGACAGGGACCGCATCGGAATGTGCTGAAGTGGCGAATGTTCGATTTCATCCATCATTTTCTCGGAATACCAGCATTCCGAACGGCTGACTAGCATATTACTGTGATTCAACGGCGGCGAAAATCCAGAGGAGTGGGTGAATCGGTGCCTTTCCAGAGGAGGAGTTGCGAGTGTGCACGTAACGCGTGTGACCTTGCAGAGACGACATGCACAAATCCGGAGACACACTTCCCGTCAGGATCGCCTTCGTGGGCGGAGGGTCGCTGAACTGGGCGCTGACGCTCATGGCCGATCTGGCAGAGGACACGCGGCTGGCGGCAGAGGTCAGGCTTTTTGACATCGACCCGACTGCCGCCGAACGCAACGGCCGGATCGGCGCGCGCTACGCGGAGGTGTCGAAGGGCACGCCCGCGACCTACCGTGCCTGCCGCTCCCTGCCTGAGGCTCTGGAGGGGGCCGACGTGGTGGTGATATCGATCCTGCCGGGCCGGTTCGAGGACATGGGCCACGACATCGCCATCCCCGCGCGCTACGGGATCGCGCAGGCCGTGGGCGACACGGTGGGACCGGGCGGGTTTGTCCGGGCGATCCGGTCGGTGCCGATGCTGGCCGAGATCGGGCGGGCCGTCCGCGACCATGCGCCCGAGGCGTGGGTCTGCAACCTGACCAATCCGATGAGTTGCCTGACCGGCGCGCTCTACGCGGCCTTCCCTGCTATCCGGGCCTGGGGCGAATGCCACGAGGTGACGAAGATCCGCCGGCAGGTGGCGGCGCTGGCCGGGGAGGGTGCCTCGCACCGCGATGTCGAGGTCTCGGTCGCCGGGATCAACCATTTCACCTTCGTCACCCGCATCGCTTTGTACGGGCGCGACATGCTTCCCGACTACCGCGCCTGGGCAGAGGCGCACCGCGAGCACGGTTCCTTCCTGACCGAACCCGGCAAGGACGAGGAGCACGCCCGCTACTTCGGCAGCCGTTGCCGGGTTGCATTCGACCTTGGCGCGCGCTTTGGCGTGCCCGCCGCGGCAGGCGACCGGCACTTGGCGGAGTTCCTGCCCGGCTATCTCGACGATCCGGAACGCTGGGGCTTTGCCCTGACGCCGGTAGAGTACCGCATCCGCGACCGCGCCACGAAACAGGCGCGGGCGGAGGCCTTGGCGGAAGGGCAGGGGACGCCCGCCGCCAGACGCTCGGACGAGGCGATGGTCGATCAGATTGTCGCCCTGAAGAGCGGCGCGCCCTTCGTCAGCAACGTCAACCTGCCCAACACCGGGCAGATGCCTGGCCTGCCGCTTGGCGCGGTGGTGGAAACCAACGCCATGTTCTCCGGCCTCGGCATCGTGCCGATGGTGGCCGATCCCTTGCCCGCACCACTCACGGACATCCTGCGGGACCATGCGGACCGGCAGACGGCGCTTGTCGGCGCGGTCATGGAAGGGGACGGCGGGGCGCTTTTCCCGCTGTTCCATTCCGACCCGCTGGTGCGCCACCTCGACACCGCCACGGCCCGCGCGATGTTCGCCGAGATGCTGGCGGCGACGGCACAGTGGCTGCCGGACAACCTGCGGGGGGCGGCCTGATGGGCGGAGACAGCAAGTTCCTCGGGCTGTGGTTCGTCGCGCCCTACATCATCGGGCTGGCGCTGTTCACCGCCTTCCCCTTCGTCGCGTCCTTCTACCTCAGCTTCACCGACTATGACCTGCTGAGCAGTCCGGAGTGGGTGGGCACGAAGAACTACGAGAAGCTGTTCACCCGCGACCGGACCTTCGACAAGTCGCTGAGCGTGACGCTGACCTATGTCGCCATGACCGTGCCGCTGAAGCTGATCTTCGCGCTGTTCATCGCGGTGGTGCTGAACTACCGGCTGCGCGGGATCAACCTGTTCCGCACGGCCTATTACGTGCCGTCGATCCTTGGCGGCTCCATCGCGATTGCCGTGCTGTGGCGCTACATGTTCGCCAACACGGGTCTCGTCAACATGGTCCTCACGGGCCTTGGGTTCGAAGCGGTCAATTGGTTCGGCGATCCCGACAACGCGCTGATCACGCTGACCCTTCTGCGCTGCTGGCAGTTTGGGTCGGCCATGGTGATCTTCCTCGCCGCGCTGCAATCGGTGGACAGGTCGCTCTACGAGGCGGCGGCCATCGACGGGGCGAACCCCTGGCACATCTTCCGCTACATCACCCTGCCGCTCATCACGCCGGTGATCTTCTTCAACCTCATCATGCAGACCGTGCAGGCGTTCCAGGAGTTCAACGGACCCTACATCATCACCCAGGGCGGACCGCTGAAGTCCACCTACCTGCTGCCCCTCTACATCTACGACGAGGCGTTCAAGAGCTTCGACATGGGGTATGCGTCGGCCATCGCCTGGGTGCTGTTCGCGATCATCATGGTGCTGACCCTCCTGGCCTTCTGGTCCTCGAAGAAGTGGGTCTACTACGCCGGCGACAAGAGGAGCTGAGCATATGGTTTCCCTCTCGGACCTGCCCGACACCACCCGTGACGACGCGCCGACCCAGCTGGAGATCCGGCTGCGCCGCAAGGCCCGGATCAACTCCGCAATCCGCTACGGGCTGCTGATCCTCGTGGGGCTGGTGATGATCTACCCGCTGATCTGGCTGATCGGCGCCTCGTTCAAGACCAACTCCGAGATGTTCTCCTCGGCGTGGTTCTGGCCGAAGGAGCCGACGCTCGACGGCTATGTCAAAGGCTGGCAGACCTCGACGCCCTACACCTTCGCCACGTTCTTCATCAACTCGATGCAGATCGTGATTCCGAAGGTGATCGGCACGGCGGTCTCCTGCACGCTGGTGGCTTACGGCTTTGCCCGTTTCCAGTTCCCGGGCAAGAAGGTGCTCTTCACCATCCTGATCGCCACGCTGCTGCTGCCCGACGTGGTGACGCGCATCCCGCAGTATCTGCTGTTCCGCGAATTGGGCTGGCTCGACACCTACCTGCCGCTGTTCGCGCCCTCGTGGCTGGCTGGCGATGCGTTCTTCGTCTTCATGGTGATCCAGTTCCTCCGCGCCATCCCGCGCGAGATGGAGGAGGCGGCGCGCTGCGACGGGGCGAACGTGGTGCAGACGCTGGTCTTCATCGTGGTGCCGATGCTGATGCCCGCGATCATCTCTGTCTGCCTGTTCCAGTTCATGTGGACGATGAACGATTTCCTCGGCCCGCTGATCTACGTCTCGACCGTCGAGAAATACCCTATCTCGCTGGCGCTCAAGCTGTCCATCGACGCGACCGAGGCCTTCGACTGGAACCAGATCCTCGCCATGACGGTGCTGGCGCTGACGCCCTCGCTGGTCGTGTTCTTCCTCGCTCAGAAGTCCTTCATCGAAGGCATATCCACGGGAGGTGTGAAAGGCTGATGGCCGAGTTGCATCTGAAGGGGGTCGAAAAGACCTACGGCAATGGCTTCAAGGCGGTGCACGGGATCGACCTGCACGTCAAAGAAGGCGAGTTCATGGTGCTGGTCGGCCCGTCCGGCTGCGCCAAGTCCACGACGCTCAGGATGATCGCGGGGCTGGAGACGGTGACCGGCGGCGAGATCGTGATCGGCGACCGGGTGGTCAACGACCTGGTGCCCGGCAAGCGCGGCATCGCGATGGTCTTCCAGAACTACGCGCTTTACCCGCACATGAAGGTGCACCGGAACCTGTCCTTCGGGCTTCGGCTGAAACGCGAACCGAAGGCGCAGATCGAGGCGAAGACGGCGGGCGTTTCCACGATCCTCGAGATCGGCGAACTTCTGGACCGCCTGCCCAAGCAGCTTTCCGGCGGGCAGGCGCAGCGGGTGGCACTGGGGCGCGCGCTCATCAAGCAGCCCGAGGTCTTCCTGTTCGACGAACCGCTGTCCAACCTCGACGCCAAGCTGCGCGCCTCCATGCGGGTGCGGATCACCGACCTGCACAAGCGCCTGAAGGACGAGGGCAGCCCGGCCACCGTCATCTACGTGACCCACGACCAGGTGGAGGCGATGACCATGGGCGACCGCATCTGCGTCATGAAGGACGGCCATATCATGCAGGTGGCCACCCCCGAGGAACTGTACGAACGTCCGGCGAACGCCTTCGTCGGCGGGTTCATCGGGATGCCGGAGATGAACCTGGTGGACGCCGTGCTGACCCGCGAGAACGGGCTGCCGGTGCTCACGGCAGGCGGGCAGAGCGTGGCCGTCCCGCAGGGGCTGGACGACCGGCTGGAGGTGGCGAACGGTCCGGTGACGCTGGGCATCCGCCCGCAGCACCTTGAGGTCGTGCCCGAGGGCGCGGCGGGCGCCTTCACCGGCGAGGTCAGGAACCTCGAATTCATGGGGCACGAGGTGAACCTTTTTGCCGACATCGGCGGAGCGATCTTCACCTGCGTGGTCCCCTCGCACCTCTTCGACAAGGGGCTGAAACGCGGCGACCGCGTCGGCCTGCGCCCGAAGGGGCACCGCATCCACGTCTTCGACAAGACCACCGGCGGGAACGTCTCGCTGGCAAGACCAACACCGGAGTTTCAAGGGAGGAGAACCGCATGAAACGACATATCCTGACGATCGCGCTTGCGACGACGGCACTTTGCACGACTGCCAATGCCGCAGAGCTGCGCATGAGCTGGTGGGGCGGCGACAGCCGTCACGCCGCCACGCAGGAGGCCCTGAAGGCCTGCGGCGAAAAGCACGGCCACACCATCAACCCGGAGTACACCGGCTGGGATGGCCATTTCGAGAAGCTGACCACGCAGATCGCCGGCAAGACAGACGCCGACATCATGCAGGTCAACTGGCCGTGGCTGCCGATCTACTCGAAGAACGGCGACGGTTTCGCCGATCTCAACGCGTTTTCCGACACCATCGACCTGTCGAACTGGGACGCCTCGCAGCTAGAGGACGGCACCCGCAACGGCAAGTTGAACGGCCTGTCCGTGTCCACCACCGCGCGGCTTTTCGTGTTCAACACCACCACGTGGGAGAAGGCGGGGCTGGAGCTGCCGAAGACCTGGGACGACCTTGTCGCCGCTGGTCCGGTCTTTGCCGAGAAGCTGGGCGAGGACTATTACCCGTTCGAGGCCACGGCGCTCGACGCGGCGCTGATCGTCACGCTCTACGGCACGCAGATGACCGGCAAGCCGCTGATCGACCCGGCCACGAACGAGGTCATGTGGACAGAGGAAGAGCTGACGAAGGCCATCGAGTTCTATGGCACGCTGGTGGAGAACCACGTCGTGCCCAAGTGGCAGGACGTGGCGGCGGCGGGCAACGTGCCGCTCCACGAGAACCCGAACTGGACCGCTGGCAAGATCGGCGGCACCTACCAGTGGGATTCCACCTTCTTCAAGATCTCCGATCCGCTCGAGGACGGGCAGGAGATCGTCTACACCGACCTGCTGACCATGGACGGCCAGAAGACGGCGGGCGTCTACCGCAAGTCGTCGATGGTCTTCTCGATCTCGGCCAATTCGGACAACCAGCAGGCGGCGGCGGAAATCGTCAACTGCCTGCTGAACGAACCCGAAGGCGTCGAGGCGCTTGGCTCCACCCGCGGTGTCCCGGCGTCGAAGGCGGCGATCAAGCAGCTTTCCGACGCGGGCGCCATCGCGCCGATGCAGGTCGAGGCGCAGGACCGCGTCATGGCCGCCGAAGGCCCGGCGATCCACCCGATGATGGAGTTCCCGGACGTCCGCTCGGCCATGGAGGACAACCTCGAACTCTACGCCTACGGCGAGATCGACGCGGCCACGGCGGCGGACGAGATGATCTACGCCATCAAGGAAGCGCTGGAGGACATGGGCTCCTGACCCCTGGCTTTCGACGACAGGGCTGGCCGGGGCGCGTGTCCCGGCCAGCCGCCAACAGGATGGACATCGACATGACCGACATACAGGTCCTCGCCGTCAGCGCGCGGACGGTCTCTCTTCTATTGTGCCCGCCGGGGACGCGGTTCGCCTTGCCGGAATCGGTCCGCTGGACGCTGCTGGACGAACAGGGCGTGCCGCTCGGGTCCGGGACGCAGACGGTCTGCGCGCTGTTCCTCGACGGCCTGTCGCCGGAGAGCGGCTACCGGCTGGAGACCTCCATCGGCACGCTGGACTTCGTAACCGAAGCCTGCACGGGGCTGGTGGAGGCCAGTGACCATGGTGTTTCGACCGATGCGTCGGACAACGCGCAGGCCTTTGCCCGCGCCGTGGCCGCCGTGCCGGATGGAGGCACGCTCAGGGTAGGGCCGGGGCGCTACCCGACCGGGCCGGTGTTCCTGAAGCCGCGCATGACGCTGCTTCTGGAAGACGGCGCGGAACTTTACGGGATCGCGGACCGCAGCGACTGGCCGAAACTCGACGCTCTTGACCCAGAGAGTCGCGTCCTCGGGACGTGGGAAGGCGTGCCGGAGCGATGCTTCGCCGCAGTTGTGACGGCGGTGGAGTGTGACGGGCTGACGATCACCGGCCGCGGCACCATCGACGGCGGCGGCGACCGGGGCGACTGGTGGACGTGGCCGAAGGAGACGCGGGATGGCGCGCGGCGCCCGAGGGCGCTGCAACTGATCCGCTGCCAAGACGCGCGGCTGACCGGCCTCACGGTGCGCAATGCGCCGTCTTGGACCGTGCACCCGGTGTTCTGTCGAAGCCTGCACGTCTCGAACCTGCGGATCGAGAATCCGCCCGACAGCCCCAACACCGACGGCCTCAACCCCGAAAGCTGCGAGGGGGTGGAGATCGCCTGCGTCGACTTCTCCGTCGGTGACGACTGCATCGCGGTCAAGGCGGGCAAGCGCGTGCCCGGCGGCAACAACAGTCACCTCGCGCCGTGCAGGGATCTGAACATTCATCATTGCCGCATGGCGCGCGGCCATGGGGCGGTGGTGCTGGGGTCGGAGATGTCCGGCGGGATAGAGGACGTGACCGTTCACGCCTGCGCCTTCGACGCCACCGACCGCGGGCTGCGCATCAAGACGCGGCGGGGCCGGGGCGGGTTTGTCCGGCGGGTCCGCTTCTCCGACGTCGAGATGACGGACGTGCCGACACCGCTCGCGGTCAACGCCTTCTATTTCTGCGACGCGGACGGCAAGGACGACCGGGTCCAGTCCCGCGCACTGGCCCCGCGCGACGCGGGCACGCCCGAGATATCGGACATAACCTTCACCGATGTGACGGCGACGGGGGTGACGGTTGCCGCCGCGGCGGTGCTGGGCCTGCCGGAGGCGCCGGTGCGGGGTCTCACGCTGACACGCTACCGGGTATCCTTTGACGCCAACGCCGCGCCGGATGTGCCGCTGATGGCGCTGCACGTCCCGGAACTGCGCAACGCGGCCCTCTGGTCGGACTTCGCCGAGGTCGCGGGCGCGCCGGAGATCATGAACGAGAGGGAAGAGGCGCCATGCTGATGGAGTATTTCGACGCGTTCGCCCGCGATTACCGCGCCTACAAGGGCGGCGCGTGGTGTTACGAGGACGGCTGCGTCTATCGCGGGCTGGAGCTTTTGCACAGAGCCACGGGCGATCACGTCTGGCTGGACCACCTGCTGCGGCTGATCTCGCCCCAGGTCGGGCCGGGGCCGTCGCTCGCCGGATACAGCCAGAGCGAGTACAACATCGACCACGTCATGGCAGGGCGCGCGCTTCTGTATCTCGACGAGGTGACGGGCGATCCGCGCTGGCTCGACGCGGCGGGGCTGCTGGCAGGGCAGCTCGAAACGCACCCGAGGACGCGCTCCGGCGTGTGGTGGCACAAGCTGCGCTACCCTTGGCAGGTCTGGCTCGACGGTCTCTACATGGGCGCGCCCTTCGCCGTGGGATACGGGTTGCGCACCGGCGACGCCGCCATGGTGGAGGACGCCCTGAAACAGGTGGATACCGCGCTGGAAATGACATGGGTGCCGGAGACCGGACTTTACGCCCATGCCGTCGACGAGGTGCGCAAGCAGCCCTGGGCCGACGCGGTGACCGGCCACAACCCGGCACATTGGGCGCGGGCGCTGGGGTGGCTGGGCATGGCGCTGGTCGATCTGCGCGACCTTGCCGGACCGGCACGCTTTGCCCCGCTCGAAGCACGGGCCACTGACCTTCTTTCGCGGATAGGTGCGCTTCGGCAGGAGGGCGGGCTTTGGCTGCAGGTCGTGGATCGCCCTGACCTGCCGGGCAATTACGAGGAGGCCTCGGCCTCTGCCATGTTCACCTACGCGCTCTTGCGGGCGCGGGCGCTTGGGCTCTGGACGGGCGATGCGGAGGGCCTTCCCGATCTGCTGGTTCGGCGTGTCCTGCGCGACGGGCCGGACGGTCCCCGCATGGAGGACATCTGCCAGGTCGCAGGGCTGGGGATGTTCGAGGGACGGTTCCGCGACGGGTCCGCCGAATACTACCTGACCGAAGCGCGGGTTCCGGACGACGCCAAGGGGGTCGGGCCGCTCATGATGGCGGTGGCGGAAAACCTACTGGCGGAAGAGGCGGGTGCCCGGGAGCGCGTGCGCGCATGATCCCTGACCGCCTGGCAAAGGCGCGGGTCTTGGGCGACTGGCCAGAGGAGGCCGTCGAAGGTCCGGTGATCGAGGTGTCTCCGGACGGGCCGGTCAGCGACATACAGACCGCCATCGACCTCTGCCTGACCGGACGGACAGAGTTCGGCACGGCCCGGCGTGAGATCCGCATCGTGGCGGGCTTCTACCCAGGGCCGGTTGTGATCCCCGAGGGCGCGCCGCCGCTGACCCTGCGGGGCGATGGCCCGCGGGAGGTGATCGTCGCCGCACGTATAGATGCGCAGATGCCGGGCGAGGAATACGCGCGCCGTTTCGGTCCGCGGATCAGGGCGATGCACTGCGACAGCCGCGCACACTTCGAACGGATCGCCGCGCGGGAGGTCATCTCCACCGGCAACAGCGGCGTGCTGACCGTATTGGCCGAGGGCTGCCGCATCGAAGGCATGACCCTGCGCAACGATTATGCCTGCGACCGCGCCGCGGCCGCGCCTGAGGGCGCCTCACATGATATGGACGGGCGTTTTGCCGAAGGGCAGCACCAGGCCGTCGCGCTGCACTTGGCGGCGGACAGGGTCGCGCTCCACAACGTGCACCTGTCGTCCTTTCAGGACACCCTCTACCTTCAGGCGCCGCAAGGGCGCCCGGTGCCGCGTATCCATGTCTCGGACAGCCTGATCGAGGGTGATGTCGATTTCATCTTCGGCGGCGCGACGGCCTTTTTCGAGGGGTGCGAGGTCCGGTCACGGGGCGCACGCGGCGCATCGAACTGGGCCACGGCCCCGTCCACGGCGCTCTCTTCGCCTTATGGGTTCGTCTTTCACCGCTGCGCGTTCCGCCATGACGGGGCGGAGGCGTGCGCGAACGGGGGATGCCGCCTTGGCCGGCAATGGTTCGAAGGGGTGCGCGCCTCTCCCTACACCGATCCGGAGGTCCGGCTGGCGGACAGGTCCTTCGCCGAAGGGGGCGAGAAGGGCATCAGCCGTCGCACGCTGGGGGCGGTGGGCAAATGCGCGCTGGTCGCGTGCGAAATCGGGCCTCACATAAACCGGGAGGCGCCGTGGGACGACTGGGGCGCGCCTGGCACAGCGCGCCACCGACCGGTGCAGCCCGGCAGCGATGCGTTTCTTGAGCACCTGCAGGACTGGCTGCGCGACCGGGCGCCGGGGTTCGAGAGGCCGGAACCGTCCGAACCCTGGCTGGAGATCATCGACTGCCGCTGGCTCTAGGCGTCAGGGCAGGGGGATGTGTTCATCCCTGTCGGCGGGCGGCAGGTCGAACATGCCCTTGCCCCAATGCGCCGCGCGCCACTCTTCCTTGGCGGCCTCGATCCTGTCGCGGGAGGAGGCCACGAAGTTCCACCAGATGTAGCGCGGGCCGTTGAGGGTTTCTCCGCCCAGGGCCATCAGGCGCGCCCCTTCCGGCCCGGCCTCGACGGTGATCGCGTCGCCCGGGCGGAAGACCATCATGCGGCCTGCCTCGAAAACCTGGCTGGCCACGCGGACCGATCCGGTCGAGACATAGATGCCCCGGTCCTCGTGATCGTCGGGCAGGGGAAAGCGGGCGCCGGCCTCCAGCGTCACGTCCAGATAGAAGGTGTCGGAATAGAGCGTGGCGGGCGCCGTGGCTCCGAAGGCACGGCCAAGGATCAGCCGGGCCGCGACACCGCCGTCGTTGAACTCTGGCAGGCTGGCCTTGCCGTGGTGCTCGAACACCGGGTCGCTGTCTTCGCGATCCTCGGGCAGGGCGATCCACGTCTGGATGCCGAACAGGCTGTTGGGACCGGATCGGCCCTCGGCGGAGGTCCGTTCCGAATGCGTGACGCCCTTGCCCGCGATCATCCAGTTCAGCTCGCCCGGGCGGATGACCTGGTCGGCGCCGGTGGAGTCGCGGTGGTGGAAGTCGCCGCGGTAAAGGTAGGTGACGGTGCCGAGCCCGATGTGGGGGTGGGGCCGGACGTCGACGCCTTGGCCAGTCAGAAACTCCGCCGGGCCGGCCTGGTCGAAGAAGATGAACGGGCCGACCATCTGGCGCTGTGGGGCGGGCAGGGCGCGCCGCACCTCGAAGTCGCCGAGGTCGCGTGCCCGGGGTACGATGACCGTTTCGATGGCGTCGGGGCCCGCGTCGTCGGGATGGCCCGGGGTCAGATTCGGATTCCAGCTCATGTCAGTGGCTCCTGTGGGACTGTCGACCGTGGAAAGATGATAGGCGTGCCGAGGGCGCGTGGCGACTCACGGATGCTGCGCGGGAACAAACACTTGACCCCCGCTCGACGCGAACAATACAATCTTTTGAAAACATGTCGCGCGTAAAGAAATATGTGCGAATTCGCGGCGGGTCCGGGTGACGGGGTGCGGTTGCGACGGGACGAGGGGATCAGCAATGTCGGACCAGAGAATTCGGAACATGGAGCAATTCGCCACGGTCTGCGGCATCTCCCGCCCCACGTTGTCGAAGTACTTCCACGACCCGTCGAGCGTGCGCAAATCGACCCGCCAGAGGATCGAGGATGCGCTCGAGGAATTCGACTACCGGCCCAACATCTTCGCGATCAACCAGAACCGGAAACTGACGAAGAACGTGGGCATCGTGGTGCCCTATCTCGCCGACCCGTTCTTTGCGGAGATCGCACGCAATATCGAGACCATGGTGATCGAGGCGGGCTTCCGTCCGATCCTGCTGTCGTCGCACGGCAGCACCAGCCAGGAGATCGAGAATCTCGACAGCCTCCGGTCGATCAAGCCCGCCGGGGTGCTGATGGCGCCGCTTGGCCGGGCATCGGACCGCGACGCGGTGGAGGCCTTTTGCAGGGATGTGCCATCCGTCCTGTTCGACAGCAATATCAGTGGTTTGGGTGATGCTTTTGTGGGTCACGACAATCTGCAGGCCACCACATTGATCTGCGACTACCTGTGCCGTACCGGGAGTTCGCCGGCATTCTTCGAGATGCGCACCCCGACCAACCCGAACGCCTACCGGAGGCGCAAGGCCTACTCCGAAGCGATGGAGCGCGAGGGGCATCCCGTGCACCTTCTGCAGGTCGAGGGCGAGGACTGGGAGTTCGAGCGGATCGGCTACGAAGGCGGGCTGAAGCTGATCGAAGAGCGCGCTCTGCCCTCGGACACCATCCTGTGTTCGAACGACCGTCTCGCCATCGGGCTGCTGGCGGCCGCCTACGAGAAGGGCCTGCGCGTGGGGCGTGGATTCGGCACCTCGTTGCGCATTGCCGGACACGACGATCACCCGTTTTCGCGCTACACCTGCCCGTCGCTCACCACCGTCAGCCAGGACTACACCGCAATCGCAGAACGCAGCGTCGACCTGCTGTTCAAGCTGATAGACGGCGGCGAACGCACTGAAATCCGCCGGGAAATCCTGTTCGAGGGCAAACTTGTCATGCGAAACTCTGCGTAAAGTTTCTGCGTTGCGGCAAGAAAGAAATTTACGGGAGTAAAGAAATGGATTGACGGAGTGCGACACTTGGTCTTAGCTGTTGCCAGTTCGATCCAAGAGACCAAGGGAGGAAATTGGATGAAACTGAAGAGCGCACTGTTCGCAGTGAGCGCGCTCGTTTCTGTTGCCGCCACCGCGGCCACGGCCGAGACGCTGACCATCGCGACCGTCAACAACGGCGACATGATCCGGATGCAGGGTCTGACGAGCGATTTCACCGAAAAGACCGGTCATGAAGTGGAGTGGGTCACCCTCGAGGAAAACGTGCTGCGCCAGCGCGTGACCCAGGACATCGCCACCAAGGGCGGCCAGTTCGACATCATGACCATCGGCATGTACGAGACGCCGATCTGGGCCAAGAACGGCTGGCTCGTGGCGCTGGACGACCTCAGCGACAGCTATGACGCCGACGACATCCTTCCCGCCATGCGCGACGGCCTGTCCTACGACGGCACGCTCTACGCGGCACCGTTCTACGGTGAATCGTCGATGATCATGTACCGCACCGACCTGATGGAAGAGGCCGGTCTGGAAATGCCCGACGCCCCGACCTGGGACTTCGTGAAGGAAGCGGCCGAGGCGATGACCGACAAGGACGCCGAGATCTACGGCGTCTGCCTGCGCGGCAAGGCCGGCTGGGGCGAGAACATGGCCTTCCTGACCGCCATGTCCAACTCCTTCGGCGCGCGCTGGTTCGACGAGGACTGGACCCCGCAGTTCGACAGCGAGGCATGGTCCCAGACCCTGAACTTCTACCTCGACCTGATGAACAACTACGGTCCTCCGGGCGCGTCCACCAACGGCTTCAACGAGAACCTCGCGCTGTTCCAGCAGGGCAAGTGCGGCATGTGGATCGACGCCACCGTGGCGGCCTCCTTCGTGACCAACCCCAACGACTCCACCGTGGCGGACAAGGTCGGCTTCGCGCTGGCACCGGACGCCGGCAACGGCAAGCGGGGCAACTGGCTCTGGGCATGGGCACTGGGCATCCCGGCAGGCACCGCCAAGGAAGCCGCAGCCAAGGAGTTCATCGAGTGGGCGACCTCGAAGGATTACATCGAGCTCGTGGCCGAAAACGAAGGCTGGGCCAACGTTCCCCCGGGCGCGCGTACCTCGCTCTACGAGAACCCGGAGTACCAGAAGGTGCCGTTCGCCAAGATGACCCTGGAGAGCATCAACTCCGCCGACCCGCTTGAGCCGACTGTGGACCCGGTTCCGTACCAGGGCGTGCAGTTCGTAGCGATCCCCGAGTTCGCCGGTATCGCAACCCAGGTCGGACAGGAATTCTCGGCAGCGCTGGCAGGCCAGCAGTCGGCAGAAGAAGCGCTGGAAAAGGCGCAGTCGATCACTGCCGAGGAAATGGAAGCCGCAGGCTACTAAGGCCTCCTCCCGGTCCGGGGGCGACCGCTGCAGGTTGTCCCCGGGCCAATTGCTACAACACATATTCCATTCATGAACGTTCCGCGCGGCTGCCGTGCCGCCGGTGAGGGAGGACGTCACATGGCAACGCAACATTCGCGATCCGCCGCGCGGCTGATGATGGCACCCGCCGTCGTGCTGCTTCTGGGCTGGATGCTCGTACCCCTGCTGATGACGCTGTATTTCTCGTTCAAGACGTACCTGCCGCTGCGCGGTGGCGATCTTGGCTGGGCCGGTTTCGAGAACTACGTGCGTTTCGTGACGTCCAGCGCCTTCTGGCCCTCGGTCCTCACCACTCTGATCATCGTCGGCGGCGTGCTGGTCATCACCGTGGTGCTGGGGGTCTTCCTGGCGCTGCTCCTCGACCAGCCGATGTGGGGGCAGGGGATTGTCCGACTGCTTGTCATCGCGCCGTTCTTCGTCATGCCGACCGTGTCGGCGCTGGTCTGGAAGAACATGTTCATGGACCCGGTGAACGGCCTGTTTGCCCACCTCTGGAAATTCTTCGGAGCGACGCCGGTCGAATGGCTCTCCAACGCCTCGATGACCTCGATCATCATGATCGTGTCCTGGCAGTGGCTGCCCTTCGCGACGCTCATCCTTCTGACCGCGATCCAGTCGCTCGACAGTGAGCAGCTCGAGGCGGCAGAGATGGACGGCGCGCCCGCGCACTCCCGGTTCACCTACATCATCCTGCCGCACCTTGGCCGGGCGATCACCATCGTGATCCTGATCCAGACGATCTTCCTGCTGTCGATCTTCGCGGAAATCTTCGTCACCACCCAAGGGTCGTTCGGTACCCGGACGCTGACCTACCTGATCTTCCAGCGCGTGCTGGAAAGCCAGAACGTCGGTCTCGGCTCTGCCGGGGGTGTCTATGCCATCATCCTTGCCAACATCGTCGCCATCTTCCTGATGCGCATCGTCGGCAAGAACCTGGACGCGTGAGGGAGGACGTATCATGGCTCGCGCAGTCACAAGCCAGCGCAAGGCGCTGAACACCGCAATCGCCTGGGGGATCGGCCTGCTGATCTTCTTCCCGATCCTCTGGACCATCCTGACCAGCTTCAAGACAGAGGCGCAGGCCATCTCCGATCCGCCGGTCTTCCTCTTCTTCGACTGGACGCTGGAGAACTACGGGGTGGTGCAGGAACGCTCCAACTACATGCGGTTCCTGTGGAACTCGGTGATCATCGCGGGCGGGTCGACCATACTCGGGATCATCATCGCGGTGCCTGCCGCGTGGTCGATGGCCTTCGTGCCCTCGCGGCGGACAAAGGACATCCTGCTCTGGATGCTCTCCACCAAGATGTTGCCGGCGGTCGGCGTGCTCTACCCGATCTACCTGCTGTTCATCAAAATGGGCCTTCTGGACACCCGTATCGGCCTGGTCATCGTGATGATGCTCATCAACCTGCCGATCATCGTCTGGATGCTCTACACCTACTTCCGCGAAATCCCGGGCGAGATCCTGGAAGCCGCGCGGATGGACGGCGCCAGCCTGAGGGAAGAGATCCTTTACGTTCTGACGCCGATGGCGGTGCCGGGGATCGCGTCGACGCTGCTCCTGAACTTTATCCTCGCCTGGAACGAGGCGTTCTGGACCCTGAACCTGACCGCGGCGAAGGCGGCCCCGCTGACGGCCTTCATCGCCAGCTACTCCAGCCCCGAAGGGCTGTTCTACGCGAAACTCTCGGCGGCGTCCGTCATGGCCATCGCCCCGATCCTGATCATGGGCTGGTTCAGCCAGAAACAACTTGTCCGCGGCCTGACGTTCGGCGCGGTGAAATAAGCGAGGGGGGAGAAGAAACATGGGACGTATCCAACTGAAATCGGTCAAGAAATCCTTCGGGGATGTGACCGTCATCCCGCCGCTCGACCTGGACATCGAAGATGGTGAGTTCGTCGTCTTCGTCGGCCCCTCGGGCTGCGGCAAATCCACCCTTCTGCGGCTGATCGCCGGGCTGGAGGACGTCACCGGCGGCCACATCCAGATCGACGGGCAGGACGCCACATCGCTGCCGCCCGCGAAGCGGCGGCTGGCGATGGTGTTCCAGTCCTACGCGCTTTACCCGCACATGACGGTGCGCAAGAACATCGCCTTCCCGATGAAGATGGCGGGCGTGCCTGAAGATGAACAGAAGCGGCGCATCGACGCCGCCGCTAAGGCCCTGAACCTGAAGGACTATCTGGAACGGCGTCCGGGGCAACTGTCGGGCGGGCAGCGTCAGCGCGTGGCCATCGGCCGTGCGATCGTGCGCGAGCCCGCCGCCTTCCTCTTCGACGAACCGCTGTCGAACCTCGACGCGGCGCTGCGCGTAGGGATGCGGATGGAGATCAGCGAGCTTCACAAGAAGCTGGCCACCACGATGATCTACGTGACCCACGACCAGGTCGAAGCCATGACCATGGCCGACAAGATCGTGGTGCTGCGCGCGGGCCATATCGAGCAGGTGGGCTCTCCGCTCGAGCTATACCGCGAGCCGCGCAACCTCTTCGTCGCCGGGTTCATCGGCTCGCCGAAGATGAACCTCATCGACGGTCCGGAGGCCGCCAAGTACGACGCCCACACCATCGGCGTCCGGCCCGAGCACCTTCAGGCCTCGACCGAGTCCGGGACTTGGAAAGGCGTTGTCGGCGTGTCTGAGCACCTTGGCTCCGACACCTTCCTGCATATCCACGACAGCGGCTTGGCCGAGACGATCACCCTGCGCGTGGGTGGCGAGTTCGGTCTGCGTCATGGCGATACCGTCTGGATGACCCCTGAACCCGACAAGATCCACCGCTTCGACGCCAAGGGCCTGCGCATCGCATGAAAAGACTGGACGGAAAATCCGCGCTGATCACCGGAGCGGCGCGTGGCATCGGCAAGGGGTTTGCCGAAGCCTACCTGCGCGAGGGCGCCACCGTGGCCATCGGTGACATCGACATGGCGGCGGCCGAGGCCACGGCGGCGGAACTGGGGGAGGGGGCCTATGCCATCCACCTCGACGTGACCCGGCAGGAGAGCATCGACGCCGCCATCGCCGGTGTGGTCGAGCGCGCGGGCAAGCTCGACATCCTCGTCAACAACGCTGCCGTGTTCGACGCAGCCGAGACGGTGGACATCACCCGCGACAGCTATGACCGGCTTTATGCGATCAACGTGGCGGGCACGCTCTTCACCATGCAGGCGGCGGCAAAGCAGATGATCGCGCAGGGGCAGGGCGGCAAGATCATCAACATGGCATCGCAGGCCGGGCGGCGGGGCGAAAGCCTCGTGCTGGTCTACTGCTCCACCAAGGCGGCGGTGATCTCGATGACGCAATCCGCCGGACTGAACCTGATCAAGCATGGCATCAACGTGAACGCCATCGCGCCGGGCGTGGTGGACGGCGAACACTGGGTCCACGTCGATTCCATGTTCGCCAAGCTGGAGGGCAAGCCGCTCGGCCAGAAGCGCCGCGAGGTCGAGGCGAGCGTGCCCGCGGGCCGCTATGCCGTCCCCGGCGACCTGTCCCCCATGGCCGTTTTCCTCGCGTCGAGCGACTCCGATTACGTGGTGGCCCAGACCTACAACGTCGACGGCGGCCAGTGGATGAGCTGACCGCAGAGCGGCCCCTTTATTGACCTGTCGGGAGGCGCGGCCTCCCGCCCATCCCTGAGAGGTTCCCATGGCGACCAGACTTTGTGACGCCAACCTGTCCGATTTGCCTGCGGCCATCGCGCGCCCCACCTACGACCGGAGCGCGGTGACGCCCGGCATCGTGCATATCGGACTGGGCAATTTCCACCGCGCGCATCAGGCTTGGTATCTCCATCGTCTGATGCAGCAGGGCGAGGCGCTTGATTGGGGCATCATCGGTGCCGGCGTCCGTCCCTACGACGAGGCGCAGCGCCGGAAGATGGCCGCGCAGGACTACCTGACCACGCTGATCGAGCTCGACCCTAAGGGCACCTCCGCCGAGGTGGTGGGCTCGATGATCGGCTATGTGCCCATCGAAGAGGGCAACGGCGCGCTGATCGCGCAGATGGCCGATCCGGCGATCCGTATCGTCGCGCTGACCGTCACCGAAGGCGGCTATTACCTCGATCCGGCGACCAAGAAGTTCGATCCGTCCCATCCGGACATCCAGCACGACGTCGCCCACCCCGACGCGCCCCGGACTGCCTTCGGCGCCATGGTGGCGGCGCTGCGGCGGCGCCGCGATGCGGATATCCCGGCCTTCACCTGCCAGAGCTGCGACAACCTTCCCGGCAATGGCGAGATCATGCACATGGTCATTGTCTCGCTCGCCCGCCTGATGGATGCTGGTCTGGCCGACTGGATCGAGGCGAATTCCGCCTTCCCGAACTCCATGGTCGACTGCATCGTGCCCGCCACCGGGCCGAAGGAGCTGGCGCTGGTGCAGGATTTCGGCGTCGACGACGCCGTGCCGGTCACGCATGAGAACTTCCGCCAGTGGGTGATCGAGGACAAGTTCTGTGCCGGTCGTCCGGCATGGGAGAACGTCGGCGCCACGATCACCGACCTCGTCCACGACTACGAGGCGATGAAGTTGCGCATCCTGAACGGCGGCCATCAGGTCATCGCCGCTCCTGCGGAGATCCTCGGGATCGAGACCATCCACGAAACGATGGAGCATCCACAGATCAAGGGACTCTTCCGCAAGATCGCGCTGGAGGAGATGGCGCCGCATATCCACGCCGTCCCGGGCATGACGCCCGAGGCCTATGTCGACCTGATCGACGAACGCTTCTCCAACCCGAAGATCGCCGACACCGTGCGGCGCGTGGCCTTCGACGGCTCTTCGCGCCATACCGGGGCGGTGCTGCCGCAGATCCGCGACGCCGTGGCCAAGGACACGCCGCTGGACGGGCTGGCCCTGTCGCAGGCGCTTTGGGCACGGATGTGCGCAGGCACGCGGGAGGACGGGTCGGAGATCATCGCGAACGATCCCGTCTGGGACGACCTCAAGGCGGCGGCAACGGCCGCGAAGGATGACCCCTCCGCCTGGCTCGCGCAGCGCCATTTCTACGGCGCGCTCGCGGACGATCCACGGTTCACTGCGGCCTTCGACAAGTGGCTGCGCATGCTCTGGTCGGGCGGGGTGGTGGCCACGTTGAAGACCTACCTGGCCTAGGCCGGTCCGTGGCGCGCCGCCGATGTCCTCCGGCGGTTGGCATGGCGCGCGCTTTGCGCAATACCCTCCTGACGCGACGCGCCCCTGTGCGGCGCCGATGACAATCGGTGCCGCCGTCAGGCCGGGCGCAGACTGGGGGAGACCATGACCGACGCCGTCCTTGCCCTGAACACCGGCTCTTCGTCGGTGAAGTTCTCGGTGGCCCCGGCCTCTGCGCCCGGGGCGTCGCTGCTCTGGGGCGCGGCGGAGCGTCTCAGCACCGAAAAAGCGATGATTACGCTCCACAGCCACGACGGCAGCAGGCAGGAGCAGTCCGTCCCCGGCGCCACCCATGCCGATGCCCTCCAGCGCCTTCTGGCCATCCTGCAGACGGATCGCCCGGACCTGCGGATGACCGGCGTCGGTCACCGGATCGTGCACGGCGGGCACAGGTTCACCGCGCCGGAGCCGGTCACGCCGGAGGTGCTGGCGGCGCTTGAGGACATCGTCCCCCTCGCGCCGCTCCACCAGCCACACGGGATCGGCGCGATCCGGGCGGCGCAGGACCTGTTCCCCGACGCCCGCCACGTCGCCTGCTTCGACACGGCCTTCCATGCGGGAAAGCCCTTCGAACACGACGCCTACGCCCTGCCGCGCCCCTACTATGACGAGGGCATCCGCCGCTACGGATTTCACGGGCTGGCGTGCCAATCGATCTGCACGGCGCTCCGAGCAGAGGGCTTCCCCCTGGACACCACGCGCCTCGCCATCGCGCACCTGGGCAATGGCTGCTCCGTCACCGCGGTCGAGAACGGGCGGTCAAAGGCCACAAGCATGGGCTTTTCCGTGCTCGACGGGCTGACCATGGGCACCCGCTGCGGCGCGCTGGACCCCGGCGTGATCCTGCACCTCCTGCGCACCGGCCATTCGGCGGAAGAGATCGAGACGCAGCTATATTACCGCTCCGGCCTGCTGGGGCTTTCTGGCCTGTCGGGCGACATGCGCGACCTGACCGCCTCGGACCGGCCGGAGGCCGCGGAGGCCGTATCGCATTTCGTCGCCCGCGTGGTCGGAGAGGTCTGCCGTGCGGCGGGGGCCATGGGCGGCCTCGACGTTCTGGTCTTCAGCGGTGGCATAGGCGAGAACGCGGCCCCGATCCGCACAGCGATCATGCAAGGCCTCGCCTTCCTGCCGGGCAGGGACGGCAGCGGTGTTGAGACGATGGTGCGCGCGGCAAGGGAGGAGGACGTGCTGCTCCGGGCCGCGGCGCAGGTCTCGAAAGGCCGATGAACCCAACGAAGCCGGCATTGCCTCCACCGTGTTTCACGGGCTGAAAAGCGCCCTCTTCGCGAGCGTGGCAACAATCGGTTGCACCGCGACGCGGATCGGGGGCAAACACCGCCATATCGCGCAGCAACACTTCGGGAGTCATGCGCACTCAGGCCTACCATACCGTCGGAACCGACGTCCGAAAGGCCGCACGCCTCTCTTTCGCACCGATGATGGATAGGACGGGTTGATCCTAAACCCGATCCACCAAATGCCGAGACTGAACACCTAGAGCTTCCGCACTTCCATCGTGCTCACGAGATGGTGTCGCAAACTGATTTGATCGCTATTGAGCTCAAGTATGCGCCCCATTTTGCAGTTGCCAATACCCGCCTTTCAATTCCATGAGCTGGTCATGCGTGCCGGTTTCGCGCACATTTCCGTTTTCCATATAGACGATCATATCCGCATCGCGGATGGTCGACAGACGATGTGCGATGACAAAGCTTGTCCGGCCCTGGCGCAACTCTGCCATGGCCTTTTGGATTTGCATTTCCGTCCGGGTATCGACCGAGCTTGTGGCTTCGTCGAGGATGAGGATCGGGGCATCGAGCAGAAAAGCCCGCGCAATCGTCATGAGCTGACGCTGCCCCTGTGACAGACCGCCGCCGCCATTCTCGAGAACCGTGTCATAGCCGTCCGAAAGCGTGCGTACGAAGTCATCCACATGACAGCGTTTGGCGGCCGCGATGACCTGCTCTCGGCTGACATTTGTGCGCCCGTAGGCAATATTGTCATGGACCGTGCCGGTGAAAAGCCATGTGTCCTGCAACACCATCGCCATGGCACGCCGCAATTCCCTGCGAGACATCCCTGCGATATCTGCGCCATCGAGCCGGAGTATGTGGCCGACGTGGCCATGAGCGGGTGGGATGCGATGATCCTGCGCTGCACCGAGCCGGGCAATTCCTGAATGCAGGAATAGGCAAGTTTTACCGAGCTTTGAGCATTCAGTCGCAGGCGCCACTGACTAGGTTGAAGCTCGAAGCGAGGGCCATGCCCCGGAACGGATCAGGGCAACCCGTGGCTGTTCCTTCAGACCGGGACACGGCCTCTGCTTCGCCCCTGAATGTGACCCTTCCCCGGAGGATGTCTGCGTCGCGCGATAGCTCATGCTCCCGCATGTCCGAATGCCGCGGCGCGGCCCGAATCCTCGCGGGGCTCAAATCAAGAGGCCTGTAGCATGACCGAACCGAACGACACCCCCAACACGTCCCGCCGCGCCTTTCTGGCACTCACTGCGGCTGGCCCGGCAGCCCTCTCTCTCGGTGGAGCAGCCTCTGCACAGACGGCGACAGCCGAAACCAGTTTACCCGGTAGCGGCCGCGCCGCCATCGTAACCGGATCGTCTCGAGGGATCGGCGCGGCCACGGCCAGACGGCTTGCCCGAGACGGCTATGCGATCACTGTCAACTGCCTTGTCAATACCGATCTAGCCGCGCAGGTCGTCGCCGAGATCGAAGCCGAAGGCGGGCGTGCGATCTGGCGACAGGCGGACGTGGCCGACCCGGATGCAATGCGCGCCCTGTTCATGGCCAACGAAGAGGCGTTCGGCGGGGTCGATGTCGTTGTCGGCAACGCAGGCATCATGAATGTTAGCCCATTTGCGGATATGACCGACGCCGCGTTCGATCGCATGATCGCCACCAACGTGACGGGGGGATTCAACACACTTCGCGAGGCGGCGCGCAATGTGCGCGACGGCGGCCGCATCATAACCTAGTCATCGGGCATCGTTCGGCAAACCCCTCCGGCCGCCGCAGCCTATGCTGGCACAAAAGCGGACCTGCAGATCTATGCACGTGTTCTGGCAAAGGAGCTTGCTGGCCGAAACATCACGGTCAATGCGGTCGCACCGGGTGCTGTGGACACCCAACTGCTGCGCCAACACGGCGAAGAAGCCCTCCGAGGTATTCCCGAGGCCACGCCGCTGGGCCGGCTAGGGCAACCCGAGGACATTGCCGACGTGATTGCCATGCTCTGTTCTGAAGGCGGAGGCTGGGTCAATGGAGAAACCGTATATGCAAATGGGGGCCTGAATTGATGCGCGACGGGCCAGAGGCACTTCGAGCGAGAAACAGCGGGACGTGCTGTCGCGACGGGGTGCATCCAGTTGGGCAGGAACCCTGCCGATAACGAGATCTGCAGGGATCGTTTTCAACATACCAATCACAGGAAAGCCGAGGATGCTGACCCTTATCGAAGATGAATTTTCACGTTTCATGACCGAGGACGACGGCCTGCCAGTCGTCATGCTAAATCTGCTCCGGTTCCGACCCGACGGAGGGCGAGAGCAATACGCCGCATATCTTGAGGTCGCCGCTCCGCTTCTTGCCAAATACGGAGCGGAAATCGACTATGTCGGACAGGGGCTGCCGGCCCTCTCCGCAGAAAGCGGTCAAGCCTGGGACGCAGTGGCTCTGGTGCGCTACCCCAGTCGAGCTGCCTTCGCGGACATGGTTCAGGACAGCGATTACCGGGACAAGGCCGGCCCTCTGAGAGAGGCGTCGCTTGCCGAGGCCGTTCTTCAGCCGATGCGAGGGCAGGACTGAGACAAGGCCAGCCGTCGCGACGAGCAAGGCGTCGGGACATGAAGTTCCAAAGCGTCGGGCGGCATTCCCGGCAGGGGGGCGAAACGGCCCCTCCTACCGGGACCGTCTCAGAATTGCCAGTTGGCAGGGACCCAGGCGTAACCCGTGTCGGTGCGCAGGATGTGCCCGAGGCCGGGGAAGGGGAAGTGGAAACCCAGCACCAGCGTCCGCTCGGCGGCCGCGCGGTCGAAGATCCGCTGGCGCGAGGCAGCGGCGGTTTCCTTGTCCCGATCCGGGCCGGGACGCCACGGCTCGTTGATATTGACCACAGGGTGATAGGCGAGATCGGCTGTCAGCAGCAGCTGGTCATCGCCGGAATGGACTAGGAATGCGGCCATGCCCGGCGTGTGCCCCTCAGCAGGAACGGTCGAAAGGCCCGGCAGCACTTCGGCCCCAGCTAGGTAGAGTTCAATGTCCTGAGCATAGGGCTCGACGCTGGCCTTGATGTTTGCGCCAAAGCGGTCGCGAAAATCTTGCGGCACTGGCATGTAGGAGAGATCGGGCTCGGATTCGACGAAGAAGGCCCAGTCGGGCTGTGGCACCATCACCGTGGCGCGCGCGAAGGCACGGGATCCGTCCGGCGTGCGCAGGTTGCCGACATGGTCGGGGTGGGTGTGCGAGATCACGATGACGTCGATGTCTTCTGCGGTCAGCCCCAGCGCCTCTAGGTGTCGGAAAAGGCGGCCTCCTTCAGGTCCCATCGTCGGGCCGGCTCCGGCTTCGAGCAGGACACGACGCCCGTCGATCTCGAGCAGCAGCGTGTTTAGGTTCAGTGTCATGCGATCCGTCGGCAGAAAGGTCCGACGCAGGACTTCTTCCAACTCGGCTTCGGGCGCGTCGCCGGCATACACTGTCGGCGGCCCGCCGATGTTACCGTCCGAGACGATCGTGGCTGCGATGTCACCGACGCGGAAGTGGTAAATGCCGCTGTTCCAATCCCTCTGCATCGCGCCGGTCTCTGCGCGGGCGAGGGGCGCGGCGCCGGGGAGAAGCAGTGCGCCGGAGGCGCCGGCAGCGGCTGTAAGCATGATCCTGCGACGGTTTATCCTGAGCATGGTGTTCCTTTCTTGTTTCTGCGGTCAGAAGCACGGTTAGTCAGCACTTGTGGTGAGATGACATCGAGGCGCCGCTGGTATAACCCGGACAGAGTCGAGCAAGCTGTTCGGAAAAAGAGATCAATGCCACCTGTTCGTCTGGATCACCTCGAAACCTTCGCCCTCGTGGTGCGCGCGGGCGGGTTTCGCGCTGCAGCGCGCGAACGTGGCGTGGCCTCTTCGGTCGTCAGCCAGACCGTGGCGACGTTGGAGCAGGCCGTCGGACTGCGCCTCCTGAACCGGACGACGCGCAGCGTGGCGCCGACGGAGGCGGGAACGCGACTGCTCGCCCGTCTTGACCCCGCCCTGGCCGACATCCGCCTCGCGCTGGCCGAAATAGACCAGCTGCGCGACCGTCCGTCAGGGACGCTGCGCATCAACGCACCAGCCCCCGCAGTGGACCATGTGCTCTGCCCGCTGGCCTTCGCCTTCATGGCCGAGTATCCGGATGTGAATGTCGAATTCGTCAGCGACGCGGCCATCGTCGATATCGTGGCACAGGGCTATGACGCCGGGGTGCGGTTCGGCGAACATCTGGCGCAAGACATGATCGCTGTGCCGCTGGGGCAGCCGCTGCGCTATGCGATTGTGGCCACGCCGGAGTATCTCGCCGGGAACGGAAGGCCCCGCGCGCCGGCCGACCTTGTGGGGCACAGCTGCATCCGGCGCCGTTATCCCGGAGGGACCATTGCCGAGTGGCATTTCGAGAAGGGCGGCAAGGTGGTGGAGATCGAACCCCAGGGGCGGCTGACGCTCAATTCCGCGCATCAGGAGCTTCAGGCGGCACTGGCCGGGCAGGGGATCGCCCATGTCTTCGAGGATTATGCTCGGGCGGCCATCGACGAGGGGCGGCTGGTCGAGGTTCTCGCGGACTGGAGCCCACGCCTGCCGAGTTGGTATCTATACTATCCCAACCGTCGACACAGCAGCGCGGCGATGCAGGCCTTCCTTGGTTTCGTCCGACGCTCCAACCGGCCAACGGCCGCGCGCACGGATCCATGACCAGGCCCTCGCACAACCTCACGACCATCCCCGACTGAGATGAACCGGTCTGTTGTACGTCAAGATACGGGCGCGCCTCGGGCCGACTGGGCGATGTCGTTGCGCAGAGCTCTGAAGCGCCGGAGATGACCCACCAACGCCCGCAGTTTGGGGGGCATGTTGCGCCGCTGCGGAAAGTAGAGAAAGAAACCAGGAAAGGCGGGAAGGAATGCGTCCAGCAACGGAACGAGAGAACCGGTGTCGAAATGCTCCTTCAAGCATTCCTCCGGGGCAAAGGTGATCCCCGCGCCTGCAAGGGCCATCCGGATCATGAGGCGCAGGTCGTTCGTGGTGAATCCGGGATTCACTGCCACGTCGAACGGCTGATTGTTCTCGACGAATTCCCAGCGGTGTGGGGCAAGCTCCGGCGCGCGGCGCCAGCCGATGCAGAGGTGATCGACCAGCTCGCGCGGATGAGCCGGGATGCCATGCGCGGCCAGATATGCCGGGGACGCTGCGGCGCGCTCCTGCTGGTCTCCACCAACCGGCACCGCGATCATGTCCTTCTCGATAACCTCGCCAAGTCGGACGCCGGCATCGAAGCCATGAGCGACGATGTCGAATTCCTCGTCCGTCACCATCACATCCACCGTCACGTCCGGGTGGCTCCGTACGAAATCTGCCAGGAGCGGGCCCGAGAGGAATGGCTCGGCAATCGAGGTGGCCGTCAGCTTGAGATGTCCGCGCGGTATGTCCTGTGCCACGGCGGTATCAAGCGCCCCGCCGATTTCGGTTAGCGGCGCCTGCAGCGCAGCAACAAGAGCCGCACCCGCCTCGGTCAGGTGGACCGAGCGGGTGGTGCGCAGGACGAGCGCGGTTCCCAGCTGGTCTTCAAGCCGCCGGATGGACTGGCTCACGGCAGAGCGCGTGACCCCCATCCGGTCGGCCGCAGCGCGGAAATTCCGCTCTTCTGCGACGGCGATCAAAAGCGGGAGGAGGTTGAGGTCCATGCTGATTGTCCAGTTTGACTAACCATAGCATCAAGTCGAAAGGCCCTACAAGCGACAGCGAAGCGCCGCCACCTTGTCCTCAAAGGCAGGATAAAGCGAAACGAAGGAGTTTCACATGGACGAGGTCATTCTCATTACCGGCGCCTCGAGCGGCATCGGAGAAGGTATCGCACGGGCATTGGGCGCGGCAGGTGCAAAGCTGTTGCTTGGTGCGCGGCGCACGGACCGGCTTGCCGCGATTGCTGAGGACATCAATGCCAACGGCGGCACCGCCGAATACCGCACCCTCGACGTCACAAGCCGCGAGGAGATGGCCGCCTTCGCCGCCAGCGCCCTCGAACTCTGGGGCCGCATCGACGTGCTGGTGAACAACGCCGGCATCATGCCGCTGTCGCCGATGTCCGCGGGCAAGCAGGACGAGTGGGAGCGCATGGTGGACGTGAACATCAAGGGCGTGCTCTGGGGCATCGGCGCTGTGCTTCCGGTTATGGACCGTCAGAACGCCGGCCAGATCATCAACATTGCCTCCATCGGCGCGCTGAATGCGGTACCGACGGCGGCCGTCTATTGCGGAACGAAATTCGCTGTCCGTGCGATCTCGGACGGGTTGCGGCAGGAGAGCCCTCATATCCGGGTGACCTGCGTGAATCCGGGTGTCGTCGAAAGCGAACTGGCGCAGACGATCACGCATGAAGAGACGATGGCCTTCATGGATGAATATCGCGCGATCGCCCTTCAGCCCACGGATATCGGAAGACTGGTGCGCCATGTCATCGAAAGCCCTGAAAATGTGGGCGTAAACGAGATCACCGTGCGCCCGCAGGGGCAGCAGGGATGAGCTGCGAAGTCCTTTCAAAACCCCTCACCCTCAAGAAGGAGAGGCACTTTGAGACGATCCATCCGCAGTAGTGTCTTTCGATCCATGCTGGTAGCCGGCGCCTGCGCCGCCACGGCCGTACCGGCCCTGGCTGAGCAATCGGACACGTCCGGACGAAACGCGGCCCTCGTGCGCCAGGTCTTCGACAGCTGGGCGGCGGGCGGCAGCGTTTTCGACCCGCTGCTTGCGCCGGACGTGCGTTGGACCATTAATGGCTCCGGCTCTCTGGCGGGCACCTGTGAAGGCCGCGACAGCTTTCTGGAAGATGCTTCCTTGTCTCTAGTCAGCCGCCTGTCCTCGCCGGTCGTGCCCGACGTCCACGCCATCTGGGCGGTGGAGGACACGGCGATCGTCCGCTTCGACGGGTCAGCAACCACCACCTCCGGTGCGACCTGTGAAAACCAGTTCGTCTGGATTTTCCGGCTCGAAGACGAGCGTTTCGTGGAAGCCGAGGTCTTCCTCGATCTCGCGGCCTATCAGGAGGTCGTCGAGAACAACGAGCCGGTCACGGACTGACCGGAGAGTGCGGCGCATTTCAAGACCGAGCCGTTTTCCACACCCTGTTTGAAAGAGACCACCATGCAGAAAAAACTTGCCTCCGCCGTTGCCCTGGCCCTTGTGGGGCAACCGTCCGTTGCAGCCGCTGACAGCGCTGGGGCAGATCACCCCTATGTCGGCATGTGGCACACCGATGACGGCAGGGTTCGCCATGAACTCCTGCCGAATGGTCGCTACGACGAGGCGCGCGGGACCCGCGAGAGCGCCTACCAAGGGCGCTACGAAGTGAACGGGAACTACATCCAATACTGGGATGACACCGGCTTCACGGCCGATGGTACCTTTGTCGATGAGGACACGCTGCATCACGGCGGAATGATCCTCCGGCGACAGTAACAGGGCCCGAAGGACGACGCTGCGGCCGGGCCGGGCCAAAACCATGCCGGTCCGGGAGGGCGTGTATTTGTAAAGCGTGCGCAGGCTCACGCCGGCGGCATGGCGGAAGTTCACGATGGAAGGCTTTGCGAAGCCGCCACAGGCAGTGGCTTGCTCAAGTCCGGCGGATGTCTTGCTCATCGTTCTGCCATGCTTATCCATTATCTAGATTTCTCTGGAAAAACGAGCTGCCGATCCACGTCTCCATTATTTCGACCAGCAAAACCTACGCGAAGCTGCGCTCAGGCCTGAGCATCAGGCGAGGCCCTCCGAGACAAAGGATCGTTTCGCAAGCCAATCTAGGAAAATGCGCAGGCGTGGAGTGAGCTGCCGGTCCCGAGGGTAGAGTGCGATTATCGGTGTGGGTGGCGGCGTATAGGCGGACAAGACCTCGACCAGCCGGCCGGCGGCGATGTCGGCGGCGAGGTGGTAGCGCGGAACCTGGATCAGGCCGAGGCCAAGGCGGGCGGCTTCAACCATCGTCTCGGCCCCGGTCGTGATCAGTGCGGCCGGCAACGGTCGCGTCACTTCCCGGCCGTTCAGGGTGAAGGCAAGGTCCATTGTTACACCCGTCTTCGAGGAAAGAAACGCCACAACCTTGTGCCCCTCAAGATCGTCTGGGGTTTCGGGAATGCCGTGGCGGTCCAAGTAGGCGGGCGCGGCGGCGACTGCTTCAGGAAGTGTTCCCAGACGGCGCAAGATGAGTTCGCTGTCCGCTGGCTCTCCCACTCGGATCACGCAGTCGACGCCCTCCCGGATCAGGTCGACCAGCCGGTCCCCCTCGGACAGCACGAGCGCAAGCTCGGGGTTCTCTGCTAAGAAATCCGGCAGGCCCGGCAGCAGGAAATGCCGGGCCAGGGTGCCATGCACATCGACCCTGAGCCGCCCGCGGACGGCTCCATTTGAGAAGGCGGACTCTGCATCCTCGACCTCCGAAACGATGGACACGCAGCGCCGCTGCCAAGCCTCACCGTCGAGCGTCGGGGCAACCACGCGGGTTGTCCGGTCGAGCAGCCGCACCCCAAGCCGTGACTCCATCCGCTTGATCACTTCCGTGACCGTCGAGCGGGGCAGGCCGAGGCTTTCGGCCGCACGGCGGAAGCTTCGCGTCTCGGCCACGCGGATGAACACGCGCATTTCGTCGAACCGATCCATTGTTCGTCCTTATCGAATTCTACGTCCAAAATGGAACATATTATTCAAGAAGAACGATAGCCCATCTTTCTTTGGACGTAGACAAAACCAGTCAAGGAGCCATCGATATGACAGAACGCACAAGAACAGCCCTCGTCACCGGCGCCTCGCGTGGGATCGGCGCCGCCATCGCGACGCGCCTGGCCGCCGAAGGTTTCGCGGTGGTCGTGAACTATGCCGGCAACGAGGCGGCCGCGAACGAAACGGTGGCAAAGATCGAGGCGGCTGGCGGCCGCGCCGTTGCCGCCAGGGCCGACGTGGCCGCCCCTGTCCAGGTGGCGGAGCTCTTCGACCGGACCGAGGCCGCCTTTGGCGTGCCTGACATTCTGGTGAACTCTGCCGGCATCATGCAGCTTGCGCCCCTCGCCGAATGCGAGGACGAGATGTTCGACCGCATCGTCGCGACAAACCTGAAAGGCACGTTCAACGCATTGCGCGAGGCGGCGCGGCGTATGCCGAGCGGCGGGCGTATCGTGAACGTCTCCACCTCCGTCGTGGGCCTAAAGATGCCGACCTACGGCATCTACGCCGCCACCAAGGCCGCGGTGGAGGTGATGGGCGACATCCTTTCGAAGGAGCTTCGAGGGCGCAACATCACCGTTAATTCCGTGGCGCCCGGACCTACGGCTACGGCGCTTTTCCTGGATGGAAAGACCGACAAGCAGGTCGAGGGTCTGTCAATGGCAAACCCGTTGGAGAGGTTGGGCCAGCCCGAGGACATTGCAGGCGTCGTGGCCTTTCTGGCCGGTCCGGACGGCGGCTGGATCAACGGCCAGACCCTGCGCGCGAATGGCGGCATGGTATGAGGGAGACCGCAATGACCTACACGATCCTGATCACCGGCGCATCCAGCGGCTTTGGCGCCATGACGGCGCGCGCTCTGGCCGATGCCGGTCACACCGTCTACGCGACCATGCGCGAAACCGAGGGGCGCAATGCCCCGAAGGTCGCGGAAGCGCGGAACTATGCCACGAGCCGCGGTGTCGATCTCCGCACCGCCGAGATGGACGTGGCCGATGCGGCCTCGGTCGGAGCCTGCATCGCACAGGTCGAATCCGAAACGGGCGGCATCGACGTCCTGATCCACAATGCCGGCCATATGGGGTTCGGCCCCACCGAAGCCTTCTCGCCCGAGGATCTGGCGCGGTATTACGACTCCAACGTGCTGTCGACGCAGCGGGTGAACCGGGCCGCTCTGCCAGCGATGCGCGCGCGGGGGCGGGGTCTTGTGCTCTGGGTCGGGTCCTCGTCAACACGCGGGGGCACGCCGCCCTTCCTCGGTCCCTACTTCGCGGCCAAGGCGGGAATGGACGCGCTCGCCGTCAGCTATGCGGCGGAACTGGCACCTTGGGGGATCGAGACCACGATCATGGTGCCGGGCGCCTTCACGAGCGGCACCAACCACTTTGCCCATGCCGGCAGGCCTTCCGATCCCGAGATTGCCACGGCCTATATGGACGGCCCGTTGAAAGGCGTCGACAAGATTGCCCTCGACAGGCTGGCCGCACTTGAACCCGATGACGCCGATCCGGCCGATGTCGCGCGGGCCATCGTTCGCGTCGTGGATATGCCCTTTAGCAAGCGGCCATTCCGCGTCCATGTCGACCCCTCTCGCGACGGCTCCGAAGAGGTCAACGCGGTGGCCGATCGTGTCCGGAGGGAGATATTCTGGCGTATGGGGTTGGAGAGCCTCTTGCGCCCCGCGGCAAAGACCGAGCCCGCAACGTGATGTGACGGCCTGGGGGCATGGCACTACCCTGAATGACCAGTGGCAGCGTCAGACGGCTTAGTTGCGCAAAGATGATGACGGCTGCACTTCCCCTTTTCCCCGGACGTACTTATCCCATGGGCTCGGTGACAGGTATTCCGAGCGCGGTGTAGCCGTTCAACACGGCGGCGCGGACTTGGAGTTCTGCGACTTGGCGATCGAAGTCGCGTGCCATGAGGCTCTGCCCCAGCAACTTCACGCAATGCATCTTCGTCTCGGCGCGGCTCCAGCGGTGGTATCCGCTCCACTTTCGCCAGATGCGCGGCCGAGGTATTTTGATGCGCGCAGCGCCTCGCTCCGCGCAACGGCGCCCGCAGTCGAGGGCTTCCACAGCTTGGCGTTCTTGCGGGGTGGTATAATAGCATCGGCACCGCGGTCGGCGACGGCGTCATGGCACTTGCGGGTGTCATAGGCCCCGTCGGCGGTGACCGATCAGATCTCGACGTCCGCCGGGATCTGATCCAGCAAATCGGGTAGCATTGGCGCATCGCCGACATTGCTACAGGTGACTTCGATGGCTCGGATCTCCAGCGTGTGCTCGTCGACGCCGATGTGCATCTTGCGCCACAGGCGGCGTTTGGCACCACCATGTTTGCGCGCGTGCCACTCGCCTTCCGTCTTGATGCTAGTGCTGTCGATCAGCAAGTTCAGCTGCCCCTTCGAGCCGCGGTAGGGAACGCTCACAGCCAAGCTCTTCTGCGGCCGGCTCAGAGTGCTGAAATCCGGCACAGCCCAGTCGGGGCCGACCAAGTGCAGCAGGCTTTCCACGAACCCAGTCGTCTGCCTAAGCGGCATGCCGAAGAGAACCTTCATCGTGGGGCAGGTCTGGATCGCGGCATCACTATATTGGGGCCGTCGGCCTCGCTTGCCGGTCGCCAGCGGCACCCACACCATGTCCGGATCGAACCAGATGGTGAGCGAGCCACGCTGCTTCAGCGCTTCATTGTAGCACGGCCAATTCTTGGTCTTGTAGCTCGGCGGTTTGGGTCTGCTCATGACGCCCCAGCCACCATGCTGGATTCACGAGATGAATCCTACATCCGCCTTTGCGCAACAAAGCCGGTTGCGACTGCTGACACTTCAAGCACTCATGCGAGCTCAGTCTCTGATGATCGCTAGCTGCAAGCCATGCCAATTCGCATATTTGTCGCCTGTTTCCCGAATGTGCGTGTAGCGTTTCAGGCTGACCCAAGACCTGTGTCCGCTGACAGCTGCGACATGGGGAATGTTCCAGCCCATCTCGAATAGCCGAGAAATGCCTTCGTGGCGCAGATCGTGGAAGTGCAGATCTTCGATCCCGATCAGCTTGCAAGCGCGGGTGAAGTTGGCCGTGATTGCGTCCGGTGAGTAGGGGAAGATTTCAGCTTTATGCTCGGGCATGTTGTCGATGATCCGAATGGCCTCGTCGGGTAGATCGACCCAGGTATCGTTTCCGCGCTTTTCGCCGGGATGCTTCATGTCACGGACCAGAATGCGCTTGTGCTCCTTCTGAAAGTCATCCCAGCTGAGGCGGGTAATCTCAGCCTGTCGGCGCGTCGAGAAGAGAGCGAAAACGATCACCTTGTGCATGGGCATGGCTTGAGGCGTTCTCTGGCGGCGATCAATGAAGTGGGCCAGCAGCCGGTCGAGTTCATCAAGGGTGGGTCTGCGGTTCCGCTGCGCAGAACGGGAGATGATCCCCATGCGGCGCGCGACGGTGATCGCGTCTCTCATCTCCCGGTCATCCAGTCGGAAGTCCCACATCGGTCGTGCTATGGCGAATATGGAGGCGAGATGGCTCGCGTAGTTCCCGACTGTTTGCGGTTGTCCGGGCAGTGACTGAAGAAACTCGATGACATCCTTCGACCTGATGGTGGAACAGGGCAGATCGGCGATCGGGTAGGTGGCGATGGTCCTGAGGACCTGGGCCTTTGTGCGACCGATGTCCTTCACCGTTTCTTCGGTGTAGCGCTCGATCGCTTTGGATAGCGGAGGGTCAGATACGTTCAGCTCCTCCAAGGCACCAGGCTTTGCTAGCTCTTTCTCGCGCTTCTTTATCCAAGTGGTCGCAGCTGGGCGTCTGTCAAAAGTCTTCGTCTCGTGATAGACGGTTCCCTCGCGCATCACTCGTACACGTGCCCTGTAACTGTGACTTCCATCCTTGCGCTTGCGTGTGGTGATCGAGCCCATGACGGTCTCCCCATTTGGTCCACGGAATTGTATTTGGTCCATGGGACCAAATCCAGTGTCAAAATCGACGAATTTGGTCCACAATGAGCGGAAACAAGACGAACTGTAGGTGTCAATAAGTGACGGAAAAGAATAAAAAACTAGATATTTCAACGGCCTCTCGTCTGTCCGTAGCGCCGATGATGGACTGGACCGACCGCCATTGCCGTGTGTTCCACCGGCTCATGTCGCGGCATGCGCTGCTATACACAGAAATGGTGACGGCGCCTGCGCTTGTGCGGGGGGGCGCGCTACACCTGCTCGACCACAGTCCCGAGGAGCATCCCGTGGCCCTCCAACTGGGCGGTTCCGACCCGGTGGAGTTGGCGGAGGCGGCGCGGCTTGGGGCGGATGCCGGGTATGACGAGATCAACCTCAACTGCGGCTGTCCCTCTGACCGGGTGCAATCGGGCACCTTCGGCGCGGTCCTGATGAAGGACCCGGATACGGTGATCCGCTGCGTCGAGGCGATGCAGGATGCCGTGGATGTCGAGGTGACGGTGAAGTGCCGGATCGGTGTGGACGATCAGGACCCGAACGAAGTGCTGCCGGAGTTCCTCGCCCGTCTCGGCGCGGCGGGCTGTTCGCGGATCTCGATCCACGCGCGCAAGGCCTGGCTTCAGGGACTGTCGCCTAAGGAGAACCGGGATATTCCGCCGCTCGACTACGACCTCGTAATGCAGATGCGCGGCCTCTTTCCGCACCTGCACCTTTCGGTGAACGGGGGCATCGGCTCGCTGGAACAGGCGCGCGGTTTCCTCGATGCCGGGCTGGACGGCGTGATGGTGGGGCGGGCGGCCTATCACCAGCCGTGGGACATCCTCGGGGAGGCGGACGCTCTGATCTGGGGCGAACCGCAGGGCCCGCGCGGGCGCGAGGACGTGGTTCGCGACATGTTGCCCTATATCGAGCGTCACCTGACAGAGGGCGGACGCCTGCACCAGGTGACGCGCCACATGCTCGGCCTATTTGCCGGCTGCCCCGGTGCGCGGCGCTGGCGGCAGGTGTTGTCGACCGAGACGACACGTGATGGCGCGGGTCCGGAAGTGGTCGAGCGCGCGCTGTCCGAGGTCGCCGCCCGGGCTGCGTAAGCCGCAGGACCTGACGCCAACCAGAATCAGGCGGCGCAAACTTCTGGTCCGATAATGGTTAATTCGTGCAACGAAACCCGGCCATGGGGCTGACTGTCCCTGTTTCGTGGACAGTCAGCCGCATTGCTGCCCACTTTCCCGCAAAGGCGCTGGAATACGCGAAAAATTTGATAAAGTGTTAATTCGTAAGCAAACTGATTTTCATGCTGCACAAATTGGGGGGTCTTTGACCATGTGGGTGCTTTCCTTGCTGCCTTTTCTGCTGCTCGCCAGTCTCGGCGGACTGTTCGACAGCGATGACGACGATGACAACGAATCCTTCCCGACCGAAGGCCCCACCGACAACGGCACGGACGGCGGCACCGACGGGCAGGAGAACCCGAACATCCCGATCCCCCCGACCGTGAATGCAGGCACGTCCGGCGACGACACGGAAACGCTGGGCGACACCGACGACCGCTACATCGCCTACGAGGGCGACGACGTGGTCAATGGCGGCTCGGGCGACGACCGGATCGACGGGCGCGAAGGCAACGACACGCTGGTCGGTGGCCCGGGCGACGATCTCCTGTACGGTGGCGACGGCAATGACGACCTGTCCGGGAACGGCGGCAACGACACGGCATTCGGCGAGGCGGGCAACGACAGCCTCAGCGGCAATCTCGGAGAGGACAAGCTGGTCGGCGGTGCGGGCAACGACTACATCGACGGCGGCCCGAACGACGACAAGCTGGTCGGCAACGACGGCAACGACACCCTGATCGGCGGCCTGGGCAACGACCTGCTGAAGGGCGTGGACGGCGCCGACCTGCTGGATGGCGGCGCGGGCAACGACACGATCTACGACGGCACCGGCAACGACACCGTGCTGGGCGGTGACGGCAACGACGCGATCCAGCTTGGCGACGGCGTCAACACAGCCGACGCGGGTGCGGGCGACGATGCCGTGGTCGCAAACGGCGGAACCGGCACCATCGACGCGGGCCTCGGCAATGACAGCGTGTCCGTCACCGGCGACGGCATCGCGACCGCTGCCGCGCAGACCGGCCTTTATGACATCGACCTAGGCGACGGAGACGACGTGTTTGGCGGGATCGACGACAATGCCACGGTCGACGGCGGGGCGGGCAACGATACCCTGGTCGGCAACGGCGTCCTGATTGGCGGCGACGGCGATGACGAGCTGGCCGGGGCTGGCATGATGACGGGCGGCGCCGGGGCGGACAGCTTCTTCGGCAGCGCGGTTCCGGGCACGATCACAGACTTCACCCCGGGCGAGGACATGATCCTGTTCCAGATCCCCGAGGACGACCTCGACGACACCACTCTCTCTATCGTCAACAACACCGACGGCTCGTCGCTGATCGAGGCGCGGGTGAATGGCATGGTCGTGGCAAGCGTAAGGTCCGCGACCTCGGTCGGTGCGGCGGACGTCGCGATCCAGGGTTACGACGGGGACGTTCCGGTCTCCATCGCCGACCCGGCACCTGTTCCGGCCTCGCCCGTCGCGGCCTGACCGGCCCTATCCACGTTCCTTGAGACGCGCCGCGCGACCGCCGCGGCGCGTCGCGATTCTGGACTTGCGCGAGGGCAGGGCGGCCATGATCTCGCGCCGCTCGTCCGAGGTCATGCGCGACCAGTTGGCGATCTCGTCCACCGTGCGCAGGCAGCCCACGCACAGCCGGGCCGCCGGATGCACGGCGCACAGCTTCACGCAGGGGCTTTCGATCTCGTCGCGTCGCCAGACGTCGTCCTTCATGTGGATTGCCTTACTGCTCTCTTTGTCATGCGCCAAGGAACCTGAGCCGGTCCAGCGCTCCCTGCAGGATATATGAGGCCGCGACGTGATCTATGACCTCGGCGCGACGTTTCCGTGTCGTATCCGCCTCAAGCAATGCCTTTTCCGCCGCGACGGTGGACAGCCGCTCGTCCCAGTAGCCGATCGGGCCGTCCCAGAGTGCGGCAAAGTTGCGGGCAAAGGCGCGGGTGGACTGGCACCGCGGGCCCTCCGACCCGTCCATGTTGCGCGGCAGGCCAAGGATCAGCCCGCCGACGCGGCGCCCGGCGATCAGGGTCTGCAGGCGCTCCGCATCGACACCGAACTTCTTGCGCTTCACGGTCTCCAGCGGCGTGGCGACGGATCTCATTCCATCCGACACCGCCACCCCGATGGTCTTTGTCCCCAGGTCCAGTCCCATGAGCGCCTGCATCGGGGGCAGGGCGGCCGCGAAGTCCTCGATGTTGTCGTGGATCACTCCGACACCCCGGCGCGCTGTGCGGCCTCCCTGATGGTCTGAAGGGCATCCTCGTTCCCGGCAAACACGGTCTTGGCCTCCGTCCAGATCGCGCCCGCGCGATCCGTCTCGCCGATCACCGCCAGCGAAGAGATCAGCCGCGCCCATTCCTCCGGTGCGCCGCCTTGGGTGGCGAGCCGCTCGGAAAGCTGGTTCACCATGCCGCGGATCATCTCCTGCCGGTCTTCTTCGGTCATGTCGGCGGCCGCGTCCACGTCCGCCTGCGACGGTCCACGCGCGGTTTCCAGCGGCGGCAACTCAAAGCGGTTCTCGCCGGCGCGCATCGCCATCTCCTCGATCTGGGCGCGCAGCGGCTCCACCCACGGGTCGTCCGGCTGGCTGTCGGACAAGAGATCGCGCCACATCCGGAATCCGCGGTCAGGCCGCCCGATCTGCGCCATCATCAGCCCGCCGTAGAAGCGCGCGACACCGTTCTCCGGATCGCGGCCAAGGGCCTGCTCCAGCGCCTTCTGCGCCTCGGGGGACACGTAGCCGTTCGCGGCCAGCACCATCATGTCGGCGAGGTTGGCGTAATCCTCTGCCGTCGCCTGGTCACCCTTCAGTTCGATGATCTTCTGCTGCGCCTCGTAGGACGCGCGGTAGTTCCCCAGCGCCGCCTCAGAGCGGGCCAGCAGGATCTGACCCTGCAACTCGTCGGGCCGCGCCTCGACAGCGGCACGCAGCTTTTCGACGAGGTCGAGGTATTCGCCCGGCGCATCCTGAGGCATCGACGCGGGCAGGCGCGCCTCGGCCTCGGCCTGGCTGGCACGGTTCTTCAGGGCGTCGGCGGCGGCGGAGAGGCGAAGGTGCCGTGGCTGATCGCGATACCCCGGCACGCCGAGGGCCAAGTAAAGGCCGAAACCGCCCACCAGCAGCACCAGTGTCAGCATACCGGCGGTGACCCGGCTGATCCCCGCGGGCTGAACGACCGACGCGCTGCCGCCCTGCGCCTTGGCATCGGCGGCCAGCAAACGGCGCGAGATTTCCAGCCGCAGGCGTTCCGCTTCTTCGGCGTCGATCTTGCCGCGGGCCGCGTCGCTGTCGATTTCCGCCAGCTGGTCGCGATAGACCTGCATGTCGAAGGCCTCGGCCGGACCCGTTTCCCGCGTGCCCCGCAGGACCGACCAGCCCAGCCCCGCCGCGACCACCAGCGCAACCGCGCCTGTCAGGATCCAGAATACCATCGTGCCTCCTCTTCGTTCGCTATGATCTAAGCGCGCGGGCCGCTCGACAAAAGGGCAAAAGGACCCGGTGAGAACCCATGTCGCAACTGTGCACCGGAATGACGGTTGCATGTCGCGAACGGGCGCTATTTGGGTGCATCAAACGGCGAAACGACGGGGATTCGAGCCATGAAACGCTATTCCGCCTTTGCCATCGTCCGTGAGGCCCTGATGACCGGTCATAAAGGCTGGGAACAGGCGTGGCGCGATGCACAGCCCAAGAAACGCTACGATGTCGTGATCGTCGGCGCGGGGGGGCATGGCCTCGCCACGGCCTACTACCTTGGCAAGAATTTCGGCATCACCAACGTGGCGGTGATCGAGAAGGGCTGGCTCGGCGGCGGCAACACCGGCCGGAACACGACCATCATCCGGTCGAACTACCTGCAGGACCCGTCCGCGGCGATCTACGAAAAGGCGCGGTCGCTCTACGAGACGCTGAGCCAGGATCTGAACTACAACATCATGTTCAGCCCCCGCGGCGTGATGATGCTGGCGCAGACCGAACACGAGGTCCGCGGCTACCAGCGCACGGCGCACGCCAACGCGCTGCAAGGGGTGCAGACGGAGTTCATCTCGCCGAAGCGGGTGAAGGAGATCGTGCCGATCATCCGTCTCGACGGGCCGCGCTACCCGGTGCTGGGCGCGCTCTGGCAGGAGCGGGCAGGGACCGCGCGCCACGATGCCGTGGCTTGGGGTTATGCGCGTGCCTGTTCGGCAATGGGCATGGACATCATCCAGCGCTGCGAGGTCACCGGCGTCACCCGTGACGGCGGCAAGGTCACCGGCGTCGACACCACCAAGGGCCACATCGCCTGTGACAAGCTGGGCATCGTCGTCGCCGGCCACTCCGGCGAGCTGGCGCGCATGGCGGGCTTCCGCCTGCCGGTGGAATCCGCACCGCTTCAGGCGCTCGTCTCCGAACCTATCAAGCCGATCATGGACTGTGTCGTCATGGCGAACACCGTGCACGGCTACATGTCTCAGTCCGACAAGGGCGAGATGGTCATCGGCGGCGGCACCGACAGCTACAACGCCTTCACCCAGCGCGGGTCGTTCCACCACATCGAACATACCGTCGCCGCACTGATCGAGACCTTCCCCATGGTGTCGCGCCTCAAGATGCTGCGCCAGTGGGGCGGCATCGTGGACATGACCGGCGACCGCTCTCCGATCCTGTCGAAGACCCCGGTCGAGGGCTGCTTCATCAACTGTGGCTGGGGCACCGGCGGCTTCAAGGCAATCCCGGGCTCGGGCTGGGGCTTTGCCGAACTGATGGCCACCGGGAAGTCCGCGCTCTGCGAGGATTTCTCGATGAACCGCTTCCGCGAAGGCCGCTTCATCGACGAATCCGTGGCCGCCGGGGTGGCCCACTGATGATCGCGAAAATCTTCTGGAACCTTTTCGAAGGAAGCGACGTTCCAATCCCGACGCTGAAAGCGAAAGGACAAAGAACATGTCGGACTCTGCACACAACAACCACACAACGACCACCACAACGACGCGCGAATCCCGCGGCAATTCCGGGATCGCCTTCATCGTCGGCATCCTCGTGGTCGTCGTGGCGTTCCTGGCCTGGATCATCTTCGGCAGCGCTGACACCACAACCGCGACCGATGATGGCGGCTCCAACGTCAACATCACCGTCGAAAGCGACGAAGGTGCATCTGCGCCGGCAGCCAACACCGACGCTGCACCGGCTGGCGACGCCGCTGCACCCGCTCCGGCGGAAAGCGACGCTGCACCGGCTGCCGAAGGCAACTGACGCCACTCCCTCAGGTTCATGGCACGGACCGGAGAAGGTCGGACTGCGCGAGCAGCCCGGCCTTTTTTCGTGCCCGGCCCACAGTCTGCGCGGCGCCCCTGCGGCGCACGCGTCCCACACGCATTCCGCTTGGATGGAGGCCCCGACATGCTGATCTTCACCTGTCCCTATTGCGGCGTGGCCGCCGAGGAAACAGAACTGTCCGCGGGCGGCGAGGCGCATCTGAAGCGGTTCGGTCCCGGCTCCTCCGACGACGACTTCGAGGGTTACCTCTTCATGCGCGAGAACCCCAAGGGCGTGCATTTCGAGCGCTGGCGCCATTCCAACGGCTGCGGCAAGTGGTTCCACGCCGCGCGTTGCACCGTGACCATGGAGGTCTTCGGAACCTACCCCGCGCAGACCACCCGTCCGCCTGTGGATATCCTCGGCCGAATTGTGGATAAACACCCGAACTTCAAATGGCGCGACATAGAGGCGGCGGAATGACCCGTTTCCCGCACTCCGTCTTGCACAAATCGAACAATTCACTCTGCGCGGAGGCCTGACATGAGCACCCGTCTTTCCCACGGCGGTCGCCTGATCGACCGGTCGACCAAGCTGGGCTTCACCTTCAACGGCAAGCGGCTCGAAGGCTATGCCGGCGACACGCTCGCCGCGGCGCTTCTGGGCGCCGACCAGATGCTGGTCGGCCGAAGCTTCAAGTACCACCGCCCCCGCGGCATCGTCGCCTCCGGCGCCGAGGAGCCGAACGCGCTGGTGAACCTTGGCGAGGGTGTGAAGCACGAACCGAACCAGCGCTGCACCACGACAGAGCTGTTCGACGGGCTGACCGCGACCTCGCAGAACCACTGGCCGTCGCTGGAACATGACATCGGCGCGATGAACGGGCTGTTTGGCAAGTTCCTGACCGCAGGGTTCTATTACAAGACCTTCATTCACCCGCGTCCGTTCTGGAAGCACGTTTACGAACCGTTCATCCGCCAGTCCGCCGGTCTCGGCAAGGCACCCGATCCGGAGACGCGCGACCCCGACCATTACGAACATTTCTACGCCTTCGTGGATGTGCTCGTGATCGGCGGCGGCATCGCGGGTCTGCAGGCGGCTCTGGTCGCCGGTGCCTCGGGCAAGCGCGTCCTGCTGATGGAACAGACCGCCCACTGGGGTGGCCGTGCGCCGGTCGACGGCGGCACGATCGACGGCATGTCCGCCGAGGACTGGGTGGCCCAGGCGGTCGAGACGCTCGAAGCGATGCCTAATGTCGAACTTCGCACCCGCAGCATGGGCGCGGGCGTCTATGACCACGGCTACGTGCTGGGCTACGAGCGCGTGAACGATCACGCGCCTTTCCTCGCCGGTCCCCGCCACCGCCTGTGGCGCATCCGGGCAAAGCAGATCGTGACCGCCACCGGCGCGCTGGAACGCCCGCTCAGCTTCGGTGGCAACGACGTGCCGGGGGTCATGCTGGCCTCTGCCGTGCGCGATTACTTGGTGAACTACGGCGTGTCCCCGGGCGACCGCACGGTGGTCGTGACCAACAACGATGACGCCTACCGGACCGCCATCGCGCTGAAGAAAGCCGGACTTGCGGTGCCGCTGATCGTCGATGCCCGCCCGCACGGCAACGAAGGGCCGCTGGTCAAGGAAGCGCAGGCCATGGGCATCCGGGTCGAACGTGACCGAGCCATCACCAAGGTCTTCGGCGGCAAGCGGGTGCAGGGCGTGGCCATCGGTCTCCAGCGTGGCGAGGGCGCGGTCCTCGAAGAGATCGCCTGCGACGCGGTCGCCATGTCCGGCGGCTGGTCCCCCGTGGTACATCTCTGGTCGCATTGCGGCGGCAAGCTGACTTGGGACGATGCGCAGGCCTACTTCAAGCCCGATCCGTCGCGTGCGCCCACGGGCGCGGACGGCAAGGCATTCGTCACCACCGCGGGCAGCGCAAGCGGCGTGATGCACATCAACACTACGCTGCAAGACGCTGACAAGGCTGCAAAGTCCGTGTTGTCCGCGCTTGGTGTCTCCGGCGCCGATCTGCCGGGAACGCCCGCCGGAGAGGCCGCCGTCGAGGCGCCGCTCATGCAGGTCTGGCTGATGCCGGAACGTGCGCACGACGGGCTGCGGATGAAAGCCTGGCTCGACTACCAGAACGACGTGAAGGTGTCGGATGTCCAGCTTGCGGCGCGTGAGGGTTACCGCTCCGTCGAACATACCAAGCGCTACACCACGCTCGGCATGGCGACGGATCAGGGGAAACTGAGCAACATCAACGGTCTGGCGATCCTTTCTGATGCGTTGGGAGAGCCGATCCCGCAGGTGGGCACGACCACCTTCCGTCCGCCTTACACGCCCATCTCAATGGGGGCGATTGCAGGCGATGCGCGTGGAGACCTGTTTCATCCGCTGCGCAAGACGCCGATCCACGGCTGGCACGAAGCCAATGGTGCGACGTTCGAGCCGGTCGGCGACTGGCGCCGTCCCTATGCTTTCCCCAAGTCCGGGGAAAGCGTCGAGGATGCTGTCAACCGAGAGATCAACGCCACGCGCCAAAGCGTTGGAATGCTTGACGCTTCCACGCTCGGCAAGATCATCGTCAAAGGGCCGGACGCGGGCCGCTTCCTCGACATGCTCTACACCAACATGATGAGCACGCTGAAGCCGGGCAAATGCCGCTACGGCCTGATGTGCACGGAGAACGGCTTCCTCACCGACGACGGCGTGGTGGCGCGGATCGACGAGGACACCTTCCTCTGCCATACCACGACCGGCGGCGCGGACCGTATCCATGCCCACATGGAGGAATGGCTGCAGACCGAGTGGTGGGATTGGAAGGTCTACACCGCCAACGTCACCGAAGCCTATGCGCAGATCGCCGTTGTCGGCCCCAACGCCCGGAAACTGCTGGAGAAGCTCGGCGGCATGGACGTCTCGAAAGAGGCGATGGCCTTCATGGACTGGAAGGACGGCACGCTGGGCGGGTTCCCGGTGCGCATCTACCGGATCTCCTTCTCGGGGGAACTGAGCTACGAGATTGCGGTGCCCGCAAGCCAGGGCCGCGCGCTCTGGGACAAGCTGATGGAGGCCGGCAAGGAGTTCGACGCGACGCCCTACGGCACCGAGGCGCTGCACGTCATGCGGGCCGAGAAGGGCTTCATCATGATCGGCGACGAGACCGACGGCACGGTGATCCCGCAGGATCTTGGCCTGCACTGGGCGATCTCGAAGAAGAAAGAGGACTACATCGGCAAGCGGGCGCAGGTGCGCAACTTCATGGACAATCCCGATCGCTGGCAGCTGGTGGGGCTGGAGACGGTGGACGGCTCCGTCCTGCCGGATGGCGCCTATGCGGTGGCCCCGGGTCGGAACGCCAACGGCCAGCGCAACACCCAGGGCCGCGTGACCTCGACCTACTGGTCGCCCACGCTGAAGAAGGGCATCGCCATGGGGCTGGTGCACAACGGTCCGCAGCGGATGGGCGAGACCATCAGCTTCATGAAGGACGATGGCGAAACCGAAGTGGCCGCCTGCATCGTCAGCCCGGTCTTCTACGATCCGGAAGGAGAGAAGCAGAATGTCTGAACTCGCAGTGTACGAGGGCCTTGTCGAGGTCCGCGCCATCGGTCTGCAGGGCATGGTCACGATCCGCGGCGACTTTGCCTCCGACGCCTTCCGCGAGGCAGTGTCGGGTGTGGCCAGGGTCGCCTTCCCGGAACAGCGCGGCGCCTCGGTAGATGGCGCACGCGGCCTGTTGTGGATGTCGCCGGACGAGCTGATGATGCTCGTGCCGCATGCGGAGGCCGCGGAAAGCGCCGCGAAACTGGCAGAGGCGCTGTCGGACCAGCACGCGCTGGTGCTGGACGTGTCCGACGCCCGCGCGATGTTCCGCCTTCAGGGCCGTGCCGTGCGCGAGGTGATCGCCAAGCTTGCGCCGCTCGACATGGCGCCGGACGGTCTGCAGCCGGGTGAGTTGCGGCGCACCCGCTTCGGACAGGTCGCCGCCGGTGTCTGGCTGGAGGGCGAAGAGACGGCGACGCTGTTCTGCTTCCGCTCCGTGGCCGACTACATGTTCGAGCTGCTGAGCACCGCTGCCCATCCCGACAGCCGCGTCGACTATTTCCGCAGCGCGGCGCGCTGACGGTTGTGTTCGCACCGCCGCTCGCCAATAGTGGCCGAGCGGCGGAAAGCGAGGAACGGCGCATGTTGAGATGGCTCACCGCGGCGTTCGTCGCCATATGTGCGAGCGTCGCCACGGCGGCCGAAGCCGATCTTGTGGCCTACAAGTGCGCGGTCCGCGGGTCGGAGTCGCTGGACATCATCCAGCCGCTGGTCTTCATCATCCGCGACACCGCCAGCGACCGTGTGGTGGTGTCTGACGCCATGATCCTTGCCTTCAACGACGGGCAACCGGTGGAGGGCAGGCTTGTCGTGGACAACGCGTCCCGCACCACGTTCGCTTGGACGGTTGAAGTCATCCTGCAGGTCAGCCCGGTCAAGTTGAGGTATCGTGGCACCTACGTGAAGTCCTCCGGGCACTTCTCCATCCTCGCCGAACCCGCGGGCTATGCGAACAACTTCACCCGGGGCGGGACCTGCCAGGTGGACACCCTCTCCCGTTGAGCGGGATGCGGATTTTCGCGACATTCACTTGACCTCCGCCGTCCACAGGAACAGGTAAGTATCCGAGACTTGCCAATACGGAGAGGGTAACCCAATGGCTTTCGAACTTCCCGATCTTCCCTATGCACACGACGCGCTGGCCTCCAGCGGCATGAGCAAGGAAACAATGGAGTACCACCACGACATCCACCACAAGGCCTACGTCGACAACGGCAACAAGCTGATCGCCGGCACCGAGTGGGAAGGCAAGAGCGTCGAGGAGATCATCAAGGGCACCTACAATTCCGGTGCCGTCGCCCAGTCGGGCATCTTCAACAACGCCTCGCAGCACTGGAACCACTGCCAGTTCTGGGAAATGATGGGTCCGAACAAGGGCGCGATGCCGTCCGAGCTTGAAGCCGCGATCAAGGACAGCTTCGGCACCGTCGACAAGTTCAAGGAAGAGTTCGCCGCAGCGGGCGGCGGCCAGTTCGGCTCCGGCTGGGCATGGCTGGTGAAGGACACCGACGGCGGCCTGAAGGTCACCAAGACCGAGAACGGCGTGAACCCGCTGTGCTTCGGCCAGACAGCCCTGCTGGGCTGCGACGTGTGGGAGCACTCCTACTACATCGACTTCCGCAACAAGCGTCCGGCCTACCTGCAGAACTTCCTCGACAACCTGGTGAACTGGGAAAACGTGGCCTCGCGCATGTAATCCCGACCCGGATCGAGATCCAGACAGGGGCGCGGTTCATCCGCGCCCCTTCGTCGTTCCGCAGGCGGGCCATATCCGCAACTTCGCGATTACACCGGGGCCTCGGCCCTTGCTCCTTCGGGAGGGGCTGACTACCACGGGTCCGTCCTTCCGGAGCGTTTTTATGTCCCCACAGATCCAGGGTATCCTTTGCATGATCGGCGCGTGCTCGATCTGGGGGTTGTCTCCGATATACTACAAGCTGCTGGTGGAGGTGCCGCCGCTGGAGCTGCTGGCGCACAGGACGATCTGGTCTTTCGTGACCTTCGCCGGGATCCTCGCGGCGCAGAGGCGGCTTGGCCGTTTGCGTCTGGCGCTTGGCAACTCGCGGTCCGTGGCGATTGTGGCCTTGGCCGCGATGACGATATCGGTGAACTGGTTCCTGTTCATCTTCTCGGTGCAGTCGGACCATGTCGTGGAGGCCTCGCTGGGCTACTACATGTTCCCGCTTGTGGCGGTTTTGCTCGCAACCGTGGTGCTCAAGGAACGCCTGGCGCCCCTGCAATGGCTGGCCGTCGGCCTTGCGGCCCTGGCCGTCACGCAGCTGACGCTGGGCCTGGGGGTCGCGCCCTGGATATCGCTGGTCATCGCGCTGACCTTCGGCCTCTACGGTCTGGTGAAGAAGCGGCTGACCGTCGGCGCGATGACCTCCGTCACCGCCGAGGTTCTGGTGCTGACGCCGCTGGGGCTGGGGTGGCTCGTCCATGTGCATTGGAACGGCGGAGGCGTGTTCGGCGCCGACATCGGTCTGTCCGCGCTGCTGCTCTTCTCCGGTGTCCTGACCGCGCTGCCGCTGATCCTGTTCTCTGCAGCCGCGCAGCGGGTGAACATGGCGACGCTGGGCCTCCTGCAATACCTGAACCCGACGCTGCAGTTCTTCTGCGCGGTAGTGCTGTTCGGCGAGCCGCTGAACACCTTCCAGCTTGTGGCCTTCGCGCTGATCTGGATTGCGCTGGCGCTCTATTCCTTCCAGTCGCTGTCTCAGGAGAGGGCGCGGCGCAGGAGTGCCATGGTGTCGAGGGCCGAGCCGCCGCTCTGAACGAAGTCGAGCAGCGACCTGTCGGCAAAGCCGCTGTCCACCACGTGGTCCAGCAGCGCGACCAGCGGTGCCCAGTAATCCTCGACGTTCAGCAGCACGATGGGTTTCCGGTGCAGGCCAAGCTGGCGCCAGGTCAGCACCTCGAAGAACTCGTCCAGCGAACCCGGCCCGCCCGGCATCACCACCACCGCATCGGCGTTCATCAGCATGACCTTCTTGCGTTCGTGCATGGTCTCCGTGACGATGAAGGTGGTCAGGTCGGACTTGCCCACTTCGCGCGCCTGCAGATGCTGGGGAATGACACCGAAGGTCTCGCCCCCGGCGGCCTGCGCGGCGCGGGCAACGGTCCCCATCAACCCCACATCGCCCGCACCGTAGACCAGCCGCCAGCCTTCGTCGGCGATGGCGGTGCCCAGCGAGGTGGCCTCGGTCGTGTATGCCTCGCGGTCGCCCGGACGCGACCCGCAGTACACGCAGATGGATTTTCTGAGCATGCGCGGTCCCTTATGCTGGATTTGTGCAGGAAAATCGGCTTTTGACCCAACCTAGACCGTGGGATATACACGCTCAACCACCCTGTGGACGGCTTTGGGGAGCCATCTGCCGCAGGGCAGCCGTTTGAAAGACTGCCATGACCAATACCTTGAAGAACAGCGCACTGGGAGGGGCGGCCGTTGCGGGGGCAGTGGCCGTGGCTCTGGCGCTCGGGCTGATCGACCTGCCGGGCGGGGACGATACCACGGCTGACGACCCGGCGCGCGCCTCACAAGGGCCGGATGCGCCGCAGACGGCATCGACGCAGGCAGGCGACGCGGGAACGGAGAACGCGCTTGCGTCGGCCGGCGATGGGGACACCGGGGCGGTCGTGGAAGGGACAGAGGCATCGGTGCCGGTCGAGGCGGCGCAGACAGATACCGAACCGGCCCAGACGGCCGACGCGCCGGAATTGGCAGAAAGCGGCTCAGCAGCACCTGATGCGGCAGAAAACGGGGCAGCGGTAAATGCTGTCGTCGCTGCCCCGTCCGATCCGGCAGCGACATCCGATGCGATGCCCGAGGCAGGCGAGACAGCAGCCGCCAATCCCTCCGCGCCTAGCTTCGATACAGTGCGCGCAGAGCCCGGCGGCAGCACGCTGGTGGCGGGCGCCGGACAGCCGGGCGCTGAGATCGACGTGCTGGTAGACGGCGATCCCGCAGCCACCGCGCTGATCGGGCAGGATGGGAAATTCGTGGCCTTCGTCGAGCTTCCGTCCCAAGGCAAGGCCTCGGTGCTACGGCTGCGCAGCCGCGCCGACACCGGGGAGGTCATGTCGGAAGACGAGGTCATCGTCGCCCCCTCCGCCCTGACCAGCGATGTGACGCAGCCGCCGCGCTTCGAACAGCGGGCGGCCGCCGCGCCCGGACCGCTGACCCAGCCGCAGGCCCCCGACGGCGCCGCAGTGCCCGGGTCGCAGACCGATGGAACGGCGCTTGGTGCGGCCGATGTCCGCACGGCCCCCGCCGCCGCACCCAGCCCCGACGCCGTGGCCTCCGCCGCGCCGATGCCGCAGCCCGGTGACGCGCCTCAGGCGCTTGGCGACGACGTGGGGCAGGATGAGGCGGTCTCTGCCGGCGGGCTTGCGTCCTTCTCCGCACCGCGTGCAGCGGCGCCCGGCGCGCTCGACCTAGCCACCGCGTCTGGCAGCGCCCCGCAGGCAGACGACGGACCCGAGGCCCCGCCCAGCGTGACCGCCGCCGAACCGGGCGTACCTGCCATGCCGGCGGACGGTGCGGCCCCGGTGGGCACGCCGTCCGCGCAGGACGACGCCATCGCAGCGCGCGACCCCGCGCCTAAGCCCGGCGAAACCGGCGCGCAGCAGGCGCCCAAGGTCTTTGTCACCGGACCGCGCGGGGTGGAGGTGCTGGCTTCCGGTCCGCTCCAGCCGGACGAGGTGGCGCTCGACACGATCAACTACGGCAGCGCGGGCGAAGTGCTGCTGACGGGCAGGGGGGCGGATGACGCCTTTGTCCGCGTCTACCTGGACAACCGGCCCGTCACCACGTCGCGCATCGTCGAAAGCGGGCGCTGGAAGGTCGAATTGCCGGAGGTCGACACCGGCACCTACACGCTGCGCGTCGACCAGATCGACGGCGACGGCACCGTGCTGGCCCGCGTCGAAAGCCCGTTCCTGCGCGAGGACCCGGACCTGCTGGCCAGCCTAAAGCGGGGCGAAGGACCGATCTCCGAGATCACCGTCCAGCCGGGCAACACGCTCTGGGGGATTTCCGAGGACCGCTACGGCCACGGCATCGAATACGTGAAGATCTTCCGGGCCAACCGGGACCGTATCCGCGATCCCGACCTGATCTACCCGGGCCAGATCTTCGACCTGCCGGATGGCACAGCCGCCGCCGGAGAGTGATCCGGGGCTGGTCCTTCCTTCCATCGCGGGCTAGGTAAGGCGCTGCGCGGATGCTGCGCCCGCAAAGGCGCGGCCCTTTTCCGACATGACAGACCCAGGCGCGCCTGTTCGGGCGCGTGTTAGGCACAGGAGAGCCGGCATGGCCGCAGACACCACCGCAAAGGAGATCGCCCGGGAAGAGCGCCGCTCCGGCATGCGCACGATCCGCCGCGTCGGTCCCTATCTGTGGCCGGAAGGGCAGGACTGGGTGAAGCGCCGTGTTGTGATCGCCTTGGTGCTGCTGCTGATCTCGAAGCTGGTCGCGGTGGGCACGCCCATCCTCTACAAGCAGGCGGTCGATGCGCTGGACGGCAAGGTTTCGGACCTGGCACTGGGTGCCGTGGGTCTGACGGTCGCCTACGGTCTGGCGCGGCTGATGTCGGTCGGCTTCCAGCAGTTGCGCGACGGCGTCTTTGCCCGCGTCGGGCAGCGCGCCCTGCGGGCCCTTGCGCTAGAGACCTTCGAACACATCCACCGCCTGAGCCTGCGCTACCACATCACCCGCAAGACGGGCGGCCTGTCCCGCATCATCGAACGCGGGGTGAAGGGCGTCGAATTCCTGCTGCGTTTCTTGCTCTTCAGCATCGGGCCGCTCGTGCTCGAACTGGTGCTGGTGGGGGCGGTGCTCTTCTACCTGTTCGACGTCTGGTATCTTGTCGTCGTGGCCAGCGTCATCGGGCTTTATGTCTGGTTCACCTTCAAGGTCACCGAGTGGCGGGTGAAGCTGCGCCGCCAGATGAACGACCAGGATACCGACGCGAACCAGAAGGCCATCGACTCGCTTCTCAATTTCGAGACGGTGAAATATTTCGGCGCGGAGGGGCGCGAGGCCGCGCGCTATGACCGGGCCATGCAGGGCTACGAAGTGGCGGCGGTGAAGACTGCAACCTCGCTTGCCATGCTGAACTTCGGCCAGTCGCTCATCATCACCACGGGTCTCGTGATCGTGATGGTCATGGCGGCTGTGGGCGTGCAGAACGGCGCGCTGACCGTGGGCGACTTCGTGATGGTCAATGCCTACATGATCCAGATCACCATGCCGCTGAACTTCCTCGGCACGGTCTATCGCGAGATCCGTCAGGCCCTGGTCGACATGGGCGAGATGTTCGACCTGCTCGAACAGCCGCAGGAGGTCTCCGACAAGCCGGGCGCGCCTGCGCTGTCGGTGTCCGGCGGCGCCGTTTCGCTGGAGGACGTGCGCTTCGGCTACGACCCGGCGCGCCCCATCCTGAAGGGCGTGTCGATCAACGTGGGCGCGGGCGAACGCGTGGCGCTGGTGGGGCCGTCAGGGTCGGGGAAGTCGACCATCGGGCGGCTGCTTTTCCGGTTCTACGACGTGAACGGCGGCGCGATCCGCATCGACGGGCAGGACCTGCGGGACGTGACGCAGGACAGCCTGCACGCCGCAATCGGGGTCGTGCCGCAGGACACCGTGCTCTTCAACGACACGATCCGTTACAACATCGCCTACGGGCGTGACGGCGCCACCGACGAAGAGATCGTCGCGGCGGCGCGCGCCGCGCAGATCCACACCTTCATCGAGGCGCTGCCCGAAGGCTACGACACGCAGGTGGGCGAACGCGGGCTGAAGCTGTCGGGCGGCGAAAAGCAACGCGTCGGCATCGCCCGGACGCTCCTGAAGAACCCGCCCGTGCTGCTGCTGGACGAGGCGACCTCGGCGCTCGACACGGAGACGGAGGCCTCGATCCAGGACGCGCTGCGTCGCGCGGGCGAGGGGCGCACCGTGCTGACCATCGCGCACCGCCTGTCCACCATCGCCGATTCCGACCGCATCGTGGTGCTGGAGCAGGGCGAGGTGGTCGAGGAGGGCACTCACGAGGCGCTTCTGGAGAAGGGTGGCCGCTACGCCGCCCTCTGGCAGCGCCAGCAGGCCGAACAGGACGAGGAAGCGGCCTGAGCATTGCCCTTTACAGGGCGTTCAGCGCGGTCTGCGTTTCCTGGTAGAACTGGCCAAGGTCGGCGCCGTGCACCACGGCATGATGCACCTGGATGTTGACGGCGACCTTGTGGCGGCCGCCTTCCTCCACGATCTTGCCCCACGACACGCGCGGGATGCAGTCGTCCGCGTCCGGCACAGCGTGGTCGAGCGCGGTGAAGTCCATCCACGGCAGGCAGGACAGGTAGGCGACGCCGTCGCCGCTGATGTCCGATGTCTTCAGCCCGGTCTCCTTGGCCGCGGCCTCCATCCGTTCTGCCGCATCGCGGTCGAAAGCGGCGAAGTCGGGCTGCCATGGCAGGTAGGCATAGGCAAAGCCCTCGCGCTCACGGGGGACGGTGATGGACAGGCCGATGCGGTCATGGCGCACGACCTCGTCGCCCCGGAACCGGGTGCGGAGCGCCGCGCTGGCGTTCAGACCCGTGCCCATGGCGTGCAGGCAGGCGCGGAACGGCGAAATCCGGTCGGCGTGGCGCCGGGCCATCAGGTGCGAGGCGTCCAGACGGCAGGTGACGGCGTAATGCGGACGGGCATAGGCGCGGAAGAAGTGGAAATGCTCGGCCCGGTCCCAAGAGGAGAGGTCGATCGCCTCGGGTGTCATGGTGTCTGTCGGCGCGCGCATCGTCTTCTCCCTCGCGTGATCGGGCCAAGGAATGCGGTGTCCATGGCCTGCCAGTATCCGACCATCCGCCGCGCGTTTGTTCAATGCGATTCCGGGCGAAACGGGCCGCTTTCGCTGGGATCGAGCACACGCCACAAGTCATTGCGCCCCTTCCGGAAACCGCACCACGGCCAGGGCGGATCGCGGATCGTGCACCTGCGGCATCCATCGCACTTCTTGTGCTGCATTCGTGATCTCGACCGGCACATGTGTGCTGAAACAGACCTGCCGTGCGCGCGCTTGATCTTTTTCTGAACCATTTTGTGCTCTAGGTTATGACCGAACAGAAGGAGCACGGCATGAAGCGCCCCGTCGTCGGCATCATCGGCAACTCGCATCTCATCAACGATCAGTACCCCGCCCACGCCGGCGGCACGATGAACTCCGAGGCCGTCGCGCAGGTGTCCGGATGCATGCCCCTGCTGATACCCGCCGATCCGCGCCTGGTGTCGGTGGACGAGCTGATGGAGGTCTGTGACGGTTTCCTGCTGACCGGCGGCCGGCCCAACGTCCACCCGGAGGAATACGGAGAGGAATGGACGGAGGCGCATGGCGCCCATGACCGATATCGCGACGGAATCACCCTGCCGCTGGTACGTGCCTGCGTCGAGCGGGGGCAGCCGTTCTTCGGCATCTGCCGCGGCTTTCAGGAGGTCAACGTGGCGATGGGCGGCACGCTCTACCCGGAAATCCGCGACCTGCCGGGACGGATGAACCACCGGATGCCGCCGGACGGCACCATCGAAGAGAAGTTCGCCCTGCGCCACAAGGTGACCCTGACGGAGCGCGGCGTGTTCCACCGGCTGTTCGGCGCGACGGAGGTGATGACCAACACCCTGCACGGCCAGGGCATCAAGACGCCGGGCCGCCGGATCGTGATCGAGGGCTATGCCCCCGACGGCACGCCGGAGGCGATCTATGTCGAGGGCGCCAAGGGGTTCACCCTTTCGGTGCAGTGGCACCCGGAATGGGATGCCGCGAACGACCCTGTCTCCCGCCCGTTGTTCCAGGCCTTCGGGGACGCCGTTCGCGACTGGGCTCGCGGCAAGCGCACCGACCTGCTGAAAAGCGCCTGAAACGAGGGGACTGCGGCACGGACGCTAAGGGTCAGTGGCCGGTTGTCGCGTGGCATTTATCTTCGCAGACCCATCCCTTGAGGCGCTGAGGAGACAGTCAATCCGCCCCCTCACCATGGATCACTGGAGAATGCAGATCTTCCAGTAATCCTGGCCGATGTTGGCCTCCGCGTCCGGGGTCTGTGTGGCGTCCGGTTCGGCGCAGGTGCCGCCGTCCGTCGGGTGCCAGTTGCCCAGGTACATCCAGCTTCCGCCGTCCAGCGATGCCCAGACATGGGCATGGGCCGTGTCGATGACGTTGATCGTCATGGATGGTGCTTCGCCGAAGGCATCCTGCACCAGCAGGGAATGGCTGTAGCCGGGTTGCGGTGGCTGGCCGTCGAAGGTGCAGCGGTAGGGTTCCGTGAAACCCATGTCGCAGTCGCCGACCTGCGACTCGCCCACCGGCACCTGGTAGAAGATCAGCGGCATCGCCGCCGCGTTGGCGCCCGGCGGCGGGGCAGGCGGGGCCGGGGGCGTGGACGGCGCGGCCGACGCCGTCTGGCCGCGCTGGACGCACTCCTCGATCTTCAGCGACGCCGCGGTGGAGCCAGCCATCGAATAGCCGTGCGGGCCCCGGGGGTCGTTGTTCACCGAGACGCCGACCAGCCCGGCGCCCTTCAGCAGCGCCAGCTCCTGGCCTTCTAGGAACCGCACCGCCCAGCCCTCACGCAGGTCGAACTGCGCGTCGATGCTGTATTTGTCGTAATCCATCGTGCCGCCTTCGTAGACGGCGGAGACGCCGGTCGGGAAGATGAACCGCCAGACGCCCTCGATCCGGTCGATGGCCACTGCGTCGCCGTCGATGACGCGCGTGGCCCGGCAGCCCACAAACCCGCGCCCGGGCTGTTCCGAGACGATATCCACGCGCCAGCCGCGCACGTCGTTAAAATAGGGTGTCACGGTGTCACCCGGCAGAACGACCTGGGCCTGCGCGATGCCGCTTTGGACAAGGCACAGGGAAAGGGCCGCGAGGCCCCGCGTGATACGTCGCATGATGAGAATGTCCCCGAGAATCTCGTTGCTCCTGCTGTGGAGACTAGGCTTGGGCCTGACGCCGCGGCAAGCGAGGGAAGAGGTTCGGCGCGGGTTATGCACCGCCTTTGCACAGGGCGCGCGCATCCCCTTCGGCACCTTGCATCTTGTGGTTTTGTGGGCGCTCTCGGCCCTCGTCCGCCACTTGTGGGCCTCATCCGCAGGGCGTCACGCCGCCTGCCTGAGCGACTGTGTCATCTCCTTCAGAAGCATCTCCGTCTCGTGGCGCTTCAGGCAGGGGCGGGCGGTGGCGCCGTACCATTCGGTGCCCTCCGCCAGTTGCGGGAAGACCTCGATCAGATCGGCGTGCAGGTCCGGCGTGAGGCTATCCAGCGCCTGCGGACCGATGAAGAAGCTCTCGGAGGCCACGCCTTCCGCCCAGATCACCTGATGCCGGTCGAGCGCGAGGTGAACGTAGGTCACTTCGTGGCCTTGCTGCCGGGTCACTCCCTCGGCCCCCACCAGATGCGTGGCGGCGGCAAAGACCTCTTCCTCGCCGAACAGAAGCTCTGCCTCGAAGCCCTCAATCAGCAGCCGGTGCTGCGGCGAGACAAGCAGCGGACGCGGATCGCGCAGCGCAGGATCGGTCGGGAGCGTGTGGGGCGCGATCCTTATCGGGGCAGTCTTGCCGCGGGCGAGGCGGCGGCTCTGGCCGATCCAGCGCAGCGGTTGCGGGCCATCGTCAAGGGTCTCGATCAGGTCGCCGGGGCGCAGCGTCTCGACCGCGCGATAGCCCGTCGTCGTCAGGATGCGCGTGCCCGGCGTGTAGCAGATCACCTGGTCGATGTTCGAGAAGCTGACCAGCGTGCCATCGTACATCTGCACGGTGCCGGTCAGCTCGCCGCCCACGTCTGAGGTGATGACCATGGTGCCGCGGTCGGCCACGCCGTTCAGGTTCAGCGTGTCGCCGCCGGTCTGTCCGGTGGTCGATCCTTCGATGAAAATCGCGGCAGACCCGGCCTCTGCCAGATCGACCAGCGTGATGGTGTCGTCGCCGTCGCCCGCGTTGATCGTGTCGCCATGGGCGGCATAGATCAGGTCGTTGCCCGCGCCGCCGAGGATGCTGTCGGCGCCTGCTTCGCCCGCCAGCACGTCGTCGTTCGCGCCGCCGTCCAGCGTGTCGGCGCCCGCCCCCCCGAGGAGCGTGTCGTTGCCGCCGTCGCCCTGCAGCAGGTCGTCGCCCTCGTTACCGTAAAGCCAGTCGAAGCCGACGCCGCCGAGGACGGTGTCGTTGCCGGTGCCCGCGTCGACCGTATCGTTGCCGGACCCGGCGCTGATGGTGTCGCTGCCCGCGCCGCCGGTGATCGAATCCGAACCGCTGCCGCCGTCGATTGTGTCGTTGCCCAGACCGCCCAGCAGCGTGTCGTTTCCGGTCCCGCCAGAGACGTAATCGTTGCCGTCGCCGCCATCGACGCTGTCGTTGCCGTCTTCACCGTAAAGGCTGTCGTCGCCCGCAAGACCGGCAATGGTGTCGTTGCCGCCGCCGCCGTAGATGACGTTGGTCCAAATGCCATCAGCATCCGACCCCTGCGCGTCGTAGCCGGTCAGGCTGTCGTCGAAGGCAGAGCCGATGATGCCGTCCAGCCCGCCGCCGTTGGTGTCCCCGGTCGCGTCGCCGCCCGAGAAGGTGTCGGTCGCAAGGTTGACCGTCACGCCGGACCCGGAGGACGCGTAAGATGCGTAGTCGAGCCCCGTGCCACCGTTCAGCACATCGGCCCCGGCACCGCCTTCGAGCGTGTCGTTGCCCGCGCCGCCGACCAGGGAATCGTTGCCCGTCCCGCCAAACAGGCTGTCTGCACCGTCCTGACCGTCGAGCGTGTCGTTTCCCGCACCTCCGTCGAGCGTGTCGGTGCCGGTCCCGCCCAGCAGGCTGTCCGTGCCGTCGCCGCCGAACAGGCGGTCGTTGTCGGCGCCGCCGTCCAGCGTGTCGTTCCCGGCCTCGCCGTAGATCGTGTCGTTGCCGGCGCCGCCGGACAGGCTGTCGTTGCCCTGCGCAATCGGCACGGCCTCGAACTGGACGTCGGTGACCCAGATGCCTTGAGTGTTGGTCTGGAGGTTGCCGTAGATGATCTCGACCGTCTTCACCGGCCCGGCGATCTCGATCAGGGCCGAACCGCCCGCGTCGCTGGTCGCCTCTGCCACCGTGCCCGCGGTGATCGTGTTGCCCGACACCGTGTCGGTGCTGCCCGGCGTGATCGTGACGGCGACGGGATTGCCGTCCGCGTCATAGGCGTTGATCGTGATCTGATCGGTGTGGTTGTTGGCGCCCCAGTCGATGTCGTTGATGCGGAACGAGACGTTGACCACCTCGTCCTCGACCGACGCACCGGCAGAGCGGCCGAAGGTCATGGTCGTGCGCGAAGTGGCGCCATCCCCCTGGCCGTAGAGGTAGAGGGAGGACGTGCCGCTGAACCCTTCTCCGGCCTGCGAATACTGTGTCTGGCTGGTGTCGATCTGGAAGGTGGGGTTGTTGTTGCCGGTGCTGACAAAGCCCAGCGTGACGTCGATGTTGCCGGTATCCTGGGTGAAGCCGCCCGCGAGGTTGGTGCCGCTCGCGCCCTGCTGGCTCCAGTTCAGGTCTTGGGCGATGTTGGTTGGCGTGTAGCTGCCGTAGTCGCCGTATATCAGGTCGGCGCCGTCCTGGCCCTGCACGGTGTCGTTGCCCCAACCGGCGACGACCGTGTCGTTCCCGGCGCCCGCCGCGATGGAATCGGCGTTGGTGCCAATGGTGTCGTCGGGGCTTTCGCCATGGATGTCCAAGAAGGTCGGGTCGATGGAGTCGTTGCCCGAGGTGCCCTCGATCACGCCGTTGGTGTAGTCCCGGAACGAGAAGGCGATGTCGCCCGCCGTGACGTCCGGGTTCGAGTCGTAGCCGGAGACGGTGTAGGTCCTGCCCGCCACCATCGGCTGTTCGGACAGGGTGTAGAACCCGCTGGCCCCGCCGCCCTCGATCTCGAGCTGTGCGACCTGGAAGGTCTGTCCGGTGACGGTGTCGGTGACGGTCCAGACGATCTCGGCGTCCATGCTGACGTTGGTGGAGGTGCCGGAGGTCGTGGTTGCCGTACCGAAGGCGCTCTCTGCGCCGGCGCTGTCGTCGTCCAGCGTGTAGCCCTGAACGCCCGTTTCGTTGTCGGTGATCGAGGCGGTGGCGTTGTAGGTGGAGGGCCCGGTCCAGGTGAAACTGCCCGAGGTGGGGATCACGCCCTGCGGGTTGAAGGAATAGAACTCTACTCTGTACGTGGCCATGACAAACCGATCCTGTGCCCTCCCGGTACACGCACGGGGGAGGGTGCGGCCCTTGGGGGCGGCGGCTGCTCGAAACAACGGCCTCTCAGGGGCCTTCCGTTGATCGGTCTACGGGAGTGGATGGGCGGTTTTGCGGAACAATCGCGTCAAATTCGCGTCAAATGTGACGGACTGGGAAACGCGGGCCGTACGCGTCGTTTGGCCGCCACCATTGTGCGAAGGGGCGACACGACCGCCTTCGGTGACGACCTCTCAGGTCACGGTGCCTGCCGGTTACGGTGAATCTTCACCGATGGCGGCACATCATTCATTGCCGGAAGTGGGACGGGCAACGGCCCGTCAGGCCGCCCTTGCCAATGTCTCCGGCGATCCACCCCGCCTGCGCGACGGATAAAGCTCGCGCAGGCTGAGGTTCGTGACAATGTCGTTGAACGGATTGAATGAAGCGTAATGCGCCTGTGCGAGGTGCCAGAAGACGTGCTCCTGCCGCCGGAAGACGCGCAGGAACAGGTCGCGGTGATCGGCATGAAATGCCCCCGGGTCGCCGTCCATGGGATCGAAGGCATCGTCCGACGCACTGCCTCGCAGGGTGGCTTGGGGATCCGTTTCTGACCGGAAGATGTTGGTGAGCGTGACGGCCAGGAAGTCCGCCGGGCTGCGCCATTGGCTGCGCGCGCCGGTGAAGGGCGTGTCGTCGTCGAGCCCCTGGCAGGCCAGCATCACCCGCGCCAGCGCATGGACAAGGAAGGCATCCGGATCGCCTTGCCACGGGCCGCTCCGGTCTTCCGCATGCAAGTCGTCGGGAGAAAACTCCAGCACGAAACCGCGGCCCTTCCGGTGCAGGCTGCCCTCTGGCGTCAGCGCACCGGAGGTCCGCGGCACGATCAGCAGTGGGCGGTCGATGTAGGCGATCAGGTAGGTGGCGAGGAAGTGCCAGCCGGGCGCGATTGCGTTCAGCCGCGCCTCTGTGTCGTCCAGCCACGCGGTCCCCTGTGCCGCATCGGTCCGAAGGGTGATCCGGCCGTTGTATCGCAGTTGCTTTGCGCCGCGCATGATGTGGTCCTCCTCCTGAAAAAGATCCGGGCTGTTAAATCCGGGGTTCAATTCATGAGGGAGACATGGGGGCATTCGGGCGCGCAGCCAACGGCGGGATTCCCTACCCGCTAAAGGCGAAACGCCCGGCCAGGGGCCGGGCGTTCGCACTCAGATGCAAAAGACGGTCAGACGTAGAAGTCGACGTGGTGCTTGAGCGGCAGGGTGCGGTAACGCTCGCCGGTCAGGTCGAAGATCGCGTTGGCCAAAGCGGGGGCGGCGGGCGGTGTGCCCGGCTCCCCGATACCGCCGATATGTTCCTGGGTCTCGAGGATGCGGACACGGACCTGCGGCATCTGGGTGATGCGCAGCGGCTCGTAATCCGGGAAGTTCCTCTGCTGGACGGCGCCCTCGGCAAAAGTGATCTCTTCGCCGATGGCCGCCGAAAGCCCCATGGCGAGACCGCCGGTCAACTGCGCCTCGATGTTGTCGGGGGCCAGCGCCACGCCGGGGTCGGCGGCCATCCAGGCCCGCGTGACCCGGATCGCATCGTCCTGCATCCTGACCTCGACCACCACGGCCACGGGCGTGCCGAAGCTGTAGCACATGGCGACGCCGCGCCCGACGCCCTCGGGCTTCTCGTCCGTCCAGCCGGACATCTCCTTGACCGCGTTCAGCACTTCCCACGCCGGCAGGAACTCGTCCCGGCAGAGCGCCTGGCGGAACTCGATCGGGTCGGTCCCGGCGGCATGGGCCATCTCGTCCATGAAACTTTCCATGAAGAAGCCGTTGATCGACGACCCGACAGAGCGCCAGAACCCGACCGGCGGCATTTCCGACGCGGCAAAGCCCTGCACGCGGTAATTGAAGATGTCGTAGGGCTGGTTGAAGGCGCCCTCCACGATGGCCTGGTCGGGACCGCCGGGCGCAAAGCCCGCCGCGCGCGTCAGGGCAGGGCCGGTCACCGAGGCCGAGGAAATGCGCGCCTCCAGCATCTCGGCCGTGCCCTCGCGCACCGCACCTCGGAACCGCGCGATGGCGGCGGGGCGGTAGAAGTCGTGGGTCATGTCCTCTTCGCGCGAATAGGTCAGCAGCACCGGCGAGCCGGGCACCTCCTTGGCGATCCGCGTGGCATAGCGCACCGCATCGACCTCGCCGCGCCGGCCAAAGCCGCCGCCGAGGTAGGTCACGGTCATCTCCACGTCGTCCTCGTCGAGGCCCGCTTCCTCTGCCGCGACACTGACCGCGAAGGTGGGCATCTGGCTGCCGGTCCAGAGACGCAGCTTGCCGCCGTCGAACCATGCGTTGCAGCTTTGCGGTTCCATCGTCGCATGGGCGAGGAAGGGCACGCGGTACTCCGCCTCGATCTGCTGGGCGTCGCGGTGCAGGCGTGTCACGTCGCCGTCGTCCCGCAGCATCGAGTCCGGTTCCTTGTCGAAGGCCTGCTCGAGCGCCTTGGCCAGCGCCGCGTCGTCCTTCTGGTAGCGCGCCGCATTCCATTCGACCGGAATGCGGTTCACCGCGTCCTGTGCGATCCAGGTGTTGCTGGCGATCACCGCGAGGCCGTCGCCAAGGTCCACCACCTTCTCGACCCCCGGCAGGCGCGAGACCTCGAAGGCGTCGAAGTCGCGCACCGTTGCGCGGGTGGGTGCAAGGCGGATGGCTGCGAACTTCTGGCCCGGCAGGCGGGTGTCGATGGCGAAGGTCGCGGTGCCGGTCGTCTTGGCGGGGATGTCCACGCGCTGGAACCGGGTGCCGAGGATCTTCCACTCTTCCGGCTCGCGCAGCTCGATGCGCGGCGCCTCCAGTTCGGCGGCCTCCGCCGCAAGTCGGGTGTAGGGGATCTTCGTGCCGTCCGGTGCGATGACGTTGCCCTTGTCGGTGACCAGCTCTGCGGGCGAAACGTCCAGCCGGTTGGCAGCCGCCTGGACCAGCAGTTCGCGCGTGGTGGCGCCGACCACCCGCATACGCTCGAACCCGTCCTTCATCGCCGTCGACCCGCCCGTCACCTGCAGCGACATGACCTTGCCCACGTGGCCGATCAGGTCGCCGAGGGAACGCTGGAGGGAGGAGGCGTCATAGCCCTTGCCCTCGACCGCGAGGCCCAGCATCGCGTGGTTGTAATAGGCCTGCGCGGGCGGACCGTGGATGATGCGGATCTGGTCGAGCGTGACGTCGAGTTCCTCGGCGATCAGCGCGGCCCATGTGGTCATCGTGCCCTGGCCCATCTCCGCGTGGGGGGCGACGACGGTGATGCCCTCGTTGTCGATCACCACCCAGGGGTTCAGCGCGGTCTCGCCCTCGCCGGGCTCGAGCGGGTTGGGGGCGGGTTTCGCCACGTACCACGCGGCAAAGGCGGCGCCGCCGGCCACGGCGAGCGTGCCGAACAGGAAGGTGCGTCGGGCGATCTTGCCGATGCTGGACATGGATCAGGCTCCTTGCGCGGCGGACTTGATGGCGGCGCGAATGCGGGGGTAGGTGCCGCAGCGGCAGAGGTTGCCCGCCATGGCATCGTCGATCTGCTGGTCGGTGGGGTTCGGCACCTCTTCCAGGAGGGCCGCCGCCTGCATGATCTGACCCGACTGGCAGTAACCGCACTGCGGCACCTGCGCGTCGATGAAGGCCTTCTGCAGGCGGTGCAGCGCGTCGGGCGTGCCCAGTCCCTCGATGGTGGTCACGTCGCCCTCGACACTGTCCAGCGGCGTCACGCAGGCCCGTACCGGCTGGCCGTCGATGTGCACTGTGCAGGCGCCGCAGGACGCGACGCCGCAGCCGTATTTGGTGCCCGTCAGGTTCAGCGCATCGCGCAGCACCCAGAGGAGCGGCACGTTGCCGGGCAGGTCGACCTCGTGGGCGGTTCCGTTGACGGTCAGGGTGAAAGGCATGGGATCTCCTTCGGGGGAGCTTTGATTTGGCGGGCCGCGATGTCGCGCCCTTTTGTCCGATTGTGCGGCTTCCCGCGCCAAGGTCAAGGCGTGGCACTCCGGCGGCCCCCGCTTTCCCGCGCTGTTGCTGCGGCGTGTCGCAGGTGCATCCGGCACCCGCGGCGCCCTGCGATTACAGATCGGTGCGCAGGGTCCAGAGATCCGGGAACAGCTCCACCTCCAGCATGCGCCGCAGGTAGCTGACGCCGCCCGTGCCGCCGGTGCCGCGCTTCAGGCCGATCACCCGCTCGACCGTGGTGACATGGTTGAAGCGCCAGCGGCGGAAGTAGTCCTCCAGGTCCACGAGCTTCTCCGCCAGTTCGTAGAGATCCCAGTGCGCCTGCGGGTTGCGGTACACCTCGGCCCAGGCTTCGCGCAGCGCGGGGACGGGCGCGTGCGGTCTGGCGCGGTCCCGCTGCATTGCCTTGTCGGGCAGGGGGATCGCCTGCGCCAGCCGCTCCACGGCGAGATCGTAGAGCGAGGGCCGGGTCAGTTCTTCCTCCAGCCGCGCGGCGATCTCGGGGCGGTGGGCGTGGGGGCGGATCATCGCGGGATTGCGGTTGCCCAGCAGGAACTCGATCTCGCGGTACTGGTAGGACTGGAAGCCCGAGCTCTGCCCCAGCGTCTCGCGGAAGGTGGTGTAATCCGACGGCGTCATGGTGCGCAGCACGTCCCACGCGCTGTTGAGCTGTTCGAAGATCCGCGTGGTCCGGGTCAGGCGCTTGAAGGCGGGGCGCACGTCTTCGCCGGCAAGGTCGGTGCGGGCTGCGTTCAGTTCGTGCAGGGCCAGCCGCATCCAGAGCTCGGACGTCTGGTGCTGGATGATGAAGAGCATCTCGTCCGGCGCCTCCGACAGCGGTGCCTGTGCCGAGAGGATGGCATCGAGGTGCAGGTAGTCGCCATAGGACATGGACCGGTCAAAGGACATCTGCGCGCCTTCGCCGGAGGGATCATAGGGCTCGGTCATGGCTGGCTGTCCTGTGTCGAAAAGGTCTGAAGAACCGATATGCGAAGTCGGCAGCAAGGTAAATTCGTGCTCGCTGCAGACGGGCAGAGCGACAGGTCCGCCGCCCGCCACTTGCAGCGCCTCAGCCGGCAGGTGAGGACCACATCGCCGGGGTGATGCCGAACTTGCGGATCCTCGAATAAAGCGTCGTCTGCCGCACCCCGAGGATGTCTGCCGCGCCGCCGGGCCCCGCGACCCTGCCGCCGGTCTCCCTCAGGCAAGCGACGAGGTTCTCGATCTCCGCCGCGCGGAACTCCTGCTCTGTCAGGATCTTCCCGGTGGGCCGCCCGCTGGCGGGCAGCGAAGCATCCAGCCCCTCGATCCGCAGCTTGTCGCCTTCGGACACGATCAGGGCGCGTTCCATCACGTTCTCCAGCTCGCGCACGTTGCCGGGCCAGTGATAGGCCACGAGCTTGCGGATTGCGCCCGTGGTGATCGTCGGCTCCGCGCGTTTGGTGCGGCGGCAGGCGAGACGCAGGAAATGCGCGGCCAGAAGGGGGATGTCCTCGGTGCGTTCGCGCAGCGGGGTCAGGGCGATGGGGAAGACGTTGAGGAAGAAATACAGGTCCTCGCGGAAACGCCCGGCCATGACCTCGCGCGACAGGTCGCGGCTGGTGCAGGCGATGATGCGGACATTGACCCGCCGCTGGCGGTCCTCGCCGACGCGGGTGATGGTCTGATCGCGCAGCGCATCCAGCAGCCGCCCCTGAAATTCGAGCGGCAGGTCGGCGACCTCTTCCAGGAACAGCGTGCCGCCGTGCGCCAGTTCGAGCCGCCCGGCCTTGTCGATCCCGCGTCCGTCGCGGCGGACCTGCCCGAAAAGCTCGCTGTCGATGTTGTCGGGCAGGGCGGCGCAGTTCAGCCGGATCATCGAGCGGCGCCTGCGGTCCGACGCCTTGTGCACGGCGGCGGCGACCAGCGACTTGCCGGTGCCCGACTCCCCGGTGATCAGCACGTTGGCATCGGTCGGCGCCACCAGTTCCACCTGTTTCAGCGTCCGCTGGATCGCGGGGGCTTCGCCCACCACATCGTAATGCGCGCGCGCAGAGCTGATCTCTTCCTGGAGGTAGGCGTTCTCCTGTTCCAGCCGGTCGCGCAGGGCGTCGACCTCGGCCATGGCGTCACGCAGCCGCCGCTCGCTTTCCTTGCGGTCGGTGATGTCGCGGAAGATCACCACGGCACCGGCCAGCACCTGCCCGTCGTAGATCGGGGTCGAGACGTATTCGACCTGGATCGGGCGACCGTCCTTGCGCCAGAACACCTCGTTCTCCACGCGGCTGACACGTTCGTTGCGGAACGAATGGTAGATCGGGCAGTCGCGGTGATCGTAGGGCGTGCCGTCGAGGTGGCGGTGGTGGATGATGGCATGGGTGTCGCGGCCCAGCAGATCCTCCGCCGACCAGCCCAGCATCTCCTGCGCGGCGCGGTTGACGAAGGTGGTCTGTCCGTCGGCATTGATCCCGTAGATGCCTTCGCCCGCCGCATCGAGGATCAGCTGGTTCTGGCGTTCCAGCTCCGAAAAGAAGGTTTGGGTGCGCTTCCACTCCATCAGGCCGGAGCGGTGGAGGGTGCCCGCCTCGGTGATGTCCTGCCGCGCCTGAAGGTCGTCGAGCGGGACGAGCGCGATCAGCAGTCGGTGGCCGTCCGCGGTGCGAACGTAGGTGCCGTTCAACTCGCAGGGCCGGGGTTCGCCCCCGGGCAGGAGCAGGCGGAATTCGCGGGTCCAGTGGCGGCCGTAGTGCTGCACCCCGTCGGCAAAGACCACGAGATGCCCTGCGTCGCCGTCGAGGCAGTCGAGGAAACTCTCTCCGGCCAGCGGACGCCCCAGAAGGCGTTCGGCGTCCGGGTTGGTGGCGCAGATGCGGTCGGTGGCCGGGTCCACGCTCACGGCGGGCCAGGGCCACAGGTCAAGGATCGAATCGGGCGACAGATCTTTCATGCGGAAACTATACCGCAACGCAGCATCCATGTTACGAAAAATCATAAATTACGAAAAGTCGTATTTTTGTGGGATACGGTGGGCGGGTCAAATAATTGATTTTACGATGTATTCAATCAATCCGCGTTTCCCGAAAAATCGTCAACCGACGCGACGGACCGCGTTAACCTTTTCCCATCAGACGCGGTCAGTCCTCGAAAGACCGGGCATCAACACGGGAGACGGAACACATGAAAAGTCTGGGGAACCCCTTCGATCCGAAGTCCGACCTGCGCCACGGCGCAGGCTGCGGATGTGCAAGCTGCAAGGAAACCGCCGCCGAGACTGCGGCACCGGACACCACCGACGCGATGCTGGAACGGGCCGTCGAAAGCGCGGTGGTCCGGTCGATGTTCGGCCAGAACGACCTGAGCCGCCGGTCCTTCATGGGCATGGTGGGCGGCACCACCTTCGCGGCGGCGCTGGCCTCGGTCTTTCCCATGGATAAGGCCAAGGCTGCGATCCTCGACGAACTGGGCACGCCCGAGAAGACCGACCTCAACATCGGCTTCGTGCCGATCACCTGTGCGACGCCGATCATCATGGCGCAGCCGCTCGGGTTCTACGAGAAATACGGGCTGAACGCGCAGGTCATCAAGACCGCCGGCTGGGCCGTTGCGCGGGACAAGTCGCTGGCCGGCGAATACGACGCCTCCCACATGCTGACGCCCATGCCGCTCGCGATGACGCTGGGCGCGGGCTCCACCGCCAGCCCCTACATCATGCCCGCGGTCGAGAACATCAACGGGCAGGCCATCGTCCTGCACAACGACCACAAGGACAAGCGCGATCCGAAGCAGTGGAAGGGCTTCACCTTCGGCGTGCCCTTCGAATACTCGATGCACAACTTCCTGCTGCGCTACTACGTGGCGGAACACGGTCTGGACCCCGATGTCGACATCCAGATCCGCGTCGTCCCGCCGCCGGAGATGGTGGCGAACCTCAGCGCGGGCAACCTCGACGGCTACCTCTCGCCCGACCCGTTCAACCAGCGTGCGGTCTGGGAGGGCATCGGCTTCATCCATGTCCTGACCAAGGAGATCTGGGAAGGCCACCCCTGCTGCGCCTTCGCCGCGCCGCTGTCCTTTGCCCAGGAACTGCCGAACACCTACGGCGCGCTCCTGAAGGCGATCATCGACGCAACGCAATACGCCCGCGTCCCGGAGAACCGCAAGGAAATCGCCGAGGCGATCAGCCCGACCAACTACCTCAACCAGCCGGTTCCGGTGGTCGAACAGGTGCTGACCGGCACATACGCCGACGGTCTGGGCGAGGTGAAGCAGGTGCCCGATCGCATCGATTTCGACCCGTTCCCTTGGCACTCCATGGGCGTCTGGATCCTCACGCAGATGAAGCGGTGGGGCTATATCGAGGGCGACGTCGACTACCGCGGCGTGGCCGAGCAGGTCTATCTCGCCGCCGACTGCAAGAAGATCATGAACGATCTGGGTTACGACGCGCCGGACGTCACCTACACGTCGCACACGATCATGGGCAAGACCTTCGACCCGGCGGACCCGGAGGGCTACGTGAAGTCCTTCGCCATCGGCAAGGGCTGAACCATGACGCTCTCCCTGAACCAGAAGGCAGCGATCCTGTCGCTTCTCCTGCTGGCGGTCGGCCTCCTCGTGTGGGAGGCCGCCATCCCCGGCCAGAAGCCGCTGTCCGAGATGACGGAATACGAACGTCTCACCGGCGGCGGTGCCCAGAAGGCCGGGGTGCCGCCCCCGTCGCAGGTCCTCGCGAAGGCGTGGGAGCAGTTGTCGAACCCGTTCTACGATGCAGGCCCGAACGACAAGGGCATCGGCATCCAGATCGGCTATTCGATCTACCGGGTGCTGACGGGCTATGCCCTGGCGGCGCTGGTTGCCCTGCCGCTCGGCTTCCTGATCGGGATGTCGCCCATAGCCTACAAGGCGCTCAACCCATTCATACAGGTGCTGAGGCCGATTTCGCCGCTCGCATGGATGCCACTGGCGCTGTTCATCATCCAGGACAGCGAGGCCTCTGCGATCTTCGTGATCTTCATCTGTTCGATCTGGCCAATGCTCATCAACACCGCCTTCGGTGTGGCGGGGGTCCGGTCGGACTGGGTGAACGTGGCGCGCACGCATGAACTGGGGGCACTGAAGACCGCATTCACCGTGATCCTGCCCGCCGCGGCCCCCACCATCATCACGGGGATGCGCATCTCCATCGGCATCGCGTGGCTGGTGATCGTCGCGGCCGAGATGTTGGTCGGCGGGACCGGCATCGGCTACTACGTCTGGAACGAGTGGAACAACCTCGACCTGACCTCCGTCATCTTCTCGATCCTCATGATCGGCGTCGTCGGCATGTTGCTGGACTCGGCCTTCGGGGCGCTCCAGCGGGCGGTGGCCTATGCGGAGTGATCCCCAAAGCGCGGGTCCGGGCCTCCCCGAAAGGGGGCATGGCGCCGCCGCCGGACCAGACCACACCCGCGGCGCCCGCCGGTCGAGGCGTGACGCCCAAGCCCCCCAATCCGAAAGGCCCTCGGCATGACCAAACCCTATCTGAGCGTCGAGAAACTGACCCAGTCCTTCCCGGACGGCAAGGGCGGCACGATGACCGTCTTCGAAGATGCCACCTTCGGGGTCGAGAAAGGCGAATTCGTCTGCATCCTCGGCCACTCCGGCTGCGGCAAGTCGACGATCATGAACATCCTCGCCGGTCTGGCGGAGCCCACCTCCGGCGTCGTCAAGATGGACGGCTTCGAAGTGTCGGGACCGTCGCTCGACCGCGGTGTCGTCTTCCAGAACTACTCGCTGCTGCCGTGGCTCTCGGCGCTGCGCAACGTGATGTTCGGCGTCAAGGCGCGGCATCCCGACTGGTCCCGCGCCAAGGTGGCGGAACATTCGGAGCAGTACCTGTCCATGGTCGGGCTGGAGGGTGACGCGATCCACCGCAAGCCTGCGCAACTGTCGGGGGGCATGCGCCAGCGCGTGTCCATCGCGCGCGCCTTTGCGAACCACCCGAAGCTGCTGTTGCTGGACGAACCCTTCGGCGCGCTCGACGCGCTCACCCGGGGCACGATCCAGGAGGAACTGCTGAAGATCTGGAGCCGGACACAGCAGACCGTCTTCATGATCACCCACGACATCGACGAGGCGATCCTCCTGGCCGACCGCATCCTTTTGATGACCAACGGGCCGCTGGCGCGCGTGGCGGAGTCGGTGGAGATCACCATCGACCGTCCGCGCAACCGGACAGAGATCGTCGAGCACCCGAACTACTACGCCATCCGCAACCACCTGGTGCAGTTCCTCGGACGGCGGTCGAAGGAGCTGGCGGGCCAGCCCTCGAACGGGGTGCCGCAATCGCCGGAAACCGTGCGCATCGACCTGACGGAAACCCCGACCGAAGACGACAGCGACGACAGCCCGCGGCTTCGTGCCGTGCACCGATGACCCCGCGGCCCCGGGCCGCTGATCTGAGCCGTGCGGCTTGAGGCCGCCATTCCAAGGAAAGACCCATGAAAGACAACTACGAGGTGCCCAAGATGATGACCAAAGAGGACGTCACCGTGATGATCCTGTCGGCCAAGAAGCAGGCCGGCCTGACGTGGGAGGGGATCGCGGACAAGATCGGCATGTCCCCGGTCTGGACCCACTCCGCCTGCATGGGCATGAACGCGATGCCGCCCGAGAAGGCCGAGCTTCTGGTGTCGGTCATGGGACTGCCGCAGGAGGCCGCGGGCGTGCTGGCCGAAAGCCCCACCAAGGTCTGGGAACAGACGGTGCCGACCGACCCCTGCATCTATCGCCTGTATGAAATCGTCGGCGTCTACGGCCCCACGATCAAGGCGCTGATCCACGAGAAGTTCGGCGACGGCATCATGTCCGCCATCGACTTCGACATGCAGATCACCCGCGTGCCCAATCCCAAGGGCGACCGTGTGAAGATCGAGATGTCGGGCAAGTACCTCGGCTACAACAGCTGGTGAAGTCGGGGCGGGCGTGACGCCCGCCACCCCACTCAACGGTCCGGTCCCCGCGCAGGGTGCCGGTCCGGCATATCGAAAGGCCACGGCATGTCCCGCCCTCCGTTTCCCCCCTTCACCGAGGAAAGCGCCCGCCAGAAGGTGCGCATGGCCGAGGATGCGTGGAACGCGCGCGATCCCGACCGGGTCGTCCTGGCCTACACGGAGGACACGTTCTGGCGGAACCGCTCGGAGTTCCTGAGGGGCAGGGGCGAGATCCACGCGTTCCTGACCCGCAAGTGGCAGCGAGAGAACGACTATCGCCTGATCAAGTCGCTCTGGGCGTTCACCGGCAACAGGATCGCCGTTCGCTTTGCCTACGAATGGCACGACGACGCAGGCCAGTGGTTCCGGTCCTACGGCAACGAGAACTGGCAGTTCACCGAGGCGGGCCTCATGGCCGAGCGCCACGCCTCGATCAACGACGTGCCAATCCAGGCCGACGAAAGGCTCTTCCACTGGCCCTCAGGTCCGCGGCCCGAGGACGTGGCGCCACCGCCGGGATTGTTCTGAAAAGGCCGGTCGCAGGAACGTCGAACGACAGGCGTATGTAATGTCGCCTGACTGTCCGTCCGAATGTGTCATACGCATCTGAAATCACCGCCTCCCGATTTTATCGATAGACAGGGAGGGAGCTGAAAGGCGGCTTTCTCCGGTCCGGAGCCCTGCATTTCCAAGGCGTTGATCTGACCACACGCTGGTCAACGCTGCGGGGGCTTCCTGTCGCGCAGCCAAGGAACTCAAGACCCGTTCCGTTCGCCGAAGCCAACACCGTCAACTTTCACGGCCATTTCACGCCCCGAGAGCGGCGCCTTTCACGCTGATCGTCCAAATCCCGGATCAAGGTCGAACCCAAAGACTGCCCGCAGGGGCCGGGAACATCGCGAGGACGAAATGAACAGCATGATCGAACCGATTTCGGCCTGCGCCGCAGGCATCACGACGCTGCGCCCGTGCGCGCTTCGGATGCCGATGCGATACAGGAAATACTGCAGTCGGATCACGTCAATCGCGGCACGATGCGCTTGCCGTTCGAGTCGCCCACAGGCGTTGCGCAACGCATCGCCGAGGAACCGGGCGTGACAAAGATCGTCGCGCTGCGGCAGGGGGCGGTTGCAGGATACGCGTCCATGGTGACCTATCCCTCCCTCCCGAGGCACTGGCACTGCGCCGAGGTCGATATCGTTGCCGTCCACCCCGATCACCGCGGGCACGGAGTCGGACGCCACATGCTGCAACAGTTGATCGATCTCGCCGACAGATGGCTGCAGGTCCGCCGCCTCTCCCTCACCGTCTGGGCGGGCAACGAAAAGGCGATCGCTCTCTACCGGTCACTCGGTTTCTCGATCGAAGGGACAATGCGCCAGTTCGTGTTCGTGGATGGCGCATACGAAGACGCCCACATCATGGGCCGACTGAAAGCCGTGCCGGTGGCATCGGCCCCCGCAGGTTCGGAGTAGGACGATGGGTGTCCCGTTTCTCGAACAGCCCGTCAGGGGCAGCGATGGATGGCCCTTGTCCGGCGCGACGAGCGGCAACGTCCGTCCTTTCGAAGCCGGTGTCCTTTCGATGCACCACATGCCCGACAAGGCGACGGCGTCCTTCCACACCGCTCTCCGCCTCGCGCCGACCTTCGTGATGGCGCATGTGGCCATGGCACATCTGGTCCTGTCGGAAGACCCCGCGGCCGGACGGGCCATGACCCGCTTGCTCGCGCCGTTTCCAAGGACCGACCGTGAGGCGTCCCACCTGGCCATTCTGGCGGGCTGGGGCGAGGATGGCGCTGATACGTCCGCGCTCGACCGGCATCTTGCGGCATGGCCGGACGACACCCTGGCCACCGCGCTCCTCGGTGCCATGCAGGCCGCGCGCCCGCCCGCCACGGGATAAGACCCTCTCAGGGAGCGTCGGCCAGGGAGCCCGAGTTCTCCAGCATCCGTGCCATGTCTTCCAGGCAGGCTGCGCGCAGGTCCGTGGCCAGCACCCGCCGCGCTTCGTGTTCCGATGGCCAGAGCAGCAACTTTGCGGACCGCACGTACAGCGACGCCAGTCCGATGGGTTCTTCTGCGGCATAGCTTGTCAGCGCGTCCATGTGCCGGCGTGCCAGATCCCGGTCGGCGTCGCTGATCGCCCGCTCGATGACGCTCGAATGGAACCAGATGACGGCGTGCGAAAGCGCACCCCGTTCGAGGCAGGCCAGTCCATCGGCGATGGCACGGTCTCTCTCCGCCGTGCTTTCTGCGCAGATGGCGGCCAGCCCGAGGATCGTGCCGCCGATATAGGCGTCGTCCACCGCGTCCGGCAAAAGCGGGGCAAGCCGCCTGCGGGCCGCCTCTGAATTCCCCCGGCGCCATTCGAGGAACGCGTAGAGCGTCTCCACGTCCTTCGAAAAACGGTTCTCGCCCCGGATGGACGCCAGTTTCTCGATCGCCTGCAGGTCTTCCTCCAGCCCGGCCAGGTCGCCGTTGGCGAGGCGCATTTCGGCCCGCACCTCGCGTGCGATCATCTCCGTCCGCACGGCACCGCACTGGACGGCGCTGTCTACGGCGATATCCGAAAGCAGGCTCGCCTGCGGGCCGGGCTCCGCAAAGAACAGCGCGAAGGCCCGCATGAAGAGGTACTCTTCGCGGACAAGACCAAGGCCCGCATGTTCCGCGGTTTCAATCGCCTTCGTGAAATGGCGATAGGCCGTGGCAAAGCGCCCCGCTGCATAGGCCGCGTCCCCGATCCCGCCATGTCCGCGCGCGATGCCGCGCGGGGCGCCTGTCGCCTCGGCCGCGGCGAGGGCGGCGCGATGGTGACGCATGCAGGCGGCATGGTCTCCGCGCACGAAGGCGCGGTTGCCGCGTTGTTCGTGGATCTCGGCGCGTCCCGATCCGGTCAGGCCGATGTCATCGGCGATCTCCTCCGCGGCGTCGAGAGCCCGGTCCGCCTCGTCCCCGCGACCCAGCCGGTGCAGCACGAGCGCCTGGCGGCACAGCATCGCGACGCGGGTCTCGGACCGGATGGCGCGTGCATGAGCGGCCCGGTAATCCTCCAGCGCGCCGGCCATGTCGCCGCGCACCCTGCGAATGCCTGCACGGCAGGAATAAAGTTCGGCGCTGGCCTCCGCGTCGCTGTCGCGGGCGAAGCCGGCTTCGAGGTACGGATAGGCTGCCGAGAAGCGCCGCGCCGCAATCATCGCGTTGGCCGCAGCGACGGCTGCATGTCCTGCATCCGCATCGTCGGCGGCCTTCAGGGCGTGCTCGGCCCAGCTTATGGGATCGTGCCCGCGGAAATGCGCGGCAGCACGGGCATGCCAGGTCTGGCGGGTCTCCTCGGGGATGCTTTCGTAGACCGCACGGTGGATCAGGTCGTGACCGAAGGCGAGCCCCGTTTCCGTTTCGTGCAGGAGATCGCCGTTCGCCCGGAGCGATGCAGTTTCGGGAAAGATGGCGGACATGTCCCCAGGATCGAAGCTTGCGCCCAGAATGGCCGCCGTCCTGAGCGCGGCACGTTCCTGTTCCGGCAACCGCTCGATCTGTTCCTGCACGAGTTCGGTCACGGTTGCGGGCAGGGCGCCTGCGGTCCAGCCCGCCTCGATCAACCGTATCAGAAAGAGCGGATGGCCCGCGGCCCGGTCGATTGCCTCCTCGGCTGACGCGAAGCCCGGGGCCACGGCCTGGACAAGTTCCCGCGCCGCCGCCTCCGGCAAGGGGGCGAGCGAGATCCGCGAAAGGCCGGACTTGGCCCGCGTGGCGATGCGGTGATCGAGGCTGCCGGGGTGCGGGCGTTCCGTCAGCAGCAGCAGGATGGGGCTGTCACGCAGGCGGGCCTGCAACGCGAGGATGAAATCACCCGCGCCCTCTGGGCGCCAGTGGCAGTCTTCGATCAGGATCAGCAGCCCTGTCTCGTCTGCCGCACGTTTCAGTGCGGCGGACAGCACGTCCAGTATCCGCTCCTGCTGCGCTTGCGGGTCGAGAGCGCTCAAGCGTAGGCGCGCTTCGGCTTCGTCTTCGGGATCGGTCAGCCATCTCCAGATCGCGCGCTCGATCGGCTGTGCCTCGGGATCGGGGACCGGAGGCGCCGACAACCCTGCCATCATCCGCTGCGCCAGATGACGCGAGCCCGGAGAGAAGGCATCGAACCCGCAGACGGCGATCACCATGCCGGCCTGTTCCGACAGGCGGATGACCTCGCTGGCGAGGCGGCTCTTGCCGATGCCCGCTTCACCGGACAGATGCACGGTCAGGCTGCTCGACGACTGGCGCACCCCGGCGACCGCGGCTTCGAGCTGCGCCAGTTCCATGGCCCGACCTACGAGCGGCAGAACCGGTCTCGCGCGCATCGCATCGGGCCGCAGGGGCACCATGCTCTGATCCGGTTCGGCGGCAAGACCGACCCGCGCGGCAAGGTCTCGCGTCGCGAGGATGGACCCGGGATCGGCCCGGGCGGCCATCCGGCGGGCCTGTGCAATCGACCGCGCGGCGCCGTCATCCTGCCCGTCCTGCCCGTCGAATGGCGCCAGCCCGAAAGACAGGGTCCCGCCCGCCGCTTCGGACAGCTCGAGCGCGCGGGCGCAGACCTCCCGAAGGCGCATGTCGCGATAGACCAGGGCGATTTCGCCGGGACCGGAGTCCTGTTCGAAGGCACCGTGACCAGACGCGCGGTCGCGCAGCATGGTGTAGTCGGGGACCCCCTCCGCCTCCATGCCCAGAAGCAGGTAACCGGCAGGGTCGGGTGCGGCGGGGGCAGGCGCCTCCACCGCGCCTGGCGCGGCACTCTTGCCGCCGCCACGCCGGATCCGGTCGTAAAGCGCGCGCGTTTCAGGCTCTGGCGCGCTGTTCATGTCCCGGCGCAGCGCGGCTTCGAGGCCTTCGTATCGGGCGCGTGCTGCGCCGCGCATCCCGTGGGCCGCGTCGATCTGCATCAGGCGGCGATGGGCGACCTCGTTCAGCGGATCGAGACGGAGCAGACGATGCGCAAGCGCCGAGGCATCCGCGCCGTCGTCCGCCCGGTCCAGCGCCCGGGCCAGCGCCTCTGAGGCCAATCCGGCCAGCCGCGCGCGCTCAGCCGCGATGGCCTGCCCGAGGTCGGGCGTCGAGGCGTCCAGTCCTTCGAGGAATGGCCCCCGGTACAGTCGCGCGGCCTCGACCGGATCGTTGCGGGTCAGGGCCGCCTGGAAGGCATCGAGGTCGGTGCCGACCGCGTCGCCCAGCCGAAGGTCGTCTCCCTCCGCCTCGACCCATCCTTCGCCGGCCGAGCGGCGGATCTGGGCGAGGGCCTGCCGCAGGCTGACCCGGGCCTGATCGCCGTCGCTCGCCTCCCACAAAAGGGCGGCGAGGCGCATGCGGGGCATTGTCCGGCGACGTGCCGTCGCCAGCAGGCCAAGCAACATGCGGGCCTTGCGCGCCGGAAGCGTTGCAGGCGCGCCATCGCGCGACAGGGCGCATCCTCCGAGACAATCGAGCCAGAGCTTCATCCTTTCACGCTCCTTTCACGCCCCGCCACCGAGTCGTTTCACGCCGAAAGCCGAGAACGCCCACACGACTTGCAACCAGGTGATACGAACAATGCCTTTCCTCAAGAACTTGTCTTCCACCGACACGCGGCGAAGGCGGAGCATCCCGTCACCCATGCCGGGAACGCTTTCACGTCAGATCCGCGCGGCTTTCAGACTGCCTCGGATCGACCCCCACGACGCAGTCTCCGGGCTCCCTTTCAACAAACCTTACCCATGGTGATCGCAATGACCTCATACCGCAATAATTTGCCGCAAGCCGGCGGCACTCTCCTTCTGACCGATTCCGGTCTCGAAACCACGCTGATCTTCCACGAAGGGCTCGATCTGCCCGCTTTTGCAGCCTATCCGCTCATGGAAAGCGCAGCAGGGCGCGAGGTACTGACGCGGTACTACCGCAGGCACCTGGCCATCGCGGCCGATCACACGACGGGTTTCCTGCTCGAGGCGCCGACCTGGCGCGCCAGCCGTGACTGGGGCGCGCAGCTTGGTCATTCCGCCGAGGATCTCGCCCGGATCAATCGCGCCTCCATCGGCTTCCTGTCCGATCTGCGGGCCAATGCGGGCAGCGTCCGGCCGGTCGTGATTTCCGGCAACATCGGGCCGCGCGGCGATGGCTATGTGGCCGACACCGCCATGAATGCCGCCGAGGCCGAGGCCTACCATGCCGAGCAGATCGGCTGGTTTGCCGAAACTGACGCCGACATGGTGACCGCCGTGACCCTGTCCACCGTGGCCGAGGGCGTGGGCGTGATCCGCGCTGCCATGAAGGCCGGGATGCCCGTGGTCGTCGCCTACACGGTCGAAACCGACGGCAGGCTGCCGGATGGCACGCCGCTTGGGGAGGCATTCGAGCAGACCGATGCCCAGACCGGCGGTGCCGCCGCCTACTTCATGGTGAACTGCGCCCATCCGGACCATTTCCGGGGTGCCCTCGAAGCAGGCTCGGGCTGGCTGAACCGCATCGGCGGCATCCGTGCCAACGCCTCGCGCCTCAGCCATGCCGAACTGGACGAGGCCGAGGAGCTGGACGACGGCAACCCGGCCGAGTTCGGGCGTGACTATGCCCGCCTGCGCCGCCTGCTGCCGAAACTCGCCGTGATGGGCGGGTGCTGCGGCACCGACCACCGTCATGTCGAGGCCGTCGCCGATTGCTGCGTCGCCCCGCACGCGGCCTGAACCAGCGCCGTCCGGCACCGCCGGGCGGCCCCATCCCAACTGTAACGAACACGCATATTAACGGAGTTTTCCCATGCAAGCCCTTTTCTGGACCCTCGGTCTGCCCCAGCCCCGGTCTTCCGTCCTGCCCCCGGTGTTTCCCGTGGCCACAGCGGAACCGGACCTGCCGTTCCGCTACCGCGGTACCGCCTATCGCCGCTCGGACCTGCCGATCGAGCGTCCCGTCCGGCCCGTGCGCCTGATCTACCGCGGCGTCGTCCACCGCCCTGTGCGGCGCATGCATGTCGCCGCGCCGGTCCCCGGATCGCGCATCTATCGCGGCGTCGCCCACTGACCCTCGAATTGAACCGCATCACTTTACCAAGAAAGGAAAATCCAATGTTCCTGCGACTGACCTCTGCCGCATTGCTGATGGCATCCACCGCCCTGACGCACGGCGCCTTCGCCCACGAAAACGACCGAAAGACCGAGCTATACAAGCCCGGTGTCGAACACGCCACCGGCGAGATGCCCGTTGCCGATGCCGCATCCATCAGCGCCTTCGCAGGGTTCGGCGACTTCGGCTTCGACCCCGAAACCGACATGCCCGAAGCGCGCGCCCATTTCGAACAGGGCATGGGCCTTCTGTGGGGCTTCAACCATGCCGCCGCCGTGCTGGCCTTCCGCGCGGCACAGCAGGCCGACCCGGACTGTTCGGCGTGCTACTGGGCCGAAGCCTATGCCCTGGGTCCGAACCTGAATGACGGGATGCATCCCGAAAACGCCCCGCGCGCGGTCGAGGCTGCGCAAACGGCGCGCGCCAGTGCCGCGAACGACCGGGACCGGATGCTGGCCGAGGCCGTGACCCTGCGCTACGCCGTCGAAGGCGGCACGCAGTCTGACCGCGACAGCGCCTTTGCCGATGCGATGGCGGATGTCGCCGCCCGTTTCCCGGACGATGCCAATGTGCAGGTGATCCGCGCCGACGCGCTGATGAACCTGCAGCCCTGGGACTACTGGGAAGCCGACGGCATCGCACCCAAGGGCAACGGGGCCGAGATCCTGGCCACGCTGGAACGCGCGATCGAGATCGACCCTGCACATCCCGCGGCGCTGCATCTCTATATCCACGCGGTCGAAGCATCGGCAGACCCGGGGCAGGGCGAGATCGCGGCGGACCTCCTGCGGGGGAGCGTGCCGATGGCCGGGCACCTCGTCCACATGCCCGCGCATATCTACAACCGTATTGGCCGCTACGCGGATTCGATCGAGGTGAACAAGGCCGCCATCGCCGCCGACGAAGCCTACCTTGCCGCGGCCAATGACAGGGCCAGTGCGCTCTACCGCTTCGGTTACTACCCGCACAACATCCACTTCCTGCTGGTGGGCGCACAGATGGCCGGCCTGAAGGACGAGGCGCTGGCAGCCGCGGCGAAACTGGCCGGTGTAACTTCCGCCGAGGTTAGCGGAGATCTGGCCTGGGTGCAGGCCATCGACACGGCCCCCTTTACGGCGCACGCACAGTTCAGCGACCCGAACAGGATCCTGGCCCTGCCGGATCCGGGGGATGCCTTCCCCTTCGTGAAGGGCCACTGGCACTATGCCCGGGGCACGGCCTTCGCGCTCAAGGGCGATCTGGACGCCGCCATCGCCGAACAGCAGGCAATCGAACGCATCATCGCCGATGCCGACCTGTCCGGGCTGGAAGCGCAATACCTGCCCGCGCGCGATGTCCTCGGGATCGCGAAGCACATCGTCGAGGCGCGGATCGCGCAGGCGAAAGGCGATCATCGCTCGGCCGCGCATCACCTCGAAGAGGCCATCGCGCTGGAAGGCACCATCGCCTACATGGAGCCGCCCTACTGGTACTACCCGGTCCGGCAGACCCTCGGCGCCGTGCTTCTGGAGGCCGGGGATCTTCATGGGGCGAGGACGGCATTCGAGGGCGCACTGGAGACGCACCCCAACAATGCGTGGGCGCTCTGGGGGCTGTGGCAGGTCGAAAAGGCCGAACAGGCGGATGCCTCCGTCATCGAGCGGGCCGAGCGCGCCTTCCGCAACGCCTGGCTTGGTGGTGAGGGCCCCGAACTGAACAGGCTCTGACACTGGGTGGCGAGGGCGTCTGCCGCTGCGCGGTCGCCCTTCGCCTGTCCGAAGTCATGGTCGGCGAACAGGAGGCGCATGAAATGATCCATTTCCGCCCCGCAGGACACGGCGGTGCAGGTGTGAGCCGCAACCGTGTTCGCCGGCCCTGGTTGCCCCGTGCCGTGATCGGGCTCGGGGCGCTTGTCAGTGTCCTGTCCATGATCGCATCCGACCACCGTTCGCCTGCCTCGGGTGCGGAGTGCAATATGCAGGGCGGCACCCAGTGCAATTTCGACGACAGCACACCGCGTGTGAAGCCTGCCGCGTCGCGCAATGCCGGTCATCCGCCTCTGGGTTCGGTACTGGTGACATTCACGCACTCAAAAAGCGCCGCTGGCCACGTTCGGCCCGGAGCGTCGCCTGGGCCGTCATCGGCGCGTCCACTGTGCGGGTGGCCGTCTACGTGCCCATGATCGCCAGCGCGCTGGGCCTTGGCGTGCAGCTGTCGGCCTCGGCGCGGCTGTTCACTGCGGTCAAGATCATTGGCGCGGCTTGTCTCGTCTGGCTCGGCCGGTTTGCCGCCGCCTTCGCGGCGACCCGCCTGCACTGGCACAAGCGCGCCTTCGGCGGAATGATCCTGTTCGGCATCCCGATACTGTTCACTGACCGAGCGTCGTCCGGCACCGCCTGACTTCTGGAGTGGAAGTGGTACGAGCTTTGGGCCCGGTGAAGGTGCGGCCACCGGGTGACCGGGTGGAGAGGTCGCGCGCAGGGGGGGCGCTGCCCCCGTCCGCGCCTTGCGCGGACTCCCCCGGAGTATTTGGAAAGCAAAGAAGCCGGGGGTGTCAGGTGACGGCCTTGCGTGCCTTGAACTCCGGCCGGTCCCACGTGCCGGTGGCGAGGATCCTCGCCAGCGTGTCGGCGGCGTGGTCGATGTCGGCCTCGTCGATGTAGAGCGGGGTGATGCCGAAGCGCAGGATGTCGGGGGCGCGGAAGTCGCCGATCACGCCTTCGGCGATCAGCGCCTGCATCACCGCGTAGCCTTCGGGATGGCGGAAGGAGACCTGCGAGCCGCGGTCTTCGGGTGCGCGTGGCGTGGCGAGGGCGAGGTCTGTCTGCGCCTCGACCTTTGCGATGAAGCGGTCGCCCAGCTCCAGGGCGCGGGCGCGCAGGGCGGCGAGGTCCACGGTGTCCCAGATCCCGAGCGCGCTGTCGAGCGCGGCCATCTGCAGGACCGGCGGGGTGCCCACGCGCATCCGTTCGATGCCCTCTCCGGCCCGGTAGCCGAGGTCGAAGGCGAAAGGTGCCGCGTGTCCCATCCAGCCGGCCAGCGCCGGTTCCGCACGGTCCGCGTGGCGCGGCGCCACGTAGATGAAGGCGGGCGCGCCGGGACCGGCGTTGAGGTACTTGTAGGTGCAGCCCACGGCGAAATCCGCGTTGCAGTCCGACAGATGCACCGGGAAGGCACCCGCCGAATGCGCGAGGTCCCAGATCGTCAGCGCGCCCCTGGCGTGGGCCAGTTCGGTCAGCCGGGCCATGTCGTGGCGGCGGCCCGTGCGATAGTCGACCTCGGTGATCAGGGTGGCGGCGACCTCTTCGGTGATGTGCGCCGCAACGTCTTCGGGGGCGACGGTGCGCAGCTCGTAGCCCTCGGGCAGCAGCTTCAGGAGGCCCTCTGCCATGTAGAGGTCGGTCGGGAAGTTGCCGGTGTCCGAGAGGATCACCCGCCGCTCCGGGTTCAGCTTCAGCGCGGCGGCCAGTGCCTGGAAGACCTTGATCGACAGGGTATCGCCGATCACCGTGTGGCCGGGTTCCGCGCCGATCAGCCGTCCGATGCGGTCGCCGAGGCGACGCGGCATCTCCATCCAGCCGCAGGCGTTCCAGGCGGAGATCAGGTGACCGCCCCATTCCTCGCGCACGGCGCGGGCCACGCGCGCCTCGGTGGCGCGGGGCAGGGGGCCGAGCGAGTTGCCGTCGAGGTAGGTCACGCCCGGGGGCAGGTCAAAGAGGGTCTTGGTCGCGGTGAAATCGGTCATCGTATCGTCCTGTTGTGCATGGGGTCTGGCCCCGGTCACGAACGGACGGGGCGGGTCAGGGGGCGGGCGCCCGTGTGGGCGGATCGGGGCGGCGGTGGGTGTACTTCACACCTCGCCCCCGGCGATCTGGATGGCCTGGCCGTTCACGCTGCCTGAATGCGGGCCGCAGAGGAACAGGGCGGCCTCCGCCACCTCTTCGGGCGTGACGAGCCGTCCGTGCGGGTTGACGCCGACCATCACGTCGCGTGCCTTTTCCGCGTCCATCCCGGTCCGCTCCATGATCGAGGTGACATTGCGTGTGACGATGTCGGTGTCGACATAGGCGGGGCAGAGGGCATTGAAGGTGTAGGGCTTCGTCGCGTAGTCCGCCGCCAGCGCCCGGATCAGCCCCAGAAGCGCGTGTTTCGAGGCGCTGTAGGTGGGCGCGCCCTTCAGCCCTTTCAGCCCCGCGATGGAGGAGACGGCGATGACCCGGCCCCAGTCGGTTGTGGTCATCGACTTCAGGGATTCGCGGATCGTCAGGAAGGCGCCGTCGACGTTGATCGCCATCATCTGCCGCCAGAACGCCATGTCGGTTTTCAGGAGCGCGCGCCCTTCGGCGATCCCGGCATTCGGCACGCAGATCTGGATCGGGCCGCGCGCCTCGACGGCCGCCGCGATGCCACGGGTGACGGCGTCCTCGTCGGTGACATCCATCGGCAGGGCGAAGATCCGGTCGGTGGCGGCCGCTTCGAGCGGGCCGGGCCGGCGGCCGGTGATGGTCACCCGTGCGCCTTCTGCGGCCAGTGCGCGGGCGATGGCCAGGCCAATTCCCGTACCGCCGCCGGTGACGAGCGCGTGTTTGCCCTGCAGCATGTGTCCTCCCCTTGGTCCTGCGCGCCGGATGTGCGCCGGGTGCGTCGCACATTAACGGCGTGGCGGGCGGGGACAAGGCGCAGGGTGGCTTGGCAATGTCATTCACGTATGCGAATGTGTTCCGGGTTTCGAGGGAGGACAATTGCCATGAGAACGTTGCTTGTTGCGGGGCTGGTGCTGGCGGGGATGCCGGCGCTGGCCAACGAGGAGATTGCAGACAAGTATCCGCAATCCGAACTGTACGACGCGCCGGTCGAATTCATTCCCGGCGTCTGGACCGCGATCGGGGCCACCGCGCCGCCGACCTACGAGAACGCGGGCCACAACAACAACCTCAGTTTCGTTGTCACGGAGGAGGGAGTGGTGGTCGTGAACGGCGGCGCCTCGGTCCGGCTGGCGGCGGCGCTGCACGAGGAGATCCGCAAGGTCACGGATCTGCCGGTGAAACTGGTGATCAACGAGAACGGGCAGGGGCACGCCATGCTCGGCAATGCCTACTGGGCCGACCAGGGGGTCGACATCCTCGCCCATGCGGAGGCGATCGCGGAGGTCGAGGAGAACGGCGATTTCATCCTGCAGGGCATGCAGGGCTACAACCGCGACAAGGCGGAAGGCACGCGGGTGGTGGTGCCGAACCTGTCGTTCGAGGACGCGTACAGGTTCGAGATGGGCGGGGTGGGTTTCGAGGTCCTGCACCTCGGCCCGGCGCACGGGCCGGGCGACGCGCAGGTCTGGATCCCGGAGTGGGACATCGTCATCGCCGGGGACATCGCCTTTCACGAGAGGATGCCACCGATCTTCGCCGACACATGCACGTCGTGCTGGATCGAGACCTTCGAAGGCCCGTTCACCGATCTCGGCGCAGCCTACGTGATCCCGGGCCACGGCCACCCCACGAACATGGGCACGGTGACGGAGGGCACGGTCGGCTATCTGCGCGACCTGCGCGAGAAGGTCGGCGCGCACATCGACGAGGGCGGCGACCTGGCCGGTGCCTACTACGTCGATCAGGCGCGTTGGGCGCATCTCGACACCTTCGAGGAACTGGCAACGAAGAACGCCGGGCGGGTGTTCGAGGAGATGGAGTGGGAGTGACACCTTCCGCACCGCTGGGATGGCGGAGATGCATTGGCCCGCCGGTGCCGTCGGTGCGCGTGTTGCCGTCCTGAAGGCGGCCGCGCTGTTCGCAGCGGACGTGGCATTCGGTCACTGGCGTTTCCGGGCGCGCCGGTGCAGGACGGATCACGTGTTGCATGGCGTGGGAGGGGGCGCCGCCCCCGCCTTTCCTGCGGAGAGGCCACGCGAGATAATGGGATCAGGATGAAGGCGAGGGTTGCGTGTTGAAGTGGTTGGACATGCCGCCGGTCTGGCTGGCGGGATTCGCGGCGCTGGCGTGGTGGCAGAAGACATCGTTCCCGCGCGGGTCGTTCGGGCCCGTCTGGGCCGACCTTCTGGGCGGGTTGCTGGTGGGCGGCGGGCTGATCCTTCTCGGGCTGGCGATCTTCGAGATGCGGCGCCATCGCACGACGGTGATCCCGCATCGCAATGCCGACCGGCTGGTGACCTCCGGCATCTTCAAGCGGTCCCGGAACCCGATCTACCTGGGCGACACGATGATCCTTGCCGGGCTGATCCTCTACTGGGACGCGGTGCTGGCTCTGCCGCTGGTGCCGGTCTTCGTCTGGGTGATCGAGAGGCGGTTCATCGTGCCGGAGGAGGCGCGGCTGAGGCAGAGGTTCACCACCGCCTTCGCACGCTACGAGCGGGAGACCCGCCGCTGGGTGTGAGTTGAGGGCGCCTCTGCGGGAGGCGGTTCGGCTACGGACACACGGTGAGCAAGGTTTGGCGGCCTATGGGATCGGCAGGCGGCTCTTCGGTCTGGCGTGGTCACTGTGGCCGCTGTCCGGCATTCCATCACGTGAGCGAGGCTCCGGCGCCCTCGGGACGAAAGTCCGGATCGATGGCGCCTTCGACATCGCCGGTCGGGTGCGCGCTACGCTGAGCCGGTCCTTTGCTGGCGGGGTGCCCATCCGTGTTTGAAGCCCCCGGTCGGGTCTCGGTATTCCCCAGCGGACCGCGTTTGAATCGTCGGATGCTTCCGGACGTCGCAAGCAATTTCAACGCCCGGGCGAGCCCGGCATCGGTTCCACGCCGCGCCCTAGTCAGGCTTCGGTATACATCGGTGCGCAAGTTTGTTGCTTAGGTCAGACAGGTTGCGCAATAAACGAATAGACATCTTTAACTTTCTCCCGTGCTGTGGTCTAGAAGCGCGAGATACGGTTTGGAAACATTAGGTCAGACGTGTAGACCCATCGTCAAACCGTAATGCCGGGGCCGCGACATGCGGCATCCGGTCCGGGATTTCCTGAAGAGGGGGACAAGAGACGTGAAAATCGGGACACCAACAGAAGTCGAAGTCGGCGAGAACCGGGTGGCGATGACGCCCGACTCCGCGCGCCAGCTCCAGAAGCTGGGCTATGACTGCCTGATCGAGAGCGGCGCGGGCCAGAAGGCGGGCTTTGCCGACGCGCTGTACGAAGAGGCCGGCGTCACCGTGGTGGAGACCGCCGATGCGCTGTGGTCGCAGTCCGACATCATTGCCAAGGTGCGCATTCCCACGGCGGACGAACTGGACCGGCTGACGCCGGAGAAGACACTGATCACCTTCTTCAACCCGGGGGGCAACGCCGAGGGTCTCGAAAAGGCGAAGGAGAAGGGCGCCAACGTCATCGCGATGGAAATGGTGCCGCGCATCTCCCGCGCGCAGAAGATGGACGCGCTGTCGTCGATGGCCAACATCGCGGGCTACCGCGCGGTGATCGAGGCGGGCAACAACTTCGGCCGCTTCTTCACCGGCCAGGTGACGGCGGCGGGCAAGGTGCCCCCGGCCAAGGTGCTGGTCGTCGGCGCCGGTGTGGCCGGTCTGGCCGCCATCGGCACGTCCACCTCGCTCGGTGCGATCACCTACGCCTTCGACGTGCGCCCCGAAGTGGCAGAGCAGGTCGAATCGATGGGGGCCGAATTCGTCTACCTCGATTTCGAGGAAGAGCAGGCGGACGGCAGCGCCTCCGGCGGCTATGCCTCGGTCTCCAGCCCCGAGTTCCGCGAGGCGCAGCTTGCCAAGTTCCGCGAACTGGCGCCCGAGATGGACATCGTCATCACCACGGCGCTGATCCCCAACCGCGAAGCGCCGAAGCTGTGGCTGGCCGACATGGTCGCCGCGATGAAGCCGGGCTCGGTGATCATCGACCTCGCCGCCGAGAAGGGCGGCAACGTCGAGGGCACCGTCAAGGACGAGAAGGTCGTGACCGAGAACGGCGTGACCATCGTCGGCTACACCGACTTCCCGTCGCGCATGGCGACGCAGTCCTCGACGCTTTATGCCACCAACATCCGTCACATGATGACCGACCTGACGCCCGAGAAGGACGGCAAGGTCAACCACAACATGGACGACGACGTGATCCGCGGCGCAACCGTCGCCTACCAGGGCGAGATCACCTTCCCGCCGCCGCCGCCGAAGGTCCAGGCCATCGCCGCGCAGAAGAAGGAAAAGCCGAAGGAGCTGACCCCCGAGGAGAAGCGCGCCAAGGAAGTGGCCGCCTTCAAGGCCCAGACGAAAAGCCAGGTGACGCTGCTCGCCATAGGTGGTGCGTTGATGCTGCTCGTGGGCCTCGTGGCGCCGGCCAGCTTCCTGCAGCACTTCATCGTCTTCGTGCTGTCGGTCTTCATCGGCTTCCAGGTGATCTGGAACGTCTCGCACTCGCTGCACACGCCGCTGATGGCGGTCACCAACGCGATCTCTTCGATCATCATTCTCGGCGCGCTGATGCAGATCGGTGCGGGCAACTGGCTGGTTGTCATCCTCGCGGCCATCTCGGTCTTCTTCGCCGGTATCAACATCTTCGGCGGCTTCCTCGTGACACGGCGCATGCTCGCCATGTTCCAGAAGTCGTAAGGGGGGACATTGCACATGGACTTCGGATTCACGACAGCGGCCTACGTGGTCGCAGCCGTTCTTTTCATCCTCTCGCTGGGCGGCCTTTCGGGGCAGGAAAGCGCGAAGCGGGCGGTGTGGTACGGCATCGTCGGCATGGCGCTGGCGGTCTTCGCCACGCTGATCGGACCGGGCTCGGGCCTCTGGATCCTGTCGATCATCCTGATCGCGGGCGGCGGCGTCATCGGCTACCTGCTGGCCAGCCGGGTCGAGATGACCCAGATGCCGGAACTGGTGGCAGGGATGCACGCGCTGGTCGGCCTCGCGGCCGTCTTCGTGGGCTACAACGCCGAACTCGTCATGAACACCGTCGGCGCGTTGCAGTCGGCGGGTGACGAGGCCGGGCTGGCGGCGCTGAAGGGCTTTGCCTCCACCGTGGCGCACAAGACCCAGGCCGAGATCAACATCCTCAAGATCGAGGTGTTCCTGGGCGTGTTCATCGGTGCGGTGACCTTCACCGGCTCCGTCATCGCCTACGGCAAGCTGGCGGGCAAGGTGACCTCCGCGGCACAGAAGCTGCCGGGCGGCCACATGCTGAACGCGGGCGCGGCGATCCTCTCGCTGATCCTGCTCGTCATCTACATGTCGACGGGCGGCGGCTGGACGCTGCTGGTGATGTCGCTCTTGGCGTTCTTCATCGGCTATCACCTGATCATGGGCATCGGCGGCGCCGACATGCCGGTCGTGGTCTCGATGCTCAACTCGTATTCGGGCTGGGCGGCGGCGGCCATCGGCTTCTCCCTGGGCAACGACCTGCTGATCGTGGTCGGTGCGCTTGTGGGTTCCTCCGGTGCGATCCTGTCGTACATCATGTGCAAGGCGATGAACCGGTCCTTCGTGTCGGTGATCCTCGGCGGCTTCGGCGGCGCCTCCGGCCCGGCGATGGCAGTCGAGGGCGAGCAGATCGCGATCGACGCGGACGGCGTGGCCAACGCGCTCGAAGAGGCGGACAGCGTCATCATCGTCCCGGGCTACGGCATGGCCGTTGCGCAGGCGCAGCAGAACGTGGCCGAACTGACCCGCAAGCTGCGCGCCAAGGGCAAGGATGTGCGCTTTGCCATCCACCCGGTGGCGGGCCGTCTGCCGGGCCACATGAACGTGCTGCTGGCCGAAGCCAAGGTGCCCTACGACATCGTGCTGGAAATGGACGAGATCAACGAGGACTTCCCCTCCACCGACGTGGTCATCGTCATCGGCTCGAACGACATCGTGAACCCGGCGGCGCAGGACGATCCGAACTCGCCCATCGCCGGGATGCCGGTGCTGGAAGTCTGGAAAGCCAAGCAGGTCTTCGTGTCGAAGCGCGGCCAGGGCACCGGCTACTCCGGCATCGAGAACCCGCTGTTCTACAAGGACAACACGCGGATGTACTACGGCGACGCCAAACATTCCGTGGGCGAACTGCTGAACCGCATCAGCTGATCCCTCAGGGGACAAGGTGAACGGAAGGGCGGCCCGATGGGGCTGCCCTTTTTCGTTGGCGTGCCGGTTGCCCGGTTTCGCGGCGCTCGGGGGTGGCGCAGGGGCAGGGGATCGAGAAGGCCGTTGCGTGCCACCGTATTAACTGATTAAATTGGTCGGAAATAAGGGGTGCAAAATGATGACAGCCAGACCGACCATGAACGCCGCGGCGGGGGAGCATTGGTCCCACCGGTTCCCGCAGCTTCGCGAGGCCGATCCCCGGCTGGACGTGCTCCGTGCCGTCCGGGAAATGGACGCGCGGGAAAACCACCCGTTCGAGCGCTTTCTGAGCACGGTGGAGGGCGCCTTCGCCCGCCCGCTCGACCTTTGCCCACCGGGCGACGCGGCGCGGACCTTCGACGAACGTTGGCTGCTGGCGCTGTTGCAGGCGCTGTCGGAGGTCGACCTCGGGCGGTATCAGTTCCTCCTGCGCTCCCGCCTGAAGGCCGGCGATGCGGCGCGGGTGCATTTCGCGCTGACGCAGGCGCAGGTCTGGCTGGACGCGCGGCTGTAGGGCATGGACCGTGGTGCGGCCCGCGAAGTTTGCATCTGCAAACCACGTATTTGCATATTTTCTGCGCATGCATCCGCGCAATATACTTGCTTGGCCGGAAGGCTTGAGGCAATACGGTCGGAATGGTTTCGACAGGATAAAGGGGGACCTCATGAACCTGACGTTTGACCGGAGCGTGCTGGCAGAAGCCTTTGGCGCGAACGAAGGACTGGCTCTGCGTGCCAAGCAGGTGGCTCTTGTCGTCGCGGGCATCGCCTTCCTTGCGGTGATGGCCAAGATCAAGGTGCCGGTGCCGGGCTCGCCGGTGGCGATGGGCATGGGCACCTTCGCCGTGCTGACGATCGGTGCCGCGTATGGCGCGCGCCTCGGCCTCGCGACGATCATGGGTTACATGATGATCGGCATGCTGGGCTTCGACATCTTCCAGAGCTCCACCGCTGATCTGAACGGCATCGAGTACATGATGGGTGGCACCGGCGGCTACCTTCTGGGCTACGTGATCGCGGTCGGCGCCATGGGCGTGCTGGCCCGTCGCGGCTGGGACCGGTCCGCGCCGAAGATGGCGGCGGCGATGCTGCTGGGCAACGTGATCCTCTACGTGCCGGGCCTGATCTGGCTGGGCATGCTCTATGGCTGGGACAAGCCGATCCTCGCGTGGGGCCTGACGCCCTTCCTGCTGGGCGACTTCATCAAGCTGGCGCTGGCCGCGCTGCTGCTGCCCGCCGCATGGAAACTGGTCGGCCGCGCGCGCGGCTGAGGAAAGGGGCAGGCGGCGCATGAGCCCCGCCCTGCTTCCGGATACGAAGATAGCAAAGGCCGGGCATCGCGCCCGGCCTTTTCGTTTATGGGGATGGGGCGTTGTTTCGGACGGTGAACGGATGGAAACGGCAGGAGGGGGCTCTGCCCCCGCCTTCGGCCCCCCGAGGTATTTGCCGCCAAGATGAAGGGGCCGGGTGCACGTCAGGTGAGGCGGGTTTCGATCTGGGCGCCGGTCTCGAGGGTGCGGTGCACCGGGCAGCGGTCGGCGATTTCAAGGAGGCGGCTCCGCTGGTCCGGCGAAAGGTCTCCTTCGAGCGTGATGGCGCGGGTGAAGCGGTCGATCCGGGTGTCTGTCTGGCTGCCCGCGTCCTGCGCGTGCACCTTGTCGTGGGTCACGTCGACCGAGATCCGCGTCAGCGGCCAGCCCTTGCGCCGGGCGTACATGCGGATCGTCATCGAGGTGCAGGCACCGAGGCCCGCCGACAGGAAGCCGTAAGGCGACATGCTCCGGTCTGTGCCGCCGTAGGCCTCCGGCTCGTCTGCGAGCGCGTGGTGGTGCGGGCCGTTCTGGATGTCCTGCAGGAAGCTTCTCGGGTCGGTCTCCGTCACGCGGGTGACGCCTTCGGGTGCGCCGGGCGGCGGGGCGGGCGGGGCGAGGTCGACGTAGCGCCGGGCCCATGCGGCGATCACCCCGGCGGTGTACTCGGCATCGTCGGGGTCGGAGACGAGGTGGTCGGCGTCGTCCAGCGTGACGAAGCTTTTCGGGTGTTTCGCCGCCATGAAGATGCGCGTGGCGTTCGAGATGTCGACCACCGCATCGCGCGGCGCGTGCAGCACCAGCAGCGCCTTCCTGAGGTGGCCGATGGCCGGTTCGAGGTCCTGCGCGCCCACGTCCTTGACGAAGTCCTGCCCGATGGTGAAGGGCCGCCCGCCGAGGCTCACCTGCGCGGCGCCCTGCGCCTCGATCCGGTCGAGCGCGTGGGCGAAGGTTTCCGTCACATGCGCCGGGTCGAAGGGGGCGCCGATGGTCACGACCGCCTTTGCCGAGGGGATGTCGCTTGCGGCGCGCAGCACGGCCGAACCGCCAAGCGAGTGGCCGATCAGGAGGGCGGGCGACATGTCGCGCTCTGCCAGCCAGTCGGCGGCGCAGCTGAGGTCGGAAACGTTGGAGCAGAAGGTGGTGTTGGCGAACTCGCCCTGGCTGTGGCCGAGGCCGGTGAAGTCGAAGCGCAGCACGGCGATCCCCATGGCCGCCAGCCGCTGCGAGATGCGCCGCGCGGCATGGATGTCCTTGCCGCAGGTGAAGCAATGGGCGAAGAGGGCGGTGGCCAGGTGCGGACCGTCGGGCCTGTCCAGGCGGGCGGCAAGCCGGTGGCCGGAATGGCCGGGGAAGGTGACGCGGTCGCTGGGCATGATCGTTCCTGACTTCTGGTGCCGACAGGATGTGGCCGGACGCAGGGGAGACGCAACCGGGGTGACAGGCGCGTCACGGCAAGGTGAGAGACGTTGCAATGTGGGTGAAGTTGCTGGCGGCGGTGGCGGGTCTGGTGACTGTTGCCGGGTGGATGGCGCCGGGCGCCTTTCCCGCGGGCGTGCGCGTGGCGGCGACGGTTGTCTTTGCACTGGCGGCGATCTGGTCGTCCTGGCCGGCCCGCCTGCGCTGGCCGCTGGCGGCGGTGGCCATGGCGCTCCTTCTGTCGGAGGTGACGGGTGGCTGAGGCGCCGGGCCTCTTCACGCCGCGCGACGCGCGGGACTGACGGGAGTGGGCGCGCCTGCTGGCCTTCTGCGCCCGGCACGGCAGGGCGGCCTTCTCGCGCGATCCGCTGATCGGCGGGCATGTCACCGGAAGCGCCGTGCTGCTCTCTCCGGACGGGGGCGAGATGTTGCTGACCCATCACCGCAAGCTCGACCGCTGGCTGCAACTGGGCGGCCATTGCGACGGCGAGGCAGACGTGGCGCAGGTGGCGCTGCGCGAGGCGCGGGAGGAAAGCGGGCTGGCGGGGATCACCCTGCTGTCGCCCGAGGTCTTCGACATCGACATCCACGAGATCCCCGCCAACACGCGTGAGCCGGCCCATCTGCATTACGACCTGCGCTACGTGATGCGGGCCGGGAGCCGCGGCTTTGCCGTCTCACACGAAAGCCGGGCGCTGGCGTGGGTGCCCTTTGCAGAGGTCGGGCGCTACACCTGCGCGCCGAGCGTGCTGCGCCTCAGGGACCGGGTGCTGGCCGACCGTGGCGCAGAGGCCGCGCATCGGATCGGGCGCGACACGGGGTAGGGCGGGGCTGTGCGCCGCCGCCCCCTTCCGGCCAAGCGCACCCGTCAGATGAAGACGAACTCCTGTTCGAGGAAGTCCGCGGCGGATGCGTTCTCCACCGTCAGGACGCCGCCCGAGTAGGTGATGGATACGTCGCCGGTGCCGGTGTCCGCGATGGTCAGGTCGCCGAAGGCCAGCCCGTCGAAGACGATTTCGTCCTCCGTTGCATCGTAGTCGAGGATCCGGTCCAGCCCGTCGCCCGCCCGGAAGACAAAGCTGTCGCCGTCCGCGCCGCCACCCAGCCGGTCGTCGCCGGTGCCGCCGATCACGGTGTCCGACCCGCCGCCGGTCAGGATCAGGTCGTCGCCCTCCCCGCCATCGACGGAATCCCCGGCAAGGCTGCCCATCAGCAGGTCGTTCCCGCTCGTCCCGGTCTCGGTCACGGCCGTATCGCCGATGCCGATCAACTCGTAGGAGTTCAGCGTCACCTGGTCGAAGGTCGTGCCTGTGTCGCCGTCCAGGTCGAAGATCGCGGTCACCGCGAACTCGTTCTGCGCGCCCAGCAGGTCCTCGATCCCTGTGAGGTCCGCCAATGCAAGGTCGATCTCCAGCGTGCCTGCGACGACGGCCGGGTTCGTCTCGTCCGCGATGGTGCCGAGGTCGGTGCCGTCCGCCTCCAGCGTCACGTCGAGCGCGATCAGCGTCGCCGGGAACAGCCCCGCGCCGGTCAGTGCGGCGCTGAGGGCGCCGAAGCTGGTGACGGGGGTGGCCTGGCCGTCGCTGTCGGTCTGGCTGAGCAGCGCGAGGTTCAGGTTGCTGCCGATGCCGAAGGACTGCACGTCGACCGCGTAGGGCCGGTTGAACTGCGCCTGGGGCGTGTAGGTCCCGGCCGGTGTCCCCGCAGAGGAGAGTGTCGTCGTGAAGGTGTCGTTCAGCAGGTTGGCCAGAGGCTGCGCCCATTGCTGGGTGGGTCCCGGGTTGCCGTCGGTGATGAACAGCATCAGGTTCAGTGCATCCGGACCGTCCAGCAGGTATTGCGTGTCGAAGTAGAACTCGGTCTGCTGGAATGCCGCGTCCCATGGCGTGAACCCTGCGGTGTAGGTCATCTGGGCGATGTCGGCCTGAAGCCCGGCCAGCGTTGTCAGGTCGAGATCCACGGACGGTGCGGCCCGCCGCGGCGCCGTCAGGATTTGCGGCAGGGTGGCCGGGTTGCCGTCGACGAACTGGAGGCGCAGGTTGTTCTGCGATGTCGCGCCGCTGTAGCTGAACACCTCCACGTCGATGTCGATGCCGGTCCCGTCGAACCGCGTCGCGATGTCCTCGAGCGCATTGGACACCGCGTCGAGCTGCTGCAGCCAGGCGGAAGCGCCGAGGCTGCCCGACGCGTCCATGGCGAACACCAGGTTCACGCTGGGCGCGTCGTAAGACGTCAGGTCGATGGAGATCGCCCCGGCCGGGTTCCCGTCCACTGGTGCTGCGTTCAGGTCCAGCGTCACCTCCTGCCCGCTGTCAGACACGAAGGTCTCGTTGGCGACCTCGATCCGCAGCTCGGCGGTGTCCGTGCGCCCGGTCGAATCCGTGACCGTGGCGGTGAAGGTCTCCACTCCGGTAAACCCGGGGTTGGGGATGAAGTTGAACCCGCCGCTCGGAGAGATGTTGAGCGTGCCGTTCTGCAGGGCAAAGCTGCCCGCCGCCCATGTCAGCGTGTCGCCAAGGTCCGGATCGACCGCGACCAGCGCGCCGGGCGGGGGCGTGTAGGGCGAGAGGCCGTCGTTGATCGGAACCTCGATGACCTGGTCTTCGGCGCGTGGCCCATCCTCGACCGCCAGGATCCGGTAGGTGCCGGAGGCGGTCGTGGACGCGGCGCTGCCGTTGGACGTCTCGGTCGCCGTCGCCGTGGCGGTCAGGGTGAAGCTGCCGTTCCAGTCGGCGGGCGGCGTCATCTCGAGTGTCGAGAGGTCCAGACCTTCGGCGTTCTCGATTACCCAGTCGCTGCCCGAGGCCGCGCCGAGGCTGAAGGTCGCGCCCGCCGGGAAACCGGAGAGCGTGATCGTCAGCGTCTCGGACCCGTCCGTGTCGGTCAGCGCTGCGGCCAGGTTCACCGGCACCGGCCGGTCCTCGGTCGTATAGCCTTCGGGCAGGGACGTGAGGGTCGAGAAGATCTCTCCCGCGCCAATCTCCGTGCTCCAGACGTTGACCAGATCCCCGTTGTCGAGCAGCGCCATCTGCCCACCGCCGCCGAACGGGTACGAATACTGGTTGCCGGTGGTGATGTTGTTGACGCGGGTTTCGATGCCAAAGGGGCTGCCGTCCGCATTGTAGCGCTGCTCGAAGATACCGTAGCCGGAGCCGTCCTCAAGAAAGGACGACCAACTGATCGCAAAGCCGCCGTCGGGCAGTCCGACCACGGTGGGCGAGGACTGGGCACTGAAACTATATGTGTTGACCTGGAATTCACCGCCGACGCGCGCGCCGGTCAGATCGTATCGCTGCGCGTGCAGGCTGCTGCCACTTCCGTCCTGGCCGAAACTCTGCCAGGCGACGACATAGCCGCCGTCCGCCAGCGCGGCGACGACCGGAAGCTCCTGGTTGCCGTTGGTGTAGGTGTTCGCGACGAACTCCGGGCCGACCGGTGCGGCACTGGCGTCGAACATCCGGCCCACGATGGCCAGGCCATTGCCGTCCTGCAAGTCGGAGGCCCAGACCGCCACGAAGCCGCCGCCGGGCAGGGCCGCCACATGACTGCTTTGCTGGGCGGTGGGGTTCGTCACGTTGACGAGGAACGGGCTGCCCAACAGGTTTCCGTTGGATGCAAGGACCTGCCCCATGATCGCCGAACTGCCCGCATCGCCGCCAGCGCTCTGCGTGTAGGTCACCACAATGCGCCCGTCGTCCAGGACGGCTGTGTCGGGGTGGACCAGACCGGACCCGCCGAATGTCTGCGTGTTGGTCTGGCTCCCGCCGGCATCGTACAGAGACACGGATATGTCGCTGCCGCCGGCTCCGGCGCTGGCATGCGCTATGGCGAACCCTCCGCCGGGCAGGCCGTTCACCACCGGGTACGGGATCGCCGGCAGGCCAGAGGCAACCGTCAGGGCCTGACCCTGCGGTGTGCCATCGTCCAAGAACATCCGGGCCAGCACGTTGTACGTGCCGTTTTCATTTGAATGCCAGACGACGACGTAGCCGCCGCCATCCAGTGCCGCGACCGTCTCTGCCGTGTCGCCATCGGTCGCGGCGGTGGACACCTGCTGGTCGACCCCGCTGCCTGCAAAGCCGTAGGTCGCCGCCCCCGGCGGTGCCAGAGAGACGGTCGGCGCGTCGGCCGCCGCCTCGATGGTGATGATCTCCGTCCCGACCTCGTAGGCGCCAAGGCTGTCGGTCGCCCGGTAGTCGAAGCTGTCGATCCCGGACCAATCCGCGTCCGGGATGTAGGTGTAGCTCCCGTCGATGTTCATCGTGACGCTGCCATGCGACGGCCCGGTTTCGACGGTATGGATCGGTGCCGCCACCGAATCCGGGTCCGACGACAGCACGGAATCGATGACCATGCCATCCTCCGTCCCGACCTGGAGGGTATCCGGCGCAAAAGGCGCGTCGTTCGACCCGGTGATGGTGATGGTCAGCGTGCCGGTGTCGGCCGCGAACAGACCGTCATTCACCACGTACTGGAAGGTTTCCGTTACGACCTCGCCCTCGGCCAGCGCGCGGGTCGACGGGTTGAGGTTGTCCAGCGTGTAGGTCCAGTCGCCGTTCGCGCCGATCACGACCGACCCGTAAAGCCCCGCCACCGGCGCGCCGACGTTGGCGTTGTCCGCTTCCACCGAAAGCACGATCAGCACGTCCGACGTATCCGGATCGGTGTCGTTGGCCAGCACGTTGCCGTTGGCGATGGGATCGCCGGCCGTGGCAAAGCCCGCCTCCACCACGGGATCGCCGCCGTTGTCGTCGGCCACGGCCACCGGCGCATCGTTCCTGCCCCGTACGTCCACGGTGATCTCTGCCGTGTCGGTGCCGCCGTTTGCATCCGTCACCGTGTAGGTGATGCCGGTGCTCACGAACTCCCCGTGGGCGAGGGCGTTGAATTCGCCATTCGTGTCAAAACTGTAGGCGCCGTCGTTCCGGACGGTGAAGAGGCCGCCGTTGGTTCCGGCGATGGTCATCGTCTGTCCGGGCGCGCCGAAAGGATCGGGCAGCGCCTCCGAGTCTATGCCGTTGGTGATCGAGGACGCCCGAAGCGCGTCGCCCTCCGGGTCGGTGTCGTTGGCAAGCGCCAGCGAGACCTGCCCGAAGATGTCCGCCTGGGCGAAGCCGTGGACGTCATCCTCGTCGACCTGCAGGCTGTCGTCGGATGCCACCGGCGGCGCGTTGTCGCCGGACCCGGTGATGGTGATCGTCAGGGTGGAGCTTGCCTCCGCCCCCGTGCTGTCCACCACGGAATAACCGAAGACTTCCGTCGCGATCTCGCCCTGCGCCAGCGCCTCCGTATCCGGGTCGGCGTCGTCCAGCGTGTAGGTCCAGTTGCCCGCCGCATCGACCAGCAGGCTGCCGTAGGTGCCCGCGACCGCCGTGCCGATGTTCGCCGCCGATCCGTTGACCGCGGACAGCGTCAGCGTGTCGTTGGCGTCCGGGTCGCTGTCGTTGATGAGCAGCTTGCCCACAGCGCTCGGGTCGCCCGGATCGAAGTTTCCGGCCTCCGTCACGAGGTCGCTGCCGTTGCCGTCCGCCACCATAACGGGCCCGTCATTCGTGCCAGTTATGGTGAAGGTGACGATGTCGGACGCCAGCGGTGCCCCGAAATCGTTCGCCACGATCCGGACAGAGAAGGTGATCGTCTCGCCCGCGCCGAGGAAGTCGAGGTCGAGCGTGTTGTTGTAGCTCCACGGCAGCACCGTCCCGGCTGTCACCGGCCCCGGTACGCCGAGGGTGAAGCCGGTCTGGATCTGCACCTCCTGCGCGGCGGTCAACGTACCGTGCGACCAGACGGGCACATCCACCAACTGGGTGTAGACCTCCAGCACGTCGTTCACGTCGAGGTCGGCGATCTCCACCGTGCCGGACAGCCCGATGACCTGCGCGGAGGCATCCGCCTCCTCTGTGATTGCGCTGGCCGGGGTCGCCGTCACCACCGGCGCGTCATTGGTGCCCAAGATGCTGAAGAAGATGACATCTGTGCCGGTCTGCGTGCCGTCATGCGCCGCGACCATATAGGACAGGCCGATGGTCTCGTTCCGACCGAGGAAATCGAGGTCGAGCGTGGCGTCGTAGGTCCAGCCGATTGTGCCGGGCGCATTGGCCCCTGTTACGCCAGTGGAGAACCCTGCCGCCAGCGCGGTTTCCTGCGCAGCGGTCAGTGTCCCGCCGGACCACACGGGCGCCCCGTTGATCGAATAGGTCAGATCGATCGTGTCGCCCAGGTCGATGTCATCGAAACTCAGCGTGCCGCTCTGTGACAGGACCTGCGCCGTGGCATCCGCGTCCTCCACGAAGGGCAGGGCGGGCTCGATGACGACGGTCGGCCGGTTGTTGCGGCCTTCGATGGTGATCGCGATGTCGTGGCTCGCCTCTGCACCGTGCACGTCGGTCGCGGTCACCGTGTAGGTCAGCACGAGGCTCTGTCCCAGCGACAGACCGGCAAAGTTGTTCGTGCCGCTGTCGAAGGTCCATCCGCGCCGCGCGAGGCTTTCGACCGCACTCAGCACGGTCGGCGTGTCCAGCGTGAGCATCCCGAGAAGGTTCTCGGGCGGAACCCCCGCCAGAACCGCCGTCGCGCCGGTAGCACTGAATCCGGTCACCGCCGCCGTCACCGTGTCGGAGATGTCCACGTCCGAGAAGGTGAGGGTGGACGACACCGTCAGCGGCAGGCCGGACTCTGTCAGCGTCTCCGCATCGGTGTCAGGGGTGGTCAGGGTGATCCGCGGCGCATCGTTGGCGCCCTGCACGGTGATGGTCACCAGCTCCGTATCGACCCCGCCGTTGCCATCATCCACGGTGTAGGTGAAGGTATCGGTCGCCTCCTCACCAAGCGCCAGATGCTCGAAAGCGCCGTTGGCGGAATAGGTGAACGTCCCGTCGAGGTTGTTGATCACGGCGCCCACCGTGTCCGTGGTGTCGACGCTGAACGCATGGCTGTCCAGCGTGTCCACATCGGCAAAAGCCGCGACGACCGTGATCTGGTCGCTGTTGCCCGGCACCTGAGGATCCGTGCTCTCGTCCACGCTCCCCGAAAGCGCCTCGGCCATCGGTGCGTCGTTGGTGCCGGTCACCGTGACCGTCACGGCTTCTATGGTGGAGGCCCCCGCATCGTCGGTCAGCGTGACGAGGAAGCTCTCCGCCTCCACCTGGCCCGCCGACAGGCCGTTCGCCACGCCGTTGTTCAGCGTATAGGTCCACGCGCCGGTGACCGGGTCGATGGTGAAGTTACCGTAGATACCCGACGCGTTGCCGGACCACGTCAGCACGGCCCCCGCATCCGGGTCGAAACCGGCCAGCGTGCCCGTGGCGACGGGCGTGCCCGGGTCGACGACGATGCCGTCCGCATCGCTGCCCGCCTCACGAACCGCACCTGCCGTGCCCTGGCCCGTGACGATCTCCGGCTCGTCGTTGCGGCCGGTGATGGTGACCGTGACAAAACGCGACGCGCTGCCGCCGTTGTCGTCGGATAGGATGACCTCGTAGACCTGCTCCAGCGTCTCGCCTTCGCCGAGGCTGTCGAGCGCGGCGTCGTCCACGGTGAAAGTCCAGTCGAAGCTGCCCGACACGGGGCCGGCGGGCACCGAGAAGCTGCCGACATAGCCGGGCGACACCGGAAGGGCCGTGGCCGTGTGCGTGTCGAGGGCATCGATATCCGTGAAGCTGATTGTGCCGGAGGCGGACAGGACGTCCACGCCTTCGCCCGGTGCGCCATCAGCGATCTCGGAAACCGCGCCTTCGACCACGGCGGCGGTGATCTCGGGCGCATCGTTGCGGCCGGTCACTGTCACCCTGAACACCTGCATGCCGGAAGTGTCGTTCGGCGCCCCGCTGTCATCGGTGGCAAAGACCCGGGTCTCGATCCGCAGCGTGTCGCCCGCGGACAGCCGGTCGATCCCCAGCGAGGGGGGAATGTCCAGCCGCCAGTACCCGGTCTCGTCGATGGTCACGGCCGCCTCCAGCGCCGCCATCTCTGCCGCTGTGAAGGGTGAGGGGAGACCGGCGCCCGCCGCATCCTCGAAGATCACGGTGAAGGGCAGGTGGCCGATGCTGGCCGTATCGGTCGCGTCGAGGTCGGCAAAGGTGATCTGCCCCTGATCGGAAAGCCCGCCGGGCGCCAGCGGCTCCGCCAGCGCCACGTCGACCGGCGCCGAGGTGATCTGCGGCGTGTTGTTCCTGCCGGTCACCGTGAAGCTCAGGACCTGCGTCCCGGTCTCGCCCGCGAGGTCCGTCGCCGTGATCGTGTAGGACCAGGTGATCTCCTCTCCGATGGCCAGGAAACTCAGGGCAGCCTGCGCCGCGTAGTTCCACCCGATGGATCCCGGCGGCACCGCATCCGACACCCCGGTGGAGAAGCCTTCCTCCAGCGCCGCCGCAATGCCGGGGTCGATCACGCCGCCGCTCCACGCGATATCGCCGTTGGAGACGAAGGTGATGTCGACCAGATCGCCCGCATCGCTGTCGGTGAAATCCACCGTCCCGCTGTCTGCCAGCACCTGCACGCCGGCCACCGGCGCCTCGGTGAATCCGGCAGAGGGGCTGACCGTGACCTGCGGCGCGTCGTTGGTGCCCGTGACCGTCACGGTGACCGTGTTCACAGCCGTCGCCCCGTGCCGGTCGGTCGCCGTCACCTCGAAGGTCACATCCCGCGTCTCGCCCTGACCAAGGTCGGTGAAGAATCCGGTCGGGTCGAAGATCACCTCAGTGCCAGAGACCGTGGCCGCACCCTCCGCAGGCGGGGCGGTGATGGTGTAGATCAGCGTCGTGCCGTCGTCGTCGCTGTCGATGTCATCGCCGTAACCGGCAAGGTCCACGCTGACCGGCCCGTCTGTCTCCTCCGCCGCCAGCGTCACCGCGTCCAGCGTCGGGGCATCGTTCTCGCCGGTGACGGTGATCTGCACCTCGCGGGCGATCAGCCCGCCGCGGCCGTCGTCGATGACAACCGTCACCACCACCACGGCATCCTCGCCCAGGGCCAGCCCTTCGTATGCGCCATCGGTGTCGAAGGTCAGCTCGTAGAGCATGCCGCTGGCGCAATCTCGCGTGTCGCCGTCCAGCAGCGCCACGTCGACCAGCCCGCCCGTGGCCGAAACGGAATCGATGGCGATCCCGTCACCGTCGAAATCCACGATCTCCATGGGGAAGGCGACAGTCCCGCTCTCGGACACCACCTGGTCGGCGACCGAGACCACCGGCGCATTGTCCCGCCCGTCGAGGTAGAGCGTGACATCCGCGAACTGCAGCGCATCGATGAACCGCAGCGTGTCGGTGCCCTCGGCGCCGGTCAGGTCGGTGACGGTCAGCGACTGCCCCCAGCCGCAGGCGAACCACGACTTGTAGTGCCCGTACCCATGGCCGTTACCGTGCGTGTCGTGGCCCTTGCCCTTGTCGTTCCGGTGCCGGTCGCCGCCGTCCAGATGGCTGCCCGTCAGGCAGATGTCGAAGTCGAGGACGGAGCCGTCGTAGACCGCCGTGTCGAACCCGACGCTGCCTTCGAGGGTGTCGTCGCCCGCGCCGCCCCGGAGGGTGTTCTCGCCATGCCCCACCTCGATCAGATCGTCGCCCGCACCGCCGTCGACCGAACTGTCGCCATGCCCCGTGCGCACCACGTCGTCGCCGTCGCCCGCATCGACGGTGTCGTCACCGTGCCCCGACCGGATCTCGTCATCGCCGCCGCCGGTGGATATGTCGTCGTCGCCCCAGCCGCTGCGCACCTCGTCTTCGCCATCGCCGGACACAACGGTGTTGTCGCCGGTCCCCGCACGGATGTCGTTGTCGCCGCTGCCCGCATCGATGCTGTCGTCACCCGAACCGCCGCTGACATTGTCGTCGCCCGGCCCGGCGAGGATCGTGTCGTCGCCGCTGCTGCCCTCGATAGTATCGTCGTGATCCGAACCGATGACACTGTCGTCGCCGCCCTTGGCGTTCACCTTGCGGCCGGATGTCTCCCCGGAAAGGTCGATCGTGTCGTCGGCGCGGGTGCCGTTGATGGTCTTCAAAGCGCTTGATACGGTGCCGTTTCCACGGCCCGGACGAAAATACGTCATGGTGTCCCCCATCGGAAAGAATAGCGGCAGTTTGAAAATCGAAACGGCGCAGGTGCGCGCCCAAGCTGGTACTGGAAACTCCCAATATTAACGGCCCGGCAAGCCTTCCCTGTCAAACCTTTCCGTACGTGGGCCACGGTCAGACCACCGCAAGCGTCTGAGAAGGCGGGTGTTTCATCCCGAAGAGGAAGCGGCTTTCCACCGCCTTTCGCGTCAATCCCGCGTTCCGACAGGCCGAATCGCGTCATGAGTGTTTCAGAATCGGAAACGGTGTCCGGACAGTTGCCACGGTTGCCTTTGTGGACGAATCCTGCCTACTCTCATATGCGGGATAGATTCCCGGGGGGATAGGAATGAAGAGCGAACTGACAGTTCGCCTCGCTGCGCGTCTATCTGCACTTCGCGCGGCGCGCGGCTGGACACTGGACCAGCTGGCTGCAGCCAGCGGCGTCTCCCGCGCAGCGCTCTCCCGCCTCGAAAACGCCGAGGTCAGCCCCTCTGCCGACGTGCTCTACCGCCTTGCCGCCGCCCACGAGATGACTCTCTCGCGGCTGATGTCGCTCATGGAGGACGGCTTCGCCGCACAGGTCCGCCGCGACGACCAGGCGCTGTGGCGTGACGGCGAAACAGGCCTCTCCCGCCGGATCGTGTCACCCGCAGCACCCGCGCTTGCGGGGGAGGTGATCGAATGCAAGATCACGCCCGGCACCCATTGGGTGCAGGAAGCCCCCGACGTCCCGGGCCAGGAGCACCACCTCGTGATGCTGACCGGCTACATGCACGCGGTGGTCGACGGCGAGGCGCACTACCTCGCCCCGGGCGACACTCTTCGGTACCGCGAACACGGCGAGACACGCTTCGTCACCGCCAAGGGACAGGGAGCGAAGTTCATGATGTGCCGGATCAGCGGCTGAACGGTTTCGGCTTGCTGACGCAAGCCGATCCGCGCGGGCTTCGCCCGCGTATGGGGGCTCTGCCCCCGTCTCCCTTAGGGAGACTCCCCCGAGGGTATTTGGACCAAGATGAAGCAAGGCCGTCCATCCCCTTCATCTTGGTGAAAATACCTCGGAGGGGTCCGGGGAGGCGGAGCCTCTCCGGCGGATCGCCTTGCGCCAGCAAGGCGAAACGTCTCAGCAGTTCGGCACGTTGACAGCCAGACCTCCGAGCGAGGTCTCCTTGTACTTCTCGTGCATGTCCTGGCCGGTCTGGCGCATGGTCTCGATCACCGCGTCCAGTGGCACAAGGTGGGTGCCGTCGCCACGGATGGCGAGCGACGCGGCCGAGACCGCCTTGATCGCGCCGAGGCCGTTGCGTTCGATGCAGGGCACCTGCACCAGCCCCTTCACCGGATCGCAGGTCATGCCGAGGTGGTGCTCCAACGCGATCTCGGCGGCGTTCTCGATCTGCGCGGGCGTGCCGCCCATCACCGCGGCGAGGCCGGCGGCGGCCATGGCGGCGGCGCTGCCGACCTCTGCCTGGCAGCCCGCCTCGGCGCCGGAGATCGAGGCGTTGTATTTCACCAGCCCGCCGATGGCGGCGGCGGTCAGCAGGAAGTCGGGGATGCGGGCGCGGGTCGCGCCCGGCACGTGGTCCAGCCAGTAGCGGATCACCGCGGGCACCACGCCCGCCGCGCCGTTCGTCGGCGCCGTCACCACCTGTCCACCGGCGGCGTTCTGTTCGTTCACCGCCATGGCGTAGACGCTCATCCAGTCGTTGCAGACGTGCGGGGCAGACTGGTTCATGCCGCGTTCCGCCACCAGCTGTTCGTGGATGCGCCGCGCGCGCCGCTTCACGCCCAGTCCGCCGGGCAGGATGCCTTCACCCTCCATGCCGAGGTCGATGCAGCGGTTCATCACCTCCCAGATCCTGGCGAGCCCGCGGTCGAGGTTGTCGGCCCCGCCGCGCGAGATCTCGTTGGCGCGCTTCATCTCGGCGATGGTCTTGCCGGAACGGTCCGCCATCTCCAGCATCTCGGCGGCGGATTTGAACGGGTAGGGCACCGGCGGGCCGTTGTCGGTGTCCTTCCCGGCGGCCAGCTCGTCGGCGGTCAGGACGAAGCCGCCTCCCACGGAATAGTAGGTCTCCTGCAGGATCACGTCGCCCTGTTCGTCCAGCGCCTCGATCACCATCCCGTTGGCGTGGCCGGGCAGCGCGGCGCCGAAGTCGAACCGCAGGTCATGTCCCATGTCGAAGCGCATCTCGGGCAGCCCCTCGGGCGCCACGGTGCCGGTTTCGCGGATGCGGGCCAGCGCGGCCTCGGCGGCCTCGTGATCGTAGGTCTGCGGCGCGAACCCGGCAAGGCCCAGCACCGTCGCGCGGTCGGTGGCGTGGCCCACGCCGGTGAAGGCAAGCGAGCCGTAGAGGTGCGCCTTCAGCCCGTGCGCGCGGAACGGCGCCTGCCGCAGCCGGTCGAGGAAGCGCGCGCCCGCCACCATCGGCCCCATCGTGTGGGAGGACGACGGGCCGACCCCTACCTTGAACATGTCGAACACGGACAGGAACATCAGAGCGCACTCCCTTCTGGTGGCTGTGCGGGACGCGGATTGCTGAGCGGGGTCGGTCCCAACCCCTCGGCCAGGGCGGCCTTCTGTACAGACGGGCGGGTTTCCACCCTTTCCGCCAGCGCATTGAGCGCCGGGTAGGTGGCGAGCCGGAACCAGCCGGTGTCGCCATGCGGGTAAAGCGCGCACCAGCGCAGCAGGACCGCGACATAGATCGCAAGCGCATCGGGCGGCGCCTCCGGGTCGCGCCCGCCGATCACCCCGTCCAGCAGCGCCAGCGCGCGGGCCAGGGTCATGCCCGTCCCGTCCGCGCCGCGCAGGGTGGCCAGCAGCGCCGCCTGCGCCTGCGGGTCCGGCCCCACGTATTTCTCCGGGTAGAAGGTCATCCGCAGCCCGGTGTGCACGGTGTTCGACACGAAGACCAGCCATTTCAGGACATCGCCGCGCCCGGCGTCTTCGGGCGCGGGGGCCAGCCGCCCGTGCCGGTCCGCCAGCCACAACAGGATCGCCGCCGTCTCGAAAAGCGTGCCGTCCGGCGTCTCCAGCGCGGGGATCAGGCCCGCGGGGTTGACCCGCCGGTACTCCGCACTCTCCTGCGCACGCGCCGCGCGGTCGACCAGCCGCGTGACATAGGGCACGCCAAGCTCTTCCAGCGCCAACCGGACGATCAGCGAGGCATTGTCGGGGGCATAGTGCAGCACGTAACTCATGCGCCTTACCTAGCCCGCCCGCGCAGAAGCGCCCGCATGAAAAGCGTCATCCGGGGGCGTAAATGCGGTGCCCAGCCTCACGCCGCCGTGATGCACCGTGACCCGGTCGTGTGAAACTCTGCCGCCGCGTCATCGTGGCTGGAGGTGAGCGCGGCCCGGGACGGTGCCGCTCCGGAACACAGGGAGACCACAAATGAAGACCTTTGCAGCCACCGCCATCCTCGCCCTCATGACCACGCCGGCCCTTGCCGCCGACGTGCCGACGGTCGGGGGTGCGCCGATGTATCCGGACAAGACCATCGTCGAGAACGCGGTGAATTCGCCGATCCACACCACGCTGGTCGCGGCGGTCAAGCAGGCCGGCCTCGTCGACACGCTCAATTCCGAAGGGCCCTTCACCGTCTTCGCGCCGACCGACAAGGCGTTCGGCATGGTCTCCGACGAGAGCCTGCAGCAACTGATGATGCCCCAGCACAAGGAACAGCTCGGTCAGATCCTCGCCTGCCACGTGGTCGCCGCCAACGCCATGTCCGATGCCATCATGGGCATGATCGCGGATGACGGCGGCATGCACGCGGTGCCGACCGTGGGCGGCTGCACGCTCCAGGCGAAGATGAACGGCAACAACATCGTCCTGACGGACGAGAACGGCCGCGAGGCCACCGTGACCCTCGCCGATGTCCGCCAGTCCAACGGCGTCATCCACGTGATCGACCGCGTCCTGCTGCCCAGGCAGTAAGCGGTCCCTCGAATGGGGTGGGGGTCCTCCCGCCCCGTGGAAAGGGCGCGCACCAAACGCGGGGCCACCAGACCCTGGGCTTTGCTCCCGCCTCGCGCAGACGTGCGCGCCCTGACCTTGCCCGACGCCGGGATGATGCGCATCCTTTCGGGCACAACCTTTCCCACGCCGACACACACCAGACAGGAGGAGGCACATCATGAACCGCAGAACCTTCATCGCCGCCGCCGCCGCGCTCGGTTTCGGCGCCCGCGCCGCCGAGGCCGCCAGCTTCGAAGTCAACCGGAGCGAGGCCGAGTGGCGCGCCATGCTCAGCGAGATCGAGTACAAGGTCATGCGCCGGGAAGGCACGGAACGGGCCTACACCTCGCCGCTGAACGACGAGAAGCGCGCAGGCACCTTCCTGTGCAAGGGCTGCGACCTGCCGCTCTATTCCTCGAAGACCAAGTTCGACAGCGGCACCGGCTGGCCGTCCTTCTACGAGGCGCTGCCCAATGCCATCGAGACGAAGCCCGACCGCGCGCTCTTCATGGTGCGTACCGAGTGCCACTGCCGCCGTTGCGGTTCGCACCTCGGACACATCTTCGACGACGGCCCGCCGCCGACCGGCAAGCGGCATTGCATCAACGGCGTCTCGCTGACCTTCCAGCCGGCCTGACCGGCCGCAACGATCCCCCGAACGTAAAAGGCCCGGGTCGCTTCACGCACCATGCGTGAAATGACCCGGGCCAATTTTGTCTTCGGGAAAGGGCGCGCCCTTACTTGAAGTTGCGCGATTCCTTGATCTGGTCCCACGCCCAGACGACTTCCTGCAGCTGCTCTTCCTGGGAGCGGTCGCCGCCGTTCATGTCCGGGTGCAGCACCTTGATCAGCTTCTTGTAGACCTTGCGGAGCTCCGCCTTGGTCAGCGTGTCCTCGGCCTCCAGGATCTCCAGCGCGCGGCGTTCGGTCGGTGGCAGCTTGCGTCCGCCGCCGGCCTTCTTGCGGCCCGGGTTGCGCGTCGCCTTGTCGCCCAGCACCTGGTGCGGGTCCTCGATGCCCAGCCGGGCCCAGGCCTTCGCCTCCGGATCGCGCCAGTCCTTGGTCTTGCGTTCCCACACCTTGTCGGACGAGGCCTGCGCGTTCATCTCGGCTTCGGTCTTGCCCTCGAAGAAGGACCACTGTGCGTTGTATTCGCGGACGTGGTCCTTGCAGAACCAGTAGAAGTCGTCCAGCACATCGGGGGCTTTGGGTGCGCGGAACTTGCCCGGTTCCTCGCAGCCGTCATGATCGCAGACGCGCTGCGATGTCTCGGATTCGCCGGTCATGCCCTTCCGGCCGCGCGGGTTCTTCTTCTTCGCGGACCTGACGGACATGTCGAAACCGAAGGGATCGGGTCTGCTCATCTCTCACCTCATCTCGACTCGGACGCCAGATTTTAGACATTTGTCGTCCGGAGAACAGGGGGCAGCCGGAAAAAATGTCGCGACCCGCGGGATGCTGCCCGTGCCTCCTGCCGTCCCATCCGGCAGGTCCGGCAGGCGCTGCGCAATCGCGTGGCAGCGCAGGAACGGAGGTCAGGCCGACCCCTCGGGAGAGGAGCCGCCGTCCATCGGGCCGGTCAGCGCCGTGCGCAGCGCCACGTCCGCCGCATCGTGCGGCCCGACCGGCGTGCGCGGGGGGCGGGCGGGCGGGGCAGGTGGCTCTGCCTCGGGATCTGCGTGTGTGTCCTCCACCCGCCATAGTTGAGGCGCGGGGGCTGTGACGCTGGCGGTCTGCGGTGGCTCCAGCAGGCGCGGCTGGAAGACGCTCGCATCCGCCGCGTGCGGCCTGCGAAAGACAAGAAGGTTCCGCCAGACCGTCTCTGCCCCTGTCAGCCCGGCGCGCTCGGTTGCGGGCAGGGTGTCGGTGCGCTGGTACTCCCAGCCCCGCGCGGCCATGTCGTTCAGCACACGTTCGACGGCGGCGGCAAAGCGCGCCTCCGCACTGGCGCCCTTCAGCTTCTCGCCCTTCTCCGGGGCCGGGACGATCCGGTATTCGTACCTCATGTCGGGCAGAGTATCAGCCCAACAGGGCGAGTGAAGCGAAAACCTGCCCCCTTGAGGCGCCGGATACGGTCCGCACATGCCCCGTGCCGCAACCGTGGCCACACGCAAAAAGGGGCCGGTCTCACGACCTGGCCCCTGTCAGCTCTGAACAAACGGATGAAATCCCCCGCTGCCAATCTTTTGCGTGTCGCCCCGACCAATCCTGGGACTGCCTCGTGGTGAACTACCCTTCGGTACAGGGAAGATAACGCAAACATCACGGGTTTGTCAGTCAGGGAATCCTTACGTAGCGGAATTTGAATGCGAGAAAGGGCGCCTGCGCGCAATGATCTTGCCGCGATGGGCGGCCGGGCATTGCGAATACGGCATGACTTTGCTGTCCCCCAAGTTCGGAAGACCCACGATCGGACAAACGATTTGAGGGAGTCAGAAGGTGGCCAAGGGACCACCGCGCGGCGCCTTGCGGCGCTGCAGTCACTTCGTGGGGCGCTTTTCGGCGCGGGCTTCCTCGAGGCGGCGTTCAAGCACCTTGCCCTCGTGCCGCATCCACAGGACGCCGAGGGAACACCCGCCCAGAAGCACCAGCGGCATCCAGAATTCATAGGCTGTCATCGGCAGACTCCTTGTGCAGTCTTCCCAACATATAGTGCGAAAGCGCGTGAAATGCCAGTGCAATGACCGCCCACCACAACGAGGACAGCTCCAGCGAGAGCGCCGTGTCGGTCGCCGGACGCAGCACCGCAAAGCCCAGAAGCCCCAGCGCGATGGCATTCAGCGACGTCGCGACCAGCTTGATCCGTTCGTTGTAGACCAGAAGCTCGTCGCGCAGCCGTTTCATCCCGAGGTTCCCCCGCCGGATCGCATCACCGGCGCCGCGTCACTGCGCCAGCTTCTGCGCGACGATCTCGTTGACCGCCTTGGGGTTGGCCTTGCCGCCGGTCGCCTTCATCACCTGGCCCACGAACCAGCCCGCCAGCTTGGGGTTCTGCTTGGCCTTCTCCACCTGCGCGGGGTTGGCGGCGATGATTTCGTCCACCGCCGTTTCGATCGCGCCGGTGTCGGTGACCTGCTTCATGCCGCGCTCTTCGACGATCTTCTCCGGGTCGCCGCCCTCGGTATAGACGATCTCGAAGAGGTCCTTGGCGATCTTGCCGGAAATCGCGTCCGACTTGATCAGCTTGATGATCGCCGCCAGCTGACCGGGCGCCACCGGGCTGTCGGTGATGTCGCGGTCGTCTTTCTTCAGGCGGCCGAAAAGCTCGTTGATGACCCAGTTGGCCGACAGCTTGCCGTCGCCCGCCTCCGTCACGACCTGCTCGAAATAGGCGGCGTTCACCGTCTCGGCGGTCAGCACGTTGGCGTCATACTCCGTCAGGCCGAAATCGCCCATGAAGCGCGCCTTCTTCTCGTCCGGCAGTTCCGGCAGCGAGGCGGCGATGTCGTCGACCCAGGCCTGCTCGATCTCCAGCGGCATCAGGTCGGGGCAGGGGAAGTAGCGGTAATCGTGCGCCTCTTCCTTCGACCGCATGGAGCGTGTCTCGTTCTTGTCCGGATCGTAGAGCCGCGTCTCCTGGTCGACCTTGCCGCCGCCCTCGACGATGGCAATCTGGCGGCGCGCCTCGTATTCGATGGCCGCCTGGATGAACCGCATGGAGTTCATGTTCTTGATCTCGCAGCGCGTGCCGAGATGCCCGAAGTCCTGCGTCTCCTGGTACTTCTCGTAGGCGCCGGGCAGGCAGATCGACACGTTCACGTCGGCCCGCAGGTTGCCGTTCTGCATGTTGCCGTCGCAGGTGCCGAGGTAGCGCAGGATCTGGCGCAGCTTGGCGATATAGGCAGCGGCCTCTTCCGGCCCGCGGATATCGGGGCGGCTGACGATCTCCATCAGCGCGACGCCCGTGCGGTTGAGGTCGACGAAGGACATGTTCGGGTCCATGTCGTGGATCGACTTGCCCGCGTCCTGTTCGACGTGGATGCGCTCGATCCGCACCTTGCGGGCGATCCCCGGCTCCATGTCCACGAGGATTTCGCCTTCGCCCACCAGCGGGTGGTAGAGCTGGCTGATCTGGTAGCCCTGCGGCAGGTCGGGGTAGAAGTAGTTCTTGCGGTCGAAGGCGGACACGAGGTTGATCTGCGCTTTCAGGCCAAGGCCCGTGCGCACCGCCTGCTCGATGCAGTATTCGTTGATGACCGGCAGCATCCCCGGCATGGCCGCGTCCACGAAGGACACGTTGGAGTTCGGCTCTGCCCCGAACTGGGTCGAGGCACCGGAGAACAGCTTGGCCTTGGACGCGACCTGCGCGTGCACTTCCATCCCGATGACCAGTTCCCAGTCGTGCTTTGCCCCGGCGATCACCTTGGGTTTCGGGGTCTCGTAGGTCAGATCCAGCATGTCGGGGCCTCGCGATGCTCAAGAATGGGTTGCGGTCTAGAACACCGGGCGGGGCGGAGCAAGGCCCCGGCGCCGGACCGCCCGCGCATCATGGCGCGGGGCCGCGCGCTGCGCCAGCCGGAACCCGCCGGGCGACGGGCTCTTGCGCTGCATCTGTGCAAAATCCGGCCTGTCCGGTCACGGCACACGCCTGCGGCAGCAGCAAAGCCTGGTCCTATGACTACAGCCCTCAATCCCCCTTCAGCATCCGCACGCCGTCCGGCGTGAAGACGAGGCGTCGGCCCACGTCCAGCGCCGGGGCGTAATATTCGGCCATGGTGGAAATCGCCCGAACCCTGCCGCGGCGGACGGTGTCCTGCGAATCCTCCGGCGGCAGGGGACGGCCGGGGGAGGGGGCGTTGGCCCAGATCTCCGGGTGCAGTTCGCGCAGGTAGTCCTGCGTGATCCAGCCGAAGGCATCGGCAAGACGACGGCGGGCGGAGCCCGGATCGGACGGGCCGCCCAACGTCAGCCCGGTGAAGGCCGCCATCCGGTTGGCCATGTCCTGCGTCGGATGGCGCTGCAATATGTCGTGCAGCCCTTCGGTGAAGAGCTCGGCATCGACCCGGCGCAGTGCGCCCGCGTCCCGCTCCAGCGCGCCGATATAGACCCATGTGTAGCCCGCCATGCCCCAGATGTCGCAGGTCTGGCCGATCACGCGGCGGGCCTGGCTGTCGAGCATTTCCCAGCTGCCGAAGCGGCGCGGGCGCAGGTCGTGTCCCAGCGCCATCATGTGGGCGGGCACCTCCGGCGCCAGTTCGATGAGGTCCTCGTAATCGTCGGCGACACGGGCGGCGGGCGCCGGGTCCGCCTCCAGCACGGCGCAGCGCAGCGCGGCCCAGTAGGACGATCCCGCCTCGAACGCATCGTGGCGGTCGGCGAGCGCGCGCGCCTCTCCCATGTGCGAGGCATAGGCCGCGCGGCGCTGTGCCGAAAGCTGTGCCGGAGCAGAAGCGCCGCGCCACGACAGCGCCACGTCCACATGCGCCAGCGCCGCCAGCCCGTCGAGCGGAGGGCCCGCGTTCTCATCCTCCAGAGTCGCGCGGAAGGCGGCGAGGATCGCGAGTGCCGTCTTCGGCTCTCCGCGGCGGACCAGTTCGCGGGCGGCCTGCACCACGTCCGACCGCGCCCCCTGCGCCAGCAGCAGCGCCACCGGGAACAACCCGTCGGTCAGTTGCCCGCCCCGGTCGGCGGCGGCGATCAGTTCGGCGAGCTCGTCCCAGACCTCCTGCCGCGCAAGGTGGCGGCCCCGTGCGATGTGGTCGGCCCGCTGCGCCGCGTCAGGGCCGGGTGCGCGCACCGCGATCTCCACCCGCGGCCGCAGCGGCGGCAGCGTGGCCGTGCCAAGGCGGGCGCGCAGGGCTCTCTGGTCGGCATAGCGGTTCGGGCGCATGGTGAGGATGGTTCCGGGCAGGCAGCAGCAGGATGCAGGCCCCCAGTCTGTCGGCGCATGTGGGCCAAAAGACGGCGGCTTCGCGGAACCGCCCCGACCTATATCCGACGTTTTTCGGAACGTCTGCCTGCGGCCGCCGCATTGGTTACCCGACCGTTAACAATCCCCGTCCCGGGCCATGCCGTCCGCAAAGCGGTGCGATCTTCATCAGCGCCTTCGTGGGTGCGGCAATCCTGCGCAATTTTGCATCATTTGGCGGTATTGCGAATCCGGATCGTTTCCGGCAGGGTGCCGCGGTCATGTTGCGTGCTGCTGCCCTTATCACGCTCATCGGGACATCGTCGGTCTGGACCGCTGCGGATGCCAATCCGTTGCTGTCACAGGTCGGGCCCGTGCCAACCGTAGCTGCCCCCGAGCAGGCGGTGATGGCATCGGTGCGCCCGAAACAGCGTCGCCTCGCCGTCCCGGATGCAAGATGGGACACCAAACCCGGTCGCAAAAGCTGGACTCTCGCCGTCCTCAAGGGATTGCGGAGCCATGCCCACGCACTCCCCGATATTGTGCCGAGGGATATCGCTTCGTACTGCCCGGCGTATCCGACCGCAAGCCGCGAACAGCGCGAAGCCTTCTGGGTGGGCCTGATTTCCTCGCTGGCGTGGCACGAAAGCACACATCGCCCCACCGCGGTGGGCGGCGGCGGCCGCTGGTACGGCCTGACGCAGATCCTGCCCGACACCGCACGTCGCTATCAGTGCAAGGCAAAGAGCGGATCGGCCCTCAAGGACCCGGAGGATAACCTCTCCTGCGCGCTGCGAATCATGGCCGTGACGGTCAAGCGCGACAAGGTGGTCAGCGCGGGCATGCGCGGCGTCGCCGCCGACTGGGGCCCGTTCCACTCCTCGCGCAAGCGCAGCGACATCATGGACTGGACCCGCAGCCAGAGCTACTGCCAGGGCATCGCCCGCTCGCTGCGCCCCGTCGCGCGGCCCGACGAACTCCAGCAGCAGTGGGAGACCGAGCGCATGCGCACGATCCTCGCCTCGTTCGAGAACGTCCGCCCGGAGGCCCGCCCGATCTCCGTCTTCGCCCGTGCCCTGAAGGACGCGCTGCCGCCCGTGGAAACCCTGCGGGAGGCGATGGACAACCCGGTGCGGATGCTCATCAGCACCCAGTCCGAAGGCTGATCGCCGCAAGCCGCCAGACACCCGGAAAACAAAAAGGCCCGCCAGAGTGCGGGCCTTTCGCTTGTCAGATACGGAAAGCTATCAGGCCTTCAGCCAGCTCGGCCGCCGCGTCGCGTCCAGAAGGCTCACCGCAGGTGCCTTCGGCCCGCCCAGCGACAAGGTCGCCCGTCGCAGGATCTCGATGCCTTCCTCGCTCTTCGCCGGCAGCGCAGAGGGAGAGATCGGCTCGCCCACGGTGATGCGGAACGGCTGGCGCGCCTTGTTCAGCGTCTCGTGGAACAGGGAAATGTCGCGCAGCGTCGGGTGCAGCAGGTCGAACAGGTAGAACATCACCGAGTTGCGCGCGCGGATGTTCACCGGGATCACCGGCAGGTCCAGCTTGCGCGCGATCATCGCCGCACTCGCCATCCAGGGCCTCTCGTGCAGCGACAGGCCGCGCCGCTTGGCCAGCCGGCCCGAGGGAAAGATCACGCCGAGCCGGCCGTCTTCCACCGCGCGGCGGCAATAGGCCATGGTCTCGCGCGTCTTGGCATGCGACCGCTTCTCCTGCCGCCATTCCACCGGGCAGACGATGTCGTCGAGCTGCGGCAGGACGCGCACCACGTCCTTGTTGGCAAAGAAATAGGTGTCGGGCCGGATCGTCCCCAGCGCATTGTAGAGGATCACGCCGTCCGCCAGCCCCGTGGGGTGGTTCGACACGATCAGCGCCGGTCCGTGGCGCGGGATATTGTCGAGGCCGGAGATCTCCACGTCCTTGGCGATCAGGCTGCCCAGCAGGCGGAAACCGTCCTGCGCCGTCATGTGGTCGAGCTGACCGGCCACCTCCAGCGTGTGGTCATATGTCAGCAGCCGTTCGAGGACGGCGCGGGCAGCGGCAACGAAAGAATTCTGCCGCGAGAACCATGGCGCGCGTTCCTCGATCAGGGGGTCGATACGGTCTTTCATTCGTCAGCCATGATCACAAGTTGTTAAAGTTTCCATGACAGACAGGGGCGCAGCTGTCCAGACGACAGTGCACCGCTGCGTCATGGCGGTTAACAGCCGCCGGCAGGGACAGTCCGACCGGCGCTCCGGAATACGTCCTGCTATACATAACGCACCGGACGTGCAGGGAAAGGGCGGCTAACGGTCCGGGCGCAGGCCGAAATGGTGACGCTCCGTCGTGACGTTACGTCGCCTCAGCGCCTCCTCCAGCGCGGGCGGCTTCGGCAGGCAGTCCTGCGGCAGGGTGATGCGGCGCCCGTCGTCGGTGACGAGGCGGGCGCGCACCGACAGGTCCAGCCGGGTCTCGAAACGCGCGGTCCGGATGCGCTCCAGCGCGATCTCCCCCTCGCTGCCGCCCGACCGCCAGGCCAGCGTCCGGTCGTCCAGCCGCAGCCCGGCCTGCCGGTCGCGGGCAAAGTCGAGCGCGGCGGGCAGGGTGACCAGCATCAGCAGCGCCACGATCCAGCCCGCCGCCTCCAGCATCAGCCAGAGCGTCAGGATCGCCAGCCACACGAGGATCAGCACCAGCGCCGCCCGAGGCGTCCGCCCCGAGGCGCGATGTTCCAGAACCGGCAGGGGTCCGGTCACCGCCCCCCGGCCACGTCGAGGATCGAGCGGGTGACATAGGAGGCGCGCTCCGACAGCAGCCAGAGGACCGCCTCGGCCACCTCGTCGGCGGTGCCGGGGCGACCCATGGGCGGCGTCTTCCCCAGCTTCTCCAGCCGGTCGGGCACACCGCCCTTGGCGTGGATGGCGGTCTCGATCAGGCCGGGGCGGATGGCGTTGACCCGGATGCCCTCCGGCGCCAGTTCGTCCGCAAGCCCCAGCGTGAAGGTGTCGATGGCGCCCTTGCTCGCGGCGTAATCGATGTACTGGTTGGCCGATCCCAGCCGCGCCGCCGCAGACGAGATGTTGACGATACTGCCGCCCTTGCCCCAGGCCCGCATCAGGCCCACCGCCTGCCGCGCCACTTCGATGGCGCCCAGGACGTTGACGGCAAAGACCTTCTCCACCCGCTCCGGCGTCAGGTCCGTGATCGTGCCGGTCTGCGCCACGATGCCTGCGTTGTTCACCAGTCCGACCCGCCCCGGCTTCATGCCCGAGATGGTGTCGAACATCTTCTGGACGGCCTTCGGTTTCGAGACATCGGCCTGCAACAGGTAGGCCTGCGCCCCCATGCTCTCCACCACAGAGGCAGTGTCCTCGGCGCCCGCCTTGTCCTGCCCGTAATGCACCACGATGCGCGGCCAGCCGTTGAACGCGGCGTTGCGTGCCGTGGCAGCCCCGATCCCGGCAGAGGCGCCGGTGACGATCAGCACACCGCTCACGCCGCACATCCCGTCATGAAATTCCCGAAATCTCTGTTGCTGCTCATGGACCCAATTCTCCCGTCTGACCGGCGCGCAAGGCTAGACCCGGCCGTCCCACATCTGCAAGGCGCGCCCGGCCCGAAGGCCCCGGCGCGCCCGCCATTGCCAAGCGAATATGCTTCATCTTGGCCCAAATACCTTGGGGGTGTGGGGGCAAGGCCCCCACCGGATCGCTGCCGCAGGCAGCGAAACGCCCCGAATGGCCGAAGGCTCCGGCCAGACGATCCGCCTTCAGGCGCCGAGAATACGGCTGACCATCTCGTCCACGTCGCGGCTCAGCTTCGGCTTCGACCGGATACGCTCCAGCTCCGCCCGGATCATCTCCTGCCGCCCGGCATCGTAGCGTCGCCAGGTCTGGAAGGCCGAACACATCCGCGCCGTGGTCTGCGGGTTCACGTCGTCGAGCCGGATCAGCCAGTCCGCCAGCAGGCGATAGCCCGCACCGTCCACCGAATGGAAACCCGCATGGTGCATCATCATTGCCCCCATGACGGCCCGGAAACGGTTGGGGTTCTTCCAGTCGAAGGCCGGATGCGCGGTCAGCGCCTCGGTCCGCGGCACCACCTTCTCCGGCGTGGTGGCCGCGATCTGCAGGCCGAACCACTTGTCCATCACCAGCCGGTCGCCCTGCCACTGGTCGTGGAAGGCCTTCAGCGCCGCATCGTCCCGGCCCGCGCGGATCAGGTTCGACAGGGCCGAAAGCTGCAGGGTCATGTTGTCGGCGCGGCCAAACTGCGTCTCCGCCGCGGCCCCGCCGTCGAGCCGGGTCTGCAGCGACAGAACCGCGGCGCCAAGCGCCCGGCGGGCCGACTGTTCGGCGTCGGGGCTGTAGGGGGCGGTGACCTCCGCCTCCGCGGCGAGGCGGGGCAGGAGGTCGGTCCAGCGCTCCGCCTTGACCTGCGCCAGCGTCTCGGCCGCCTGCCAGATGGCGTCGGGATCGGGGACGTGGCCGCGGTCGGCCAGCACCTGCGCCAGCTCCGACTGGGAGGGCGTGCCCATCATCAGCGCCCGGTAGGCGGGGTCGAGGGTTTCGTCGCGAAGCACCGCCTCCAGCCCGTCGATATAGGCCATGTCGGGCGTCGCGCCGGTCAGGACCATGTCCACCAGCGTCTCGCGGGCAAGCTGCCGGCCGGCGTCCCAGCGGGTGAAGGTGTCGGTGTCGTGGGCCAGGAGGAACGCCTGCTCGTCGCGGCCCGCCTCCCGGTCCAGCACCACGGGGGCGGAGAATCCGCGCAGCAGGGAGGGGACAGGTTTCGCCGCGAAACCACTGAAATTAAAGGTTTGTTCAGACTGGTTAAACTCCAGAAGCGTCGTCGGCAGCACCTCGTCGCCGTTCGGATTCAGAAGACCGACGGCCATCGGGATCACCTGCGGCGCCTTCTCGGGCTGGCCGGGGGTGGGCGGGGTCTCTTGCCGGAAAGTCAGCGAATAGGTGCCGTCCGCGAAGGATTCGGACACCGACACGCGCGGCGTGCCCGCCTGGCTGTACCAGCGCTTGAACTGGGCAAGGTCGCGGCCCGTCGCATCCTCGAAGACCTTCAGCCAGTCCTCGATGGTGCAGGCCTGCCCGTCGTGGCGGTCGAAGTAGAGGTCGAGCGCCCTGGCATAGGCCTCGTCCCCCACGAGACGCTTGAGCATCCCGATCACCTCGGCGCCCTTCTCGTAGACCGTCGCGGTGTAGAAGTTGTTGATCTCCTGAAAGCTTTCCGGGCGGACGGGGTGCGACAGCGGGCCCTGGTCCTCGGGGAACTGGCGGCCGCGCAGGTCGATCACGTCGGAGATCCGCTTGACCGGCTCCGAACGCATGTCGGAGGTGAACTGCGCGTCGCGGAAGACGGTCAGGCCCTCCTTCAGGCAAAGCTGGAACCAGTCGCGGCAGGTGATGCGGTTGCCGGTCCAGTTGTGGAAATACTCGTGCGCGATGATCGCCTCGACCCGTTCGAAGTTCGCGTCGGTCGAGGTCTCCGGCGAGGCCAGCACACAGGAGGAGTTGAAGACGTTCAGGCCCTTGTTCTCCATCGCGCCCATGTTGAAGTCGTCGACGGCCACGATGTTGAAGATATCAAGGTCGTATTCACGTCCGTAAACGTCCTCGTCCCACTTCATCGACTTCTTCAGCGCCTCCATCCCGAAGGCGCACTTGTCCTCGTCGCCGGGGCGGACCCAGATGTTCAGCTCCACCTGCTTGCCGGACATGGTGGTAAAGGCGCCCGGAAAGTTCACGAGGTCGCCGGCCACCAGTGCAAAGAGGTAGGCGGGCTTCGGCCAGGGATCGTGCCATTCGGCAAAGCCCTCTCCCGCTTCCTGCGGGTTGCCGTTCGACAGCTTCACCTTCTCGTCGCCCTCGATCCGGACGGTGAAGGTCGACATCACGTCGGGGCGGTCGGGGTAGTAGGTGATCTTGCGGAACCCCTCCGCCTCGCACTGGGTGCAGTACATGCCGTTCGACATGTAGAGCCCTTCGAGCGCGGTGTTGCCTTTCGGGTCGATTTCCACCTCCGCTTCCCAGAGGAAGGCGCCGGAGGGGACGGTGACGGTCAGGCCCTCGTCGGTCACGTCCGGGGTGACGGTCGCGCCGTCGATCTTCGCCCCGATCAGTTTCAGCATCTCGCCGTGCAGGAAGAAGTCCTGCGCCGGGGCGTCGGGGTTGGGGGCAAAACGGATCTTCGACAGCACGCGGGTGCTGTTCGGCGCCAGACGGAAGGTGAGGTGCACGCTTTCGACGTGCCAGCCGAACGGGGTGTAGTCCTTGAGATAGATGGTCTGGGGGGCTTCGGCCTTCATCGCGGTGCTCCTTCTGGTCGTGCCCGATGGAACCCGGGCGGCTGCCCGAGTGTTATTCCTGTAACCGACGAGCGGCAACCGCGCCGCAGTTGCAAATGGAAAGAGGTTGATATGTCCGCCCCAGAGACGAACATTCACAAACAGGAAAAACGCCACGCGGGCCCGCTGACGGGCATGCGCGTGCTTCTGATCGTTGTCGGCATCATGCTGCTGGGCTGGGTCGGCTGGGTCGTGATCCAGGGCCAGGACCCGCAGGGCGCCGAGACCCAGATCGAGGTCGTGCCGGGCGTCGGTGCCGAAGAGGTGCCGGGACCGGCTGCCGATTGATCCTCGCGCAATCGTGTTTCAGAACGCGTCCGGTTTCCGGGCGCGTTTTTCGTATGTGGGGACGATGTCAAAGGCTGTGAAGAAACGCGATCTGCCTGTGAAGACCTGCGCCACCTGCGGGCGGCCGTTCACGTGGCGCAAGAAGTGGGCGAAGGTCTGGGACGAGGTCCGCTATTGTTCGGAACGGTGCAGGCGGGAGCGGTCCGAAAAGCGGTAGGCCGTTAAGGGAGCGGTTTGCCCTTCCGGGCACGATAATCTTTATTTTCCATCGCTTTAATTGAATAAGCGGCGATTGGTCCTTTAACCTGACAGCACACGTCCTTCACCAGTTATTAGCGCTTTTTGTGCACCCTCCGGAAACATTCCATCGGAATGCAGAAAGGAGGAAAAATGTCCGAAAACACCTATCGCGTGCTGACTGTCGGTCTGATGGTCCTGACGATTGTCGTCATGGTCCTGATAGGCCGATAAAAGCAGTCCCCGGGATGCGGCAACATCCCGGGGACACTTAGAAAGCAGGTGTTTGTCCGAAACAAACCTATCGCTACATCCAACTACCTTTTCCTTGCGAAAAAATCAAGATCGGCAGCGTTCCATGGTTACTCCGCCGCGCGCAGCGGCAGGTCGAGCTGCGGGTCGTCGGTCGACGGTTCGGCAGGCGGGGCAGGGCGGCCGATCTCTTCCCACAGGATCTCCGGCGCCTTGATGCGTCTTGCCTCGCGGGCGAGGGCCCAGTCGCGGGCGATGCGGCTGCCGCGGCCGAAGGACAGGCGGGCGAGCAACTGGGCGAACCACTTGACGTAGGTCGTGAACCAGACGCGGATCGCCAGCATCGAGGGGGTGAAGACCAGCGTCAGCACCGTCGCGATGCCAAGCCCGAAGACCACTGCCGTCGCGAGGTTCTTCCACCAGAGCGCGGTGGGGCTGTCGATGGAGTAGCCGCCCGCGAAGAAGTCTAGGCTGAGGCCGAACATCATCGGCGCGAGGCCCGCCATCGTCGTGATCGTGGTCAGCAGCACCGGGCGGATGCGGTCCTCGGCGGTGCGGGTGATCGCCTCCAGCCGCGGCATGTAGCGCGCGTATTCCTGGTAGGTGTCGATCAGCACGATGTTGTTGTTCACCACGATCCCGGCGAGTGCCACGATCCCGGTGCCGGTCATGATGATCGAGAAGAACTGTCCCATGATGATCATGCCCCAGAGCACACCCGCGACCGACATCACGACGGCCAGCAGCACCAGCACGGAGTTGTAGAAGCTGTTGAACTGCGCCAGCAGGATGATGAACATCAGCCCCAGCGCGCCCGCGAAGGCGGATTGCAGGAAGGCCTGGGATTCCGCCTGATCCTCCTGGTCGCCGGTCCATTCCCAGTCGATGCCAACGGGGAGCGGGCGGGTGTCGAGCCACTCGGTCATCAGGGCGATGCGCTCGTTGGCGGTGATCGGCTGGGCGGTCATGTCGCCCTCGCGCAGTGCCGTGCCGAGCTGTTGCGGCGAGGTGCCAGTGTCGAGCGACAGGACCTCGTAGCGGCGGTCCTCGAAGCCGGTGACGGTGGCGTGACCGGGTTTTGCCTCTGCCCCGTCGACAAGCTGGCGGAGGGTGGCGCCGGCCTCGGGCACCTTGAAGAGGTTCGGGCTGACGTCGGCCTTCAGGTCGAAGTAGCGCTTCTGGTCGATGCGGTTGATCTCGGCCAGTTTCTCGACCGGCGTGCGGGTGATGAAGTTCGAGAGCGGCACGAGGCCGTCGGCGGTGCGCACCTTCAGCGTGTCGAGGGTCGACAGGACGCGGTATTCCTCCGGCAGGCGGACGCGGATGTCGATTTCCTCGTCGGAGCTTTCGACCCGCATGGTGTCGAGCAGGATGCCGCGGGTGACAAGCTGGACCATGGCGCCCACGGTGGCGACGTCGGCGCCGTAGAGGCCGGCCTTCTCAACGTCGACGTCGATCTGCCAGTCGATGCCGGGCAGGGGGCGCGTGTCCTCGATCAGGGTCAGGCCGGGGGTGTCCTCGAACCGGGCGCGGGCAGTGGCGACGGCGGCCAGCAGGTCCTCCCAGTTGTCGCCCTTGAGCCGCAGGTGCAAGGGCTTGCCGGAGGCGGGGCCGCGGGCCTGGGCCAGGATCTCGATCTCCGTGCCGGGGATCTGTTCCAGCTTGGCGGTCAGGTCCTCGATGATGACGTCGCCGTCGAGCTGGTCGAGGGTGATGTCCTCCGGATGGGCGGCGGCATAGGCCGGGCGGTCCTCCCACGGGATGGTTTCGAGCTGGACCTGCCCGATGGTGTCCTTGGGGGCCTCGGCGCCGCCTGTGTTGTTGTTCAGTCCGCCGTCCCCGGCGAAGGCGAAGGCGTTCTTGATGCCGGGGTGGTTCAGCACGATCTCCTCGGCCCGCTTCACGATGGCGTCCTTCTCGGTCAGGCTGAGGTTGCCGCGGGCGCGGACGTAGACGATGGCCTGCTCCGGCTCGCTCTCGACGAAGAACTCCACCCCGTTGTTGTGGGTGCCGAAGTAGCTGAAGGTGAACATCACGAAACCCACCACCGCGCCGACGGTGACGATGGGCATGATCGGGTTGCCGGAGATGAAGTTGATGAAGTGGCCGAAGAGCGTGCGACGGTAACGGCCGTCGACCCGCTTGGGTTTGCGGCGCGGCGCGGCGGCATCCATCACCACCGAGGAGATGACCGAGAAGATCATGAAGACCACGACGCCGGGCAGGCGGGCGGCAAAGCCCGTGGCCTCCGTCGGGCCGAGGTAGTCGGGGTTCAGCACCATCATCGCGCCGACGAACAGCCCGAACAGCGCCACCGGCACCAGCGCCGCGCGCAACCACCAGGGCGCGGCGGCGCGCAGGGCGTTGCCCATCCGGCCGACGTTGCGCGACCAGCGGCCCGAGACGCCGCCCATCACCGGCAGGTAGACCAGCGCCACCACGAGCGACGCGGACAGCACGAAGATCAGCGTGACGGGTAGCATCCCCATGAATTCGCCCGCGACGCCGGGCCAGAACAGCATCGGCAGGAAGGCGCAGAGCGTCGTGGCGGTCGAGGAGACGACCGGCCAGAACATGCGGTGCGCGGCCTCCACATAGGCGTGCATCGGGCCGGAGCCTTCCTCGATACGCTTGTCGGCGTATTCGACGACCACGATCGCGCCGTCCACCAGCATCCCCACGGCAAGGATCAGCCCGAACATCACGATGTTGGAGATCGACACGCCCATCAGCGCCAGCAGCAGGAAGCACAAGAGGAAGGAGGTCGGGATCGCGAAGCCCACCAGCAGCGCCGGCCGGAGGCCGAGCGAGGCGAGGACCACGATCATCACCAGCGCGATGGCGGTCAGCACCGACCCTTCGAGCTGGCTGACCATGGAGGCCACCTGCCGCGACTGGTCGTTCGACGCGCCGATATCGAGGATCGCCTGAAGCTCAGGCGGCCATGCCTTCTGCGCCTCGTCGATCACCGCGCGCACCTCGTTGGCGGTGTCGATGATGTTGAACCCCTTGCGCTTGACCACCTGCAGGGCGACCGTCGTCTCGCCGTTGAAGCGGGCGGTGCCCTTGCGGTCCTCGAAGGTCAGGCGGATGTCGGTCAGCTCGCCCAGCGTCACGGTGCGCTGGCCGTTGGTCTTGACCGGCAGGTTGTAGATGTCCTGGCTCTCCTCGAAGGAGGCGGGGATCTTGATGGCAAAGGTGCCCTGATCGGTTTCCACCTCGCCCGCGGCGATCAACTGGTTGTTGTTCTGGACCGTCGCGATCAGCTCGCCCGCGGTGACGTTGTAGCTTTCGAGGCGGAGCGGGTCGATCACCACCTCCACCATCTCGTCGCGGTTGCCGGCGATCCCGGCCTCCAGCACGGAATCGAGCCCCTCGACGCGGTCCTGCAGGTCCTTGGCGACCTTGGTCAGCGTGCGCTCCGGCACCGGGCCGGTCAGGTTGACGATCAGGATGGGAAATTCGGAGAAGTTGATCTCGTTGATCGAATAGTCCTCGGCGCCGTCGGGGAACTGCCCTTCGGCGTTGTTCATGGCGTCGCGGACATCGGCCAGCGTCTTGGTCTTGTCCCAGCCGAACTCGAATTCCAGCGCCACGCCAGCATAGCCTTCGGAGGCGGTGCCGGTCATGGTCTTCAGCCCGTCGAGGTCGGACAGCTCCGTCTCCATCGGCTTGACCAGCAGCTTTTCGCTGTCGGCGGCCGAGATGCCGGGGAAGGGGACAGAGACGAAAAGCGCCGGGATCTCGATGTCCGGTTCGCCCTCCTTGGGGAGGCTGACGTAGGCGTATCCGCCCACGGCAAGGGACAGGACGATGAAGGCGATGACCATCCGGGCGCGCGCGGCGGCCCAGTCGATGATTCCGGTCATTGGATCACTTCCTCGAAGCTGGGCACCACGGGGACGCCGTCGGTGACGTATTCCTGTCCGAGGACGATCACGTCCACGGTGTCCGGCAGGCCGGTGACCCAGACGCCTTCGCGGGTGTCGCGCAGGATGGTCACGGGGATGAATTTCGCTGTCTCCTCCTCGGTCACGGTGCGCACGCCGAGCGCGCCCTCGTCGTCGAGCGTGAGGGTCGACTGTGCGACGAGGTGGCCCTTCGCGCCTTCGGCCTCGATCAGGATGTCGGCGGTCTGGCCGTCGCGGATGGTCAGGTCGGGGTTGGCGACCTCCAGTTCCACGCGGAACGTGCGGGTGGCCGGATCGGCGGAGCGGGAGACGAAGGCGACGTTGCCCGCGACCTCGCGCCCGTCGGCAAGGCGCGCCCCGGCCTGCGCGCCGAGGTCGATGCGCGAGACGGAGGTTTCCGGCACGTAGGCCACGATCTTCACCGGGTCGAGCTGGATGACCGTCGCGCAGGCGGAGCCGGGCTGCATCAGTGCGCCCAGTTCGGCGGTATCGGTCTCCAGCAGGCCCGCGAAGGGGGCGGTGATCGACAGGCGGTCGATGTCCTTCTGCGCGGCGGCCACGGCGGCCTCGGCGGACTGGATGGCCGAGAGGGCGCTTTCCTCGCCGGTCCTGGCGGACTGGATCCCGGCCTGCGCGCCTTCGAGCTGGCTGTTGGCGGAGATCACGGCGGCCTTCGCGCCCTCGACGTTCGAGAGCGCGGTGGAGACGCGGGCGCGGGCGCCCTCGACCTGGCTCTGCGCGGTCTGGACCCCGGCCTTGGCGTTCTCGATCTGGGTCCGGGCGGCGATCACCCCGGCCTCGGCGTTGCGGATGCCGGAGCGGGCAGCCTGCACCGCGGCGCGGGCGGCCTCGATGTTGCTGCGCGCGGTCTCGACCCCGGCGTGGGCGCCTTCGAGGCCGGAACGGGCGGCCTGGATGCCGGAGGCGGCGGCCTTCAGCCCGGCCTGCGCGGTCTGGACGGAGGCCTTGGCGGTCTCGTAGGCGGCTTCGGCGGAGGCGAGGCGGGTCTGGGCGGCGAAGCCATCCTTGGCGAGCGAGCTGGCGGCGGTCAGGTTGATCTCCGCCTCGCGGACCTGAGCCTCGGCCTGCCGGACGCGGGCCTCGGCCTCGGGGACACGGGATTCGGCCTCTTCCAGCGCGGCTTCGGCGGCGGGGACGGCGGCTTCGGCCTCCCTCAGGCGGGCCTCCGCGGCGGGGACGGCGGCCTCGGCCTCTGCCAACCGGGATTCGGCTTCGGGCACGCGGGCCTTGGCCTCTTCGAGACGGGCCTCGACCTCCGGTACGCGGGCTTCTGCCTCCTTCTGCGATGCCTCGGCCGCGGGGATGCCGGCGCGCGCTTCGAGGAGGGCTGCCTCGGCGGCGGGGACGGCGGCCTCGGCCTCCGTGATGCGGGCGCGGGCAACGGGGATCTGGGCCTCTGCCTCAGCCAGGCGGGCGCGGGCCTCGGGCACCATGGCCTTTGCCTCCGCCAGACGGGCGCGCGCCTCCATCAACGTGACCTCGCGGGTGCCGGGGTCGAGTTCGCACAGAAGCTGTCCCTCTTCGACGAGGGCGCCCTTGCGCAGGGGCGTGGAGATCACCTTGCCCGCGGTTTCGGCGCGGACCTCGACCTGGCGCAGGGCCTGCGTCTCGCCGCGGAGCTGCACGGCGCTGTCGATTTCCTGCGCGACGGAGCGGTTGGCCATCACCCGGACGGCGTTTTCAGGGGTCTCGCGCGCCTCCATGGCGCTTTCGACGGGGGCCGCTTCGGGGGCGGGGGCCGGATCGGTGGCGGCCTCGGCGCGCTCCTCGGCAGAGGGGGACAGCCGCGCGGTCCAGGAAAGCAGCGCATCGCGTTTCAGGACCACACCGTAGAGGACGGCCGCGACAAGGATCGCCGTGATGATGGACACAATTCGCATGCTTCGTTTCCCGTCGTCCTGAGGCGCCGCAATCCCGGCGATGTCACACTTCTTACGGTCTCTACCGAGAGGCGGACCAATCGCCCTGGCAAATGGTGAACCGTTTGGTTCAGTTTCTTAGGGTGCCGTAACGGCGTCTTCAAGACGGAGTGATCGCCGGAGCCCCTTTATAGGTGTATTTTTCACGATTTCCTGTCAGCAACTGGCAAGAGTGTCACGTTTCCACGCCGGTTCTCCTTCCTCCTGTCCTGCGCGACGTGATGGCGGGGGTGTTGGCAAGGCCGGGGGCAGCCTGTAAGAGGGGCCAAAATCAGGCCCGCGCGCGGGTTTGCGACGGGTCGGCCCTCGGGGCGCCCTGGGCACATTTGGGGGGACGCAGGTGAGCGACACCGACAGTTTCATCGACGAAGTGACCGAAGAGGTCAAACGCGACCGGCTGTTCGCGATGATGAAGCGCTATGGCTGGATCGCGGTGGTGATCGTGCTGCTGCTGGTCGGCGGCACCGCCTGGCGCGAATACCAGATCTCGAGCCGGGAGTCGGCGGCGCAGGCCTTTGGCGACAGCGTGCTGGACGCCATGGACGCGAACGACGCCGCGGCGCAGGCCGCCGCCCTGGAAGAGCTGTCTTCGGACACGCCCTCGGCGCGCGCCGTACTGGAAATGCTGACCGCCGATGCAGAGCAGTCCGCAGGCGAGACGGCGGCGGCGGTCGAGCGTCTGCAGGCCGTGGCCGCGGACGCGGAGGTCCCCAACATCTACCGCCAGATCGCCAGCTACAAGGCGATGACGCTGGGCGCGGAGGTGCTGTCGGTCGAGGAGCGGCGCGCCGGGCTCGAGGCGCTGGCCGTGCCGGGACAACCGCTGCGCCTGCTGGCCGAAGAGCAACTGGCGCTGGTCGAGGTCGAGACGGGTGAGCGGGAAGCCGCCCTCACGCGGCTTCAGGGGATGCTCGACGATTCCGAGATCACCGCGGGCTTGCGTCGCAGGGCAAGTCAGTTGATTGTGGCTCTGGGCGGCGACCTGCCGGAGAGCTGACGCCCCCGCGCCGCCGGATCGGCCTGATGCGGCGGCGGACTTGGGACGGGAAGACGGGCCCGGGACGGTGGCACATTGAAGGCCACGCGGGTCCGGCGGGCAGAATGAGGACGAAACGATGCGGCGCAAGGCTATTCTTCTGACCACGCTGGGTGTGCTGGCTCTGGCCGGCTGCGAGGAGAAGGACCCGGTGCTGGCCGGTGAACGCCTCAACGTGCGCGACGTGCTGGAGACCCGGGCCGGCGCCGACGAGGCACCGCAGCCGGTGAGCCGCGCGTTCTCCACCCCGCAGATGGTCAACAACGCCAGCTGGACGCAGAGCCCGGTGTCGCCGTCGGTGCGCACCACGAACGCCGCGCTGTCGAGCGCGCCGCAGCCGCTGTTCTCCACGCCGATCGGCACGGGTGACAGCCGCCGGATGCGGCTGGACGCGGAGCCGGTGGTGGCCGACGGGCGGATCTTCACGATGGACGCGCGCAGCGTGGTGAAGGCCATCGGCCTGAACGGCGAAACCCTGTGGTCCACCGACCTGACGCCCGCGCGCGAGAAGACCGCGCTTGGCGAGGGCGGCGGTCTGGCAGTGGGCGGCGGGCGTCTTTATGTCACGACCTCTTACGGCGAACTGGTGGGGCTGGACCCGGCGACGGGCGCGACGCTCTGGACGCAGGGGTTCGGCAACACCTCGACCGGCGCGCCGAGCTATGCCGACGGTCTGGTCTACGCGGTGTCCGGCGACACGACCGCCTGGGCGGTGGAGGCCGCGGACGGCAAGGTGCGCTGGCAGATCGACGGGCAGGGTGACGTGAGCAACGTTGCGGGCGGCCCGGCACCGGCCTTCGGCGACCAGCATGTGGTCTTTTCCTACGGGTCCGGCACGGTGCAGGGCGCCTTCCGGCAGGGCGGCCTGCGGCTCTGGAGTTCCGAACTGCTGGGGCGGCGTCCGGGTGTGACGCTGGCGGGTTTCGACGACGTGACCGGCGATCCGGTGATCTCGGGCGACACGGTCTATGCGGGCAACCATTCGGGCCGCGTGGCGGCGATGTCGGTCTACACCGGCGAACGGATCTGGGAAGCGCCCTATGGCGCCGAGGGGCCGATGTGGCCCGCCGGGGATTCGGTGTTCTTCGTCTCCGATCTCAACCAGCTTGTCCGTCTCGATGCCGCGACGGGGCAGGAGATCTGGACCACCGATCTGCCGGGCTACGTGCCGCGCCGCAAGCCGAACAAGCGCCGCGACCGGGCCTATGCCAACATGGGGCCGATCATGGCGGGCGGACGGCTGATCGTTGCCGGGTCGGACGGGCTGATGCGGGCCTTCAACCCGGCGGACGGCGCGCTGGTCCAGACCATCGACGTGCCGGGCGGTGCGACGACGCGGCCGATCGTGGCCGGTGGCACGCTTTATGTCGTCTCCAAGAAGGGCGTGCTGCACGCCTATCGGTGATATTGCCACGGGCCGCGCGGGGTGATCCCGGGGCGGCCTGACGGGCGAGGATGCCCCGTGCCGACCGGTGCGGTCCGCGGGGCCTTTCGCAGGCGCGGAAAATGCGTTACATGCGCGATCTGATCCGCGGAGCCTTTGCATGTCCTTCTCCCTCGCCATCGTCGGGCGCCCCAATGTGGGCAAGTCGACCCTGTTCAACCGTCTCGTCGGCAAGCGGCTGGCGCTGGTCGACGACCAGCCGGGCGTGACCCGCGACCTGCGGGAGGGCGAGGCGAAGCTGGGCGACCTGCGGTTCACCGTGATCGACACGGCGGGCCTTGAGAACGCCAACGACGATTCCCTTCCGGCACGGATGCGGCGCCTGACAGAGCGGGCGGTGGACATGGCGGATGTCTGCCTGTTCCTGATCGACGCGCGGGCGGGCCTGCTGCCGGACGACCACGTCTTTGCCGAGATCCTGCGCAAGCGCGCAAAGCACGTCATCCTCGCCGCCAACAAGGCGGAGGGCTCTGCCGCCGACGCCGGTGTGTTCGAGGCCTTCGAGCTGGGTCTGGGCGAACCGATCCGCCTGTCGGCAGAGCACGGCGAGGGGATGCCGGAGCTCTACTCGGTGCTGGCGCCGCTGGCGGACGGGTACGAGGAGGAGCGCGCCGACGACGCGCCGGAGGTGGATGTCGCCGTCTCCGAAGACGACGAGGACGACGACAGCGTGCCGGTTCCGACCCGCGCACGACCCCTGCAGATCGCTGTCGTGGGGCGCCCGAACGCGGGCAAGTCGACGCTGATCAACCAGATCATCGGCGAGGACCGGCTGCTGACCGGGCCCGAGGCGGGGATCACCCGCGACGCCATCTCTCTGACCCACGAGTGGGGCGGTGTGCCGATGCGGATCTTCGACACCGCGGGCATGCGCCGCCGGGCGAAGGTGCAGGAGAAGCTTGAGAAGCTGTCGGTCTCTGACGGCATCCGGGCGGTGAAGTTCGCCGAGGTGGTGGTCGTGCTGCTGGATGCGGCCATCCCGTTCGAGACGCAGGACCTGAAGATCGCCGACCTTGCGGAGCGCGAGGGGCGTGCCGTGGTCGTGGCGGTCAACAAGTGGGACATCGAGGGCGAGAAGCAGGAAAAGCTGAAGTGGCTGCGCGAGCAGTTCGAGCATGTCCTGCCGCAGCTCCGCGGCGCGCCGCTGGTGACGGTCTCGGCCCGGACGGGCAAGGGGCTGGACAAGCTGCAGGAAGCGGTGATGAAGGCCTACACGGTCTGGAATCGCCGCGTGTCGACCGGGCAGCTCAACCGCTGGCTCGAGGGCATGATCTCTCGCCATCCGCCCCCGGCGCCGCAGGGCCGCCGGATCAAGCTGCGCTACATGACGCAGGCGAAGACCCGGCCGCCGGGCTTCGTGGTGATGTGTTCGCATCCCGACAAGCTGCCGGAAAGCTATTCGCGCTACCTGGTGAACGGGCTGCGCGAGGACTTCGACATGCCGGGCACGCCGATCCGTCTGCACATGCGCGGGCAGGGCGACAAGAACCCCTACAAGGGCCGCCGGACGAAGAACGCGGGCGCCCTGAAGAAGCACCTCGGGTCGCTTCAGAAGAAGAAGGACTGATCCGGTGGAATGGGCGCCCTTTGGGCGCCCATGCTGTTTGCCTCACCGCCCGCCTTCGGCGGTCGGCTCGGGTTGGCGGGTGTCCGTGTGGGGGCGATACCGTTGACTGCGGAAGGCCGCGCAAACCGGAGTGCCGGACGCTGCGCGTCTGACGTGGTGACTGACGTTTTCCCGACGCTAAGCGTGATCTTGCGTTTTCACTGCAGTCGAAAGGTGAGGCTGTTGCAGGCCGGGCGTGCGCGGCGGCTCTCCCAAGGGGCCGGCCTCGGGACATTGCAGCCGTTTCGGTGCGGCGCTATAGAACGGCCCTTCGCCAGCCCGGAGGATGACCGTCATGCCAAAGCTGTACCTGCTGGGAGCCTCGTGTTCCGGCGTGTCGACGCTGGGCGCGGTTCTGGCCGAAAGACTCGACGTCCCGCAGATCGACGTAGACGATTACTACTGGATGCCGACCGATCCGCCGTTCAGCGTCAAACGCGATCCCGAAGAGCGCGTCCGTTTGATCGGCGCGCGCCAAGAGATCGCCGAGGGCTGGGTGCTGACCGGCTCATTCATGGGGTGGGGCGATGCCCTTGTCGAAGACGTCGATCTGATCGTCTTTATCCATACTCCGACACCGATACGCCTTGAGCGCCTCGACCGGCGCGAGGCACAGCGCCATGGCGCGCGCATTCTGCCGGGCGGCGACATGCACCGGTCCCATCTGGCGTTCCGGGACTGGGCGTCCCGGTACGACGATCCGTCATTTTCCGGGCGCAACCGCGTGCAGCATGAGCGTTGGCTGGAGGCGCAAGGCGCGCCGGTTCTTCGCCTCGATGGTCAGCGCCCGGTCGGGGAACTCGCAACGAAGGTCTTAGAGGCGCTTCCCCGTCCAACTGACCGGAGCAATCACTGAGCTGAGGCGCGGACCGGGCAGGAAACTCCTGCCCGGCCGGGAGTCACGCCCTCAGATGAAGCGCGGCGTTGGGGTGGGGATCGCCGGAATCGTCCACATCCCGGCGCGACACTTCGGTAAAGCCGAGCGTGCGGTAGAAGCGGACGGCCTGCTCGTTGGCGGTGTAGACCTCCAGCGACAGCTCTCCCTTCAAAGCCAGCGCATGGGCGATCAGCTTGCGTCCGATGCCCAGACCTTGCCGGTCGGGCGCAATGAAGATCCCGCCGACAAAATTACCGAGCAGGCTTGATAAAGCCGACCTCGTCCCCGCCGCAACAGGCGACCCAGGTCTCCGATTTCGGCAGGTATGTCTCCTCGATCAGCTTGCGCTGTTCCACGAGTTTCGGCTCACCGATGAAGGGATGCGCCTTGCGGGAGGCGGCAAACCAGATGGCCGACAGTCTTTCGGTATCCGTTGCCCCGTCGAAGGGCCGGATCGATATGTCGTTGTTCTCCATGAGAACTCCACGGAATTCATGCAAAAGGGATCGGCAGCGATGTGCCGATGCGAAGCCGCTACATGCGGTTCAATCGAGGCCTCTGTGCATGAATCTCCTTCTGAGACGGCCACAGGATAGATGGCCATGTCATCATGTTCAATGAATGCGACAGGGATTGGAAGGGTCCGCGCCGGATGGATGCGGCGGGCAGGCGCGGACGCCCGCCCGGTTGTCATTCCGTGTCGGTGGCGCGCAGCGACAGGATCGCGACGATGCCCAGCAGGGCGAGGCCCGCAACGGCGGCGTTGAACGGCTGGGAGTTCTGGATGATCACGCCCACCAGCGCCCAGATCACCGTGATGCCGTATTCCGGCGCGCGGTGCAGGCGGTACTGCACGATGACGGCCAGCGCCAGCGCCAGAGAGAGCGAGATCAGCGCGGCGATCGTCGGCGAGAAGATCTCGTACCCGCCGAGTACCACGCCAAGCGCCACGAAGGCCGCGGCTGTCAGCCAGCCGGAGTAGATCGCGACCGGCGCCTGTTGCAGCCAGCGGTCGGTGTCGCCGACGCGGAAGAGCGCGCGCAGCGCCGCCGCCAGCATCAGGAATATGAGGACGGTTGCCGCCAGCGGCGAGACGCTGGCCACGGGCAGCCATGTCGCCCCCAGCGCGAGGCTGAGCGCCAGCCAAGGGCGCATCGGCATCCAGTCCTCGTCGTCGGAGCGGCGGACCGCGCCGAAGACCGCGCCGACCAGCAGCCAGACGTAGATCAGCCCCCAGATCGCGAAGGCGTAGCCCGAGGGCTGGACCGGCGGTTCCTCGATGACCTTCGGAAACTGGTCGGGGGTGAAGCCGTTGAAGTCGGGCACGACGAAGTAGGAGGCGATGAACGCCAGCGTCGCCAGAAGACAGGCCCAGGCCCAGAGACGTTGCATGATCGCGCCCCCCGGTCTCAAACCAGGTTACCGGAGGCGTCGAGGCGGGTCTTGCCGCGCAGCCACGGGTGCAGCGCCTCGGGCAGGTCGACGGAGCCGTCCGCCTGCTGGCCGTTCTCAAGCACGGCGATCAGCGCCCGGCCCACGGCGAGGCCGGAGCCGTTCAGCGTGTGCAGGAAGCCGGGCTTGCCACCCTCCGCGGGCTTGTAGCGGGCGTTCATCCGCCGGGCCTGGAAATCGCCGCAGGTGGAGACGGAACTGATCTCGCGGTAGGTGTTCTGGCCGGGGAGCCAGACCTCGATGTCGTGCGTCTTCTGCGCGCCGAAGCCCATGTCGCCGGTGCAGAGCACGACGGTGCGGTAGGGCAAGCCCAGCTTCTCGAGGATGGTCTCCGCGCAGCGGGTCATGCGCTCGTGTTCGGCCAGCGACGTGTCGGGGTGGCATACGGTCACCATCTCCACCTTCTCGAACTGGTGCTGGCGGAGCATGCCGGCGGTGTCGCGGCCGGCGCTGCCCGCCTCCGACCGGAAACACTGCGAATGGGCGGCGTAGCGGCGGGGCAGGTAGCCCTCGTCCACGGTCAGCCCGTTGACGATGTTGGTCAGCGTGACCTCCGACGTGGGGATCAGCCACCAGCCGTTGGTGGTCTCGTAGCTGTCCTCGCCGAACTTCGGAAGCTGGCCGGTGCCGTACATCATCTCCGGCCGCACGAGGACCGGGGTCCAGGTCTCGGCAAGCCCGTGTTCCTCGACGTGGGTGTCGAGCATGAACTGTGCCAGCGCGCGGTGGATGCGCGCGACCCCGCCCGAAAGCAGCACGAAACGCGAGCCGGAAAGCTTCGCGGCGGTTTCGAAATCCATGCCGGGCTTCACGCCGTCGAGCTCGTAATGCTCCTTCGGCGTGAAGTCGAAGCTGCGCGGCTCGCCCCAGCGGCGGATCTCCACGTTGTCGTTTTCATCCGCGCCGTCGGGCACCTCGGCCAGCGGCAGGTTCGGGACGCCCATCAGGAGGTCGGTCAGCTGCGCGTCGAGCGCCTTGGCCTTCTCCTGCATCTCGGCGACCTCGGCCTTCTTCTCGGCCACGAGGGCGCGGAGGCGTTCGAACTCCGCCTCGTCGCCCGAGGCCTTGGCCTTGCCCACGTCCTTCGACGCCTTGTTCTGGTCGGCCTGCGCCGTCTCCGCGGCGAGGATCGCGGCGCGGCGGTCGGCGTCGAGGGCGAGGATGGCGGACGACATCGGCTCTGCCCCGCGGCGGCTGAGGGCCGCATCCCAGGTTTCCGGGTTCTCTCGGATGGCGCGGATGTCGTGCATTTGGGTCTCCACGGAAGAATGCTGTCGAGTCGCAGCGCTTATGCCCGAAGTTTCAGGGGGAGTGTAGGGGCCAGCCTGCCGCGGGTCCATCTGGCGTCCGACGGCCATTGTTCAATGCCCGTCGACAATCCTTTGCCGTTTAACGGGATTTTTTCGTTTGAAGGCCATGATCCCCGAAACCGCGGGACACGGGCGCCCGGGATCGAGGAGCAATCACATGGGGTTCGGCCTGATGGCGGTCGTCGGTGCGATGGTGCTGATGGTCCTGCAAGGAATGATGGAAGACGTCCCGGAGCCGGGCGAGGACGTGATCCGCGAAGACGACACCGTGGTCGGCAGCGATGACGACGACGTCATCATGGGCAACGGCGGGGCCGAACTGCTGCTGCCGGACGACGGCAACGACCTGGTGCGCGGCGGGAGAGGGAACGACACGATCTCTGACCTGCGCTGGGACGAGGACGCGGTGATGACGGATGCGGGCGCCGTCAATCCGAACTGGAGCAGCGACACGCTGTTCGGCGGTGCGGGCGACGACGTCATCACCGCGACCGGCGGGCAGGACGACGTGAACGGCGGGCCGGGCGACGACCGGATCAACACCATCGACCTGCACCCCGACCAGCCCTTTGCGCCCGACCGCCTGTTCGGCGCCGCGGGCGACGACTGGCTGGTGGGCGACGACGGCGACACAATGATCGGCGGGGAGGGGACGGACTTCTTCTCCAACCTCGTCGACGAGCCGGAGGACCAGCCGGTGATGATCCGCGACTGGCAGAGGGGCGAGCAGGTGGAGCTGCTGCTCTATCACCCCTCGCTGATCCCGGCGGACGGCAGTGCGCCGGTGGCGGAACTGCGCGACAGCGACGAGGGCGCGGTGCTGTCGGTCAACGGCCACGACGCGGCGGTGTTCTCCGATGCGCTGGCGCGGGATCTGAACGGGCATGTCCGGGTGGTGAGCCGCGTCTGAGGTTTACCGTGCTGACTCTTGAGCTGGTGACCGGCCGGACATTCAGGTGTCTGGCCGGTTTTCCTTGTCGCGTTGGAGGTCTCCGTGACGAGGCCGGACGGCAGAGCGCGTCAGCAACGGGTGATGAGGAGAGGCCTGTCCCGGTCTCAGGCGTATCCGCCGCTGTTTCCATTTCTTCCGTGTTGGTTCAAGGGCTGGCTCTGCACCGTCTGTCGCTCAGGGAGAGGTCAATCCCGGAGGTTGGCAAGCTGGGCGAGGAGCCAGCTGTCGACGGGGACGACGATGGCTTCTTCCTCCACCACCGCGGCGATGACGGCGACAATGCGGCGGGCGCGGTCCTCGCCCAGGAAGACCGGGCCGCCGGACTGACCGGGTTCGACCCGGCAGCGCAATCGCCAGAGTTGGCCTGTCTCGTCGCCGTAACACAAAGGTGTGATCGTCAGGCGGTGCGGGACGGAACGGCGGTAGCCCATAAGGGTCATCGGTCCCGGCGGAACGCCAATGCCCACCGGCAACGGCGCGACTTCCAGTAGCTGGTCTAGCGTCACAAGCGCGATGTCATGGGCGATGTCGAAACGCCCGTTGTCGTAGGCCTTCGGGTGCACGGTCACGGCCTTGATTCGTGCGGCCCCTGCGTGATGCTCTCCGTCCCAGCCCGCGACGAAGGTCATGTCCCCGATCCGCTTGAGATATCCGTCGGCGGGCGTTGTGACGCAGTGCGCCGCGGTCAGCGCGATATCGGGGGCCACGAGCGTCGCCGTGCACATCTCGCGGTGGCGGTAGCCGGCGAGGTTCAGACGACCGACCGCGTCCTCCGCAGGGGCGGGGACGGGCAGGAGGACGGCGGCCAGGGCCAGGAGCAAAACCCGTAACATGGCTGCAGCATAGCGCGGGACAGGCCTGCGCGACCATCTGCCAGCCTGCCGCGCACCTTGCATCCCGGCGCAGGGCCGCATAGGTAACGGCCAATTTAGCGGGGGATGCCCCGCAGATCCGACACAGAGATCCAGCAGGGAGCATCCAATGGACCAGAACGCCCTTTCCTCTTTCGTGATGATGGGCCTGATCTTCGCGATCATGTATTTCCTCCTCATCCGCCCGCAGCAGAAGAAGGTGAAGGAGCACAAGGCGATGATCGAGGCGATCCGCCGCAACGACATCATCGTCACCCAGGGCGGGATCATCGCCAAGGTCGTCAAGGTCAAGGACGACGCCGAGGTCGAGGTCGAGATCGCCGAAGGCGTGAAGGTGCGAATCATGCGCTCCACCATCGCGGCGGTGAAATCCAAGACCGAACCCGCAGAGGCCTGAGACCCAAATGCTGCAGATCGACGCCTGGAAGCGCTGGCTGATCTGGCTCACCGTCGTGGTGGGCCTGCTTCTGGCCATTCCGAACCTGTTCTACGGACGGGTCGAAAGCCACAACGACGCCGTCAAGGCCATCGAGGCGGGCGCCGACACGTCGGAGAACCGCGCGGCAGAGGCCCAGTGGCCGTCTTTCCTGCCGTCGGGGCTGGTGAACCTCGGGCTCGATCTGCGGGGCGGTGCGCACCTGTTGGCGCGGGTGCAGACCACGGACGTCTACAAGTCCCGGATGGAGTCGCTCTGGCCGGAAGTGCGGGACCTGTTGCGCGACGAGCGTGACACGGTGGGCACGATCCGCTGGAACTCCGAGGCCGTCGACCGCGGCGAACTGCGGGTCAAGCTGTCGAATCCGGAAGGCATGCAGCGCGCCATCGAGGTGGTGCGCGGGCTTGCGCAGCCGGTCGTGACGCTGACCGGCGCGGGCGCGTCAGACATCGAGGTGCGCGGCGAGGGCGACGAACTGGTCGTCACGCTGTCGGAAGCCGAAAAGCAGGCAACCGACGACCGCACGCTGCAACAGTCGCTGGAGATCATCCGCCGCCGCATCGACGAGGTGGGGACGCGCGAACCGACGATCCAGCGGCAGGGCTTCGACCGCATCCTGATCCAGGTGCCGGGCATCGGCTCGGCGGCGGAACTGAAAGAGATCATCGGCACCACGGCGCAGCTGACCTTCCAGCCGGTCGTCGGCCGGACCACCAACCAGAACGACGCGCCCGGACCGGGCAACGAACTGCTGCCCTCGCTGGACGAGCAGGGGCTGTATTACGTACTGGAGCAGACCCCGGTCGTGACCGGGGAAGAGCTGACCAACGCGCAGCCGACCTTCGACCAGAACGGCCGCCCGGCGGTGAGCTTCAACTTCAACCCCGGCGGCGCGCGCAAGTTCGGCGACTACACCGCCGAGAACATCGGCTCGCCCTTCGCCATCGTGCTGGACGACGAGGTGATCTCTGCCCCCGTGATCCAGAGCCACATCGGCGGCGGCGCCGGCATCATCACCGGCAACTTCACGGTCGAGGAATCGACCAACCTTGCCGTGCTGCTGCGCGCAGGCGCTCTGCCCGCGGGACTGGAGTTCCTCGAGGAACGGACCATCGGTCCGGAACTGGGGCAGGACAGCATCGAGGCCGGCAAGCTGGCGACCGGTGTGGCCTTTGTTGCGGTGCTGGGCTTCATGGTGGCGAGCTACGGCTTGTTCGGCGTCTTCGCCAACATCGCGCTGATCCTGAACGTCGCGCTGATGTTCGGCCTGCTGAGCCTGATCGGGGCGACGCTGACCCTGCCGGGGATCGCGGGGATCGTGCTGACGGTCGGCATGGCGGTGGACGCCAACGTGCTGATCTTCGAACGCATCCGCGAGGAGCTGAAGACGGCGCGCGGACCGGCGCGTGCGATCGAGCTGGGCTATGAAAAGGCGCTCAGCGCGATCGTCGACGCCAACATCACCACCTTCATCACTGCCGTGATCCTCTACGTGATGGGTTCCGGCCCGGTGCGGGGCTTCGCGGTCACGCTGGGTTTCGGCATCATCACTTCCGTCTTCACCGCGATCTTCGTGACGCGCGTGCTGATCGTGACGTGGTTCGAACGCCGCCGCCCCAAGACCATCGAAGTTTGAGAGAGAGCCTGACATGCGACTGAGACTGGTCAAGGACGATCTGAACTGGGACTTCTTCTCGAGATCGAAGCTGTGGCTCGGCATCTCGGGGGTGATGGTGGTCATCGCGCTGGCAAGCTTCTTCATCCAGGGGCTGAACTACGGCATCGACTTCCGCGGCGGCACGACCATCCGGACCGAGAGCGCGGAGCCGGTCGACGTGGGCGCCTACCGCGACGCGCTGGCGCCGCTGGGGCTGGGCGACACGGTGATCTCGGAGGTGTTCGACCCGAACTTCCGCGACGACCAGAACGTCGCCATGGTGCGCATCGGTGCGCAGGACGGCGAGGAAGCGGTCAGCACCGACGTCATCGATTCCGCCGAAGCGGCTCTGAAGGAGGTCGCTCCGGACATCCGCTTCACCTCTGTTGAATCGGTGGGTCCGAAGGTCTCGCAGGAGCTGATCCATACCGCCGTGCTGGCGGTGTGCCTCGCGATTGCGGCGGTGCTGGTCTACATCTGGCTCAGGTTCGAATGGCAGTTCGCGCTGGGGGCGGTGATCGCGCTGATCCACGACGTGGCGCTGACCATCGGCATCTTCAGCGAGTTGCAGATCCGCTTCGACCTGGCGATCATCGCGGCGCTGCTGACCATCGTCGGCTATTCGCTGAACGATACGGTGGTGGTGTTCGACCGGGTGCGCGAGAACCTGATCAAGTACAAGTCGAAGGACCTCAAGGAGGTCCTGAACATGTCCATCAACGAGACCATGAGCCGGACGGTCATGACCTCGCTGACCACGCTTCTGGCGCTGATCGCGCTTCTGGTGCTGGGCGGCGACGTGATCCGCGGCTTCGTCTTTGCCATGACCTGGGGCATTATCGTCGGCACCTATTCGTCGATCTTCGTCGCCTCCGCCATCCTGCTGCGGCTTGGGGTGAAGCGCGACTGGTCGAAACCCGCGGACACGCCGGGCACGCAGTTCGGTGACGTCGACGCCTGAACGACGGAGGCCACATGCGCATGAACGAGATCATCTATACCGACGCCCGGCCCGTGGACGGCTACGGACCGGGCTTCTTCCGTGTCGGCGGCGAGGTGCATGAAGGTGCGCTGCTGCTGTGGGACAAGGGCAAGGCCGGTTGGGGTGGTTTCGAGGACGAGGGCAGCCTGCTGAGTTTCGTCGACATGGTGGACGTGATCCTCGTGGGCACCGGGGCCGAGATCGCCTTTCTCCCGACGGAGTTGCGGGAGCGGCTGGAGTCCGAGGGGCTGGGGGTCGAGGTGATGAGTTCGCCCTCTGCCTGCCGGACCTACAACGTGCTGATCAGCGAAGGGCGCCGCGTCGCGCTGGCGGTGCTGCCGGTCTGAGGCGGAGGACGCATTTCCATGACAAGTCAGGGCCTTCGGTGACGGTTTTGCAGGTATCCGGTCTGGGGGTCGCGCGCGGGGGCGTGCCGGTGCTCGAAGGGCTGACCTTCGGGATCGGCGCCGGCAGGGCGCTGGTTCTGCGCGGTCCGAACGGGTCAGGCAAGACGACGCTGTTGCGCACCATCGCCGGGCTTCAGCCGCCGCTGGAAGGGCGGATCGAGGGCGCCGGAGAGCGCATCGCCTATGCCGCCCATTCCGACGGTCTGAAGTCCATGCTCACCGTCACGGAAAACCTGAAGTTCTGGGCGCAGGTCTTTGGCACCGCAGATATTTCCCATGCAATCGAGGCCTTCGACCTGATTCCGTTGCGGGACCGGCTGGCGGGCAGCCTGAGTGCCGGTCAGAAACGCCGGCTTGGGCTGGCGCGGTTGATGGTGACGGGCCGCCCGGTCTGGGTGCTGGACGAGCCGACGGTGTCGCTGGACACGGCCTCTGTCGCACTCTTCGCCGATGCCGTGCGCACGCATCTTGCGGGCGGGGGATCGGCGTTGATGGCGACGCACATCGACCTCGGGCTGGAGGCGGACGTGCTGGACGTGACCCCCTTCAAGGCGAAGCCGCGCGTTGCCGTGGAAGACGAGGCCTTCCTGTGATCGCGCTGCTGGTCAGGGACCTGCGGCTGGCGGTGCGGGCGGGCGGGGGCTTTGGCCTCGGGCTCGCGTTCTTCCTGATCGTCACGGTGCTGGTGCCCTTCGGCGTGGGGCCGGAGACGGGCCTCCTTTCGACCATCGCGCCCGGCGTGCTGTGGATCGGCGCCCTTTTGGCCTGCCTCTTGTCGCTGGACCGTATCCTCGCCCTCGACTGGGAGGACGGATCGCTCGACCTGCTGGCCACGGCACCGCTGCCGATGGAGGGCATCGTCAGCGTGAAGGCGCTGGCGCACTGGATCACCACGGGGCTGCCGCTGGTGGTCGCGGCGCCGATGCTGGGCGTGCTGTTGAGCCTGCCGGCCGAAGGATACCTGTGGGTCTTCGTCAGCCTCGCGCTTGGGACGCCCGCGCTGTCGGTGATCGGCACCTTCGGGGCGGCCCTGACCGTGGGGCTGAAACGCGGCGGCCTCCTGATGTCGCTGCTGGTGCTGCCGCTTTACGTGCCGACGCTGATCTTCGGCGCAGAGGTGGCGCGGCGCGGGTCAGAGGGGCTGCCGGTGGCGACGCCGCTGGCGATGCTGGCCGGGATCAGCTTTGGCGTGATCGCGCTCCTGCCGTTTGCCAGCGCCGCCGTCCTGCGGATAAACCTCAGGTGAGGTGGGCCGTCGGGCGCCCGGGGACATATTGCCTCGGGCCGATATTTGGGGTTCATGGAAACCGGAGGCGAAGGTAGGGAGAGCCATGGCGTCGATCTGGGAATATGCCAATCCGGTCAAGTTCATCCGGACCACGGACAGGGTGCTGCCCTGGCTGTCGGCCGCGGCTGTCGTGGCGCTGGTGGGCGGCCTCTTCTGGGGGTTCTTCCTGACGCCGGACGACTACCGGCAGGGATCGACCGTCAAGATCATCTACCTGCATGTGCCTGCGGCGCTGATGGCGATCAACGCCTGGCTGATGATGCTGGTCGCCTCGCTGATCTGGATCGTGCGGCGCCACCACGTGAGCGCGCTGGCGGCGCGGGCCGCGGCGCCGGTGGGGGCGGTGATGACGCTGATCGCACTGGCGACGGGCGCGATCTGGGGCCAGCCCATGTGGGGCACGTGGTGGGCATGGGACCCGCGGCTGACATCCTTCCTGATCCTGTTCCTGTTCTACCTGGGCTACATGGCGCTTTGGGAGGCGATCGAGAACGACGACACGGCGGCGGACCTGACGTCGATCCTGTGCCTCGTGGGTTCGGTCTTTGCGATCCTCAGCCGCTACGCCGTCAACTTCTGGAACCAGGGCCTGCACCAGGGCGCCTCGGTCATGCGCGCGGGCGCGCTGGCCGGCGATACGGAAGAGCGGGTGTCCAACGTCTACGCGGTGCCGCTGTTCGTCTGCATGGCGGGCTTCGTGCTGCTGTTCATCGCACTGGTTTTCCTGCGCACCCAGACGGAGATCCGGGCGCGACGGACAAGGGCGCTTCTGGCGCGGGAGCGGGTGGCATGATCCCTGAGCTTGGCAAGTATGCGGGGCCTGTGCTGGCCTCTTACGCTGTGTCGCTGGCGCTGCTGGGGCTGCTGATCGTGGCTTCGGTCCTGCGCTCGCGGCGCGTGAAACGCGAACTGGAACAGGTGGAGGGCCGCAAGGATGGCTAAGGTGTCGCCGCTGATGATCCTGCCGCCGGTGATCTTCGCCGCCTTCGGGGTGATGGCCTACCTTGGGCTGAAGAACAGCGACGAGACGCACCGGCTTGAATCGGTTTTCGAGGGCAAGCCCGCCCCGGCGGTGACGGATGTCGCGCTGGAAGGCTACCCCGGCATCACGCCTGAGATGCTGGCCCGGGGCGAGGTCGTTCTGGTCAACTTCTGGGCCTCTTGGTGCCCGCCGTGCCGGGCGGAGCATCCGCAACTTCTGGCGTTGCAGGCCGACGGGGTGCCGATCCTCGGCGTCAACTTCAAGGACCAGGCGAAGAATGCCAGGTCCTACCTCGAGGACGAGGGCAGCCCCTTCGAGGCAGTGGCCTTCGACCCGAACGGCCGCACGGCCATCGACTGGGGTGTGACAGCGCCGCCGGAGACCTTCATCGTGGACGGCGACGGCACGGTTCTGTTCAAGTTCGTTGGGCCGCTGGTTGGCTCGGACTACGAGCAGCGGTTCGTGCCGGAGCTGGAGAAGGCGCTGGCCGACTGACCCTTGCCCGGCGCGGGTGCGCGTGGGCAGGGCGGATGCCTCCGGCGGAGGTATTTTTCACCAAGATGAAGGGGGGCGTCGTCAGAGATCGCAGACGGTGGTTTCCTGGCGGGTGTCGCAGGGGGCCTTGCTGTCCTGCGTGCCTGCGTATGCACCGATCACGGCGAGCAGCAGCAATGCGCCTGCCTGCAGAAGGGTAATCACTTTCATCTCTGGGCGCCTCTCTGTTCGGTCTCTTTCGTGGGCCGTGGCTGTGAAATGGTCCCGTCGCCGGGGAATTAAAGGGGTCGTGCCTGCGGGCATAGGGGATGCCTTGCGGGGCGAGGAAAATCTGCGCGGTGGCCTGCCGGTTGCCGCGAAATTCGGCAAGCTCCTGCCGAGGCGGGAGCGGCGGGCCCGTTCGTGATAATTGATACTCATGGCAAGCGGGAGGTCAGGAAAGCCTGACCCGGGGGCTTGTCCCGTGCGGCTGGGGTGGCTATCTAGGGCGCCAAGGCCCGATCCCGGGCCGATGGAGTTTGCATGTTGGAGAATGTGGCGGGCCGCTGAGGGCCGGGCTCACAGGATGAACACCGGTCCCGACGAGACCTGACCTTCCGCGCGCCGGCCGGAGGGTTGGCGGCTGACGTCTGATCCGGACATGACTTCCAATGAACATCTCGAAATACGAACAGCGCGTCTTGCACGTGCTGGCTCAGGGCGGCGCGATTTCCTTTGAACGCGGCGCAAACGGCAAACTGCTGGACGTGACCTGCGTGACGCGCGACGGCCACGTGCTGAACGACTGCACGCTGGCAGTGGTGGAGCGCCTGAAGAAGCGGCGGCTGATCCGGTCGCGGGGCGGGGCGGCCTATCGCGTCACCCGGGCGGGGCTGGCCGCCGTGCGGGCGCAGCTCGACCAGCGCTGAGCGGGGCGACATGGGGTAGGGCGGGGCTGTGCGCCGCCCTGCCTTGAACGAAGAAAGCGCCCCTTTTCGGGGGCGCTTTCGGATCATTCGGCAATGGCTTCAGGCCGTGGCCCGGCTCATTCGGCTGCCACGGAGCCCTCGGCTGCGAGGTTGCGCAGCACGTAGTGCAGCACGCCGCCGTGCTCGATGTATTCCACCTCGATGGCGGTATCGATCCGGCACTTCAGCGTGATCTCCTTGGTGGAGCCGTCCGCGAAGGTGATGGTGCAGGGGGTTTCCTGACCCGGCTTCACATCGTCGAGGCCCTTGATGTCGACGGTTTCGTCGCCCTTCAGGCCCAGCGACTTGCGCGTGTCGCCGCCGGTGAACTCGAACGGGATGACGCCCATGCCTACGAGGTTCGAACGGTGGATACGCTCGAAGTTCTCGGCGATCACCGCCTTCACGCCCAGGAGCGCCGTGCCCTTGGCCGCCCAGTCGCGCGAGGAGCCCGCGCCGTACTGTTCGCCGCCGAAGATCACCAGCGGGGTGCCCTGGTCCTGATAGGCCATGGCCGCGTCGTAGATCGAGGTCTGTTCGCCGTCGGGGCCCTTGGTGTAGCCGCCCTCGACGCCGTCCAGCATCTCGTTCTTGATGCGGATGTTGGCAAAGGTGCCGCGCATCATGACTTCGTGGTTGCCGCGACGCGAGCCGTAGGAGTTGAACTCGCGCACGGGCACCTGGCGCTCGGTCAGGTACTTGCCTGCCGGGGTGGTGTCCTTGAACGAGCCCGCCGGAGAGATGTGGTCGGTGGTGACCATGTCGCCGAGGATCGCCAGGACGCGTGCACCCTCGATGTTCGAGATCGTGCCCGGCTCCTTGCCCATGCCCTGGAAGTAGGGCGGGTTCTGGACGTAGGTGGAGGTCGCCGGCCAGTCGTAGGTCTCGCCGCCGTTCACCTCGACCGACTGCCACTTCTCGTCGCCCTTGAAGACGTCGGCGTACTTGGACTGGAACGACTCGCGCGTGACGGTCTTTTCGACGAGGTCGGCGATCTCGGCGTTCGAGGGCCAGATGTCCTTGAGATAGACGTCGTTGCCGTCCTTGTCCTTGCCCAGCGGGTCGGTGGCGATGTTGACGTTCATGTCACCCACCAGCGCGTAGGCCACCACCAGCGGCGGCGAGGCGAGGTAGTTGGCGCGCACGTCCGGGCTGATCCGGCCTTCGAAGTTGCGGTTGCCCGACAGCACCGAGGTCGCGACCAGATCGTACTTGTTGATCGCCTTGGAGATCGGCGCGTCCAGCGGACCGGAGTTGCCGATGCAGGTGGTGCAGCCATAGCCCACCAGGTTGAAGCCGATGGCGTCGAGGTGCTCCTGCAGGCCGGCGGCCTCGAGGTATTCGGACACCACCTGCGAGCCGGGGGCCAGCGAGGTCTTCACCCAGGGCTTGCGGTTCAGGCCCAGCTCGTGCGCCTTCTTTGCCACCAGACCCGCGCCGATCATGACGTAGGGGTTGGAGGTGTTGGTGCAGGAGGTGATCGAGGCGATCACGATGGAGCCGTCGTGCAGCTGGTAGGCGCCGTCGGCGGTCTCCACGAAGCCGCGCTTGTGCTTGCCCTCGTCGCCGGGGATGTCGCGCGGCTCGGGTGCGCCGCCTTCACCTTCCCAGCGGACTTCGTCCTTGGCCGGGACGTCCTGCCCGTCGCGCACGCCCTTGATGTACTTGGCGAATGCCGGGGCGGCCTTGTCCAGCGCGATGTAGTCCTGCGGACGCTTGGGGCCGGAGATCGCGGGCACGATGGTGCCCATGTCCAGTTCCAGCATGGAGGAATAGACCGGGCTGTAGCCCGCGTCGCGCCACATGCCGTTTTCCTTGGCATAGGCCTCGACCAGCGCGATGCGGCTTTCCTCGCGCCCGGAGACGCGCAGGTAGCGCAGGGTCTCGTCGTCGATCGGGAAGAAGCCGCAGGTCGCGCCGTACTCGGGCGCCATGTTGGCGATGGTTGCGCGCTGCGCCAGCGGCAGGTTGTCGAGGCCGTCGCCGTAGAATTCGACGAACTTCGACACCACGCCGTGTTCGCGCAGCATCTCGACGACCTTCAGAACGAGGTCGGTGCCGGTGGTGCCTTCGACCATCTCGCCAGTCAGCTTGAAGCCCACGACCTCGGGGATCAGCATGGAGATCGGCTGGCCCAGCATGGCGGCCTCGGCCTCGATGCCGCCAACGCCCCAGCCCAGCACGGCCGCACCGTTCACCATGGTGGTGTGGCTGTCGGTGCCGACGAGGGTGTCGGGGTAGGCGACCATGTCACCGTTCTGGTCCTCGTCGGTCCAGACGGTCTGGGCGAGGTACTCGAGGTTCACCTGGTGGCAGATGCCGGTGCCCGGGGGCACGACGCGGAAGTTGTTGAACGCGGTCTGGCCCCACTTGAGGAACTCGTAGCGCTCCATGTTGCGCTCGTACTCGCGGTCGACGTTCATCTGGAACGCGCGCGGGTTGCCGAACTCGTCGATCATGACGGAGTGGTCGATCACGAGGTCGACGGGGTTCAGCGGGTTGATCTTCTGCGCGTCGCCGCCGAGTGCCTTGATGCCATCGCGCATCGCGGCGAGGTCAACCACGGCGGGAACGCCGGTGAAGTCCTGCATCAGAACGCGTGCCGGGCGGTAGGCCAGTTCCCGGTCGCCCTTGCCGCCGTTCTTCGCCCAGTCGGAGAAGGCCTTGATGTCGTCCTGGGTCACGGTCTTGCCGTCCTCGAAACGCAGCATGTTCTCGAGCACCACCTTGAGCGCGGCGGGCAGCTTCGAGAAGTCGCCGAGCCCGGCGGCTTCGGCGGCGGAAATCGAGTAATAGGAGACGGTCTGGCCGCCCGCTTCGAGCGTCTTGCGCGTCTTGGCGCTGTCGTGGCCGACTTGAATGGTCATGGGAACCTCCGATGGGTGACGGAATGTGATAGCCGTGTCATGCCGCAACGCCGCAAACAACTCAAGGGGTCTGTGGCGTTTTGTATGCCATTGTACACAGAAAATTGTCGCAGCCGCGCGTCCTGTCCAGATTGCCGGTTTCCCTGTGTGTGTCACGGGTCAAGCGCCGCCGCCGGGTGGGGCAGGGGCCCGATTGGTGAAGAATGCGGCGGCCACTGTTGCGGCCCCAAGCGCCACTCGAAGAATGGTGTGAGACGCTGCCTTGTTCTGGACGGAAATACCTCGCGGGCGTGTTCGAAGAGGACGGGGCAGCGCGCCTATGCCGCCCTCTGGCCGCGCGCCGCGATCCTCGACCCGACCGGTTCCGGCACGCATCCCCCGAACGTATCGCGCCACGGCTCCCGGGAACCGTGGCGCGATGACACTTCCGACTGGAAGAGGGGCTACCCGTATCAGGCCACGCGGGTCGGACCGGCGGGGTCTCCGGTTCCGGTGATGCGGTAGAGCGCGGCGTCGCCGGTCATGGAGGGCGCCACACGGTAGGAAAGGTTCTCGGGGACGCTCATCGTGTCGCCGGGGGCGAGGATGGCGTGTCCGTCCGCCCAGTCCACCCGCCAGTGGCCGGTCACCGGCATCAGCACGGTGGGGTGCGGCGCGGCGGGCTGTTCGCCACCGGCGGAGGGGCGGGTGATGAAGTCGACCTCGAAGCCGGGCCGGTCCTTCAGCAGGCCCGTGGCGCCGATCACCTTGCAGGGCGTGCGGTCGGCCAGCGCCACCATGTCCCAGTAGCGTGCGACGTGGTTGGGCAGGACCTCGGCCGTGGTGGGTTCCGGCCGCTTCGCCAGTTCCTCGTCCGACATCAGCGGCATGGGATTAACGCCCTCGGGCAGGCGCTGCTGGCGCTTGGTGTCGTAGAGCTTGCCGTCGTCGCCCAGCACGAGGCCATGCGCGCGGGCATCCTCGATCACCTGCGGCGCCCACATGACGCCGCCGCCCGCGTCGTCGCCGCCGAGGATCGCCATGATCATCCCGTAGTCGGTGCCGATGTTCTCGAACCCGCGGAAGATGCCGGTGGGGATGTTGAAGATGTCGCCCGCCTCGAGCACCACCTCGCCGGCGGTGCCCCAGCGGCCCCAGAAGAATCGCCACCGGCCCGAGAGGACGAAGAACGCCTCGGCGGTGTGGTGGTCGTGGAGCGAGTTGCGGCACCGGGGCGGCTGGCCCGCGGCACCGATGTTGAAGCCGTGCGGGATCGAGATGTGGACGTGCTGATCGGGCGATTCCGACACGCCGCCGCCGATGATGGTGAAGTTCTCCTTCTGGTCCGAGCCCGGCGTGTGGGCGTCGATAAAGGCGGTCTTGCAGGGCTGAAGTTCGCCGTAGCGGACGATGCGGTCAGAGAGATCCATGGGTCAGGCTTTCTCGGGGGTTGCGGTTTTTTCGGAGGGCAGGACGGGCGCCGCCTCGGCGTAGGGCACGTTGACGCCGCCGTATCGGCGCACGCGAAGGTTGCATTGCTCGGCATGCCCGGCGAACCCCTCCAGCATGCACAGCCGGGATCCGGCGGCGCCGATGCGGGCGGCGGCCTCGTCGGTGGTGATGCGCTGGTAGCTGTGGGTCTTCAGGAACTTGCCCACCCAGAGGCCACCGGTGTAGCGGCCCGCCTTCCGGGTCGGCAGGGTGTGGTTGGTGCCGATCACCTTGTCGCCGTTGGCCACGTTGGTGCGGGGACCGAGGAAGAGCGCGCCGTAGCAGGTCATGTTCTCGAGGAACCAGTCGTCGCGGTCCGTCATGACCTGCACGTGTTCGGAGGCGATGTCGTCCGCGACCGCCAGCATCTCGTCGTAGGTGTCGCACAGGATCGCCTCGCCGTAGTCGGTCCAGGAGGCGCGGGCGGTGTCGGCGGTGGGCAGGATGGCAAGCAGGCGCTCGATCTCTGCCAGCGTGTCGTAGGCCAGCCTCTGGGAGTTGGTCAGCAGCACGGCGGGGGAGTTGTAACCGTGTTCCGCCTGTCCCAGCAGGTCCGTGGCGCAAAGCTCGGCGTCCACGGTGTCGTCGGCAATGACCATCGTCTCGGTCGGGCCGGCGAAGAGGTCGATGCCGACGCGCCCGAAGAGCTGGCGCTTGGCTTCGGCGACGAAGGCGTTGCCGGGACCGACGAGCATGTGCACCGGCTGCATCGTCTCGGTGCCGATGGCCATGGCGCCGATGGCCTGGATGCCGCCGAGGACCCAGATCTCGTGCGCGCCGCCGAAGTGCATGGCGGCGATGACGGCGGCATTGGGCTGGCCCTTGAAGGGCGGGGTGCAGGCGACGATGCGCGGCACCCCGGCGACCCGCGCCGTCGCCACCGACATATGCGCCGAGGCGACCATGGGGAACTTGCCGCCGGGCACGTAGCAGCCGACCGACTGCACGGGGATATTCCTGTGGCCGAGGATCACCCCGGGGAGGGTTTCAACCTCGATGTCCCGCATGGAGGCGCGCTGCGCCTCGGCGAATTTCACCACCTGTGCCTGTGCAAAGCGGATGTCGGCGATCTCCTGTTCCGACAGGGTGGCGATCAGGGCGTCGATCTCGTCCTGAGACAGGCGGAAGCTGTCCGGCGTGTAGCCGTCGAACTTCTGCGACAGGTCGCGGACGGCGGCATCTCCGCGCGCCTCGATGTCGGCGAGCGTGGTTTCGACCGCGGTGCGGACCTGCGCATCGTCCTGTCGGCGGTCCGCATCCGCCTTGCCGCGTTTCAGATACGTGATGGCCATGATCCCCTCGCCACTTTGCATACGTTTGCAATCATGGATAGCGGCACGGCGTAGCTGCGGCAAGCGTATTTTGCATACGATTGCAAAATTGATCGGGCGCGGGGACAGAATGAACGAGGGGCCGCGCGGGCCCCTCGGTCAGTCGCGGGTGGTGCCGCGCGGGATGGGGACGGGCATGATCCGCAGCTTGGTCGCTGGCCTGTCCTCGCCCTCTATCGCGCTGATCAGCTCGTCCACGGCGGTCGAGACCATGACGTTCAGCCGTTGGCGGACGGTCGACAGGTTGAAGGACGGCCAGGCCGCCTGCGGGATGTCGTCGAAGCCCACGACGGCCACGTCCTCCGGCACCCTGAGGCCAAGTTCGTGCCGGATCACGTCGAGCGCGGCCAGCGCCATGTGGTCGTCGGTGACAAACAGGGCGTCGGGCGGGGCGTCGCCCTCGAAGAGTTCGCGGGTGGCGTCCGCGGCGTCGCTGTAGTGGAAGTTGCCCACCGCGCGGGCCACGACGCTCTTGCCGGCCTCGGCCAGTGCCGCGGTGAACCCGGCCTCCCGGTCGATCTGGGTGGAGGCGCCGTCGAAGCCCGCCAGATGCGCGATCCGCTGCGGGTTGCCCTTCAGCAGCATTTCCGCGGCCAGGCGCCCGCCCGCGACGTTGTCGGAGGTGACGGCCAAAAGGTCCTCCCTCGGCTGGTCGCGGTTGAAGAGCATCACCGGGATGTTGCGTTCGCGGCAGCGGTCGGCCAGCGTCGAGGACATGGAGACCGACACCAGGATGATGCCGTCGACGCGGTAGTCGAGGATGGTCTGCACCACCGGCTCCACGTCGCCCACGGTGGTCGACGCCATGAACAGCAGGACGTGGTAGCCGTTTTCCTGCAGGGCGATCGACAGCTTCTCCACGGCTTCGGGATAGAACTGGTTCTCGAGGTAATAGACCACCAGCCCGATGATACGGCTCTTGCCGGTGATCATCGCGCGGGCCAGCACGTTGGGGCGGTAGCCCAGTTCGTCGGCGGCCGCCTTGATCTTCTCCGCCATCTTCTTGGACACCGAGGCGCCGGGCGTGAAGAAGCGCGAGACGGCCGATTGGCTGACGCCGGCCCGGCGGGCCACGTCGACGGAGGTCACAGGTTTGCCGCTCACGCCGGTTGAGTCTCTTTGACCATAGAAATCCGTCCTCGTCCCTGTCCGGCCTCTTTACCCTTGCACACCGTCAGCGGCGCGTCAGATTCTTTCCCGTCTCGACATCGAAGAGGTGGCAGGTCTCGGCCGGGATATCGGCATGTATAGTCTTGCCGATCTCCGCGCGGAAGTCCTTGGCGGCCTTGAGGTTCACAAGATCGCCGCCGACGCGCACCGCGGCCATCGACGCCTCGCCCAGAAGCTCCAGCGCGTAGATCGGCGCGTGGATGTCGCCGCCTTCGGGCACCAGCGTCACGTCCTCTGCCCGGAAGCCGAGGATCACCTTGCCGTGGTGGCCCTGCGGCAGGCCAGAAAGGCGGATGTTCTCGGCCGAAAAGGTGCCGTTTTCGATGGTGCCCTCGACGAGGTTCATGGCGGGGGAGCCGATGAAGCCCGCGACAAAGGTGTTGGCGGGGTTGTCGTAGATCTCCGTCGGGGTGGCGACCTGCTGCACCACGCCCCGGTTCATCACCACCACGCGGTCTGCCAGCGTCATCGCCTCGATCTGGTCGTGGGTCACGTAGATCGTCGTGGTCTTGAGCCGGTGCTGGAGGTTCTTGATCTCGGCCCGGGTCGAGACGCGCAGCTTGGCGTCGAGGTTCGAGAGCGGCTCGTCCATCAGGAAGACCGTGGGTTCGCGGACGATGGCCCGGCCAAGCGCCACGCGCTGCCGCTGGCCGCCCGACAGTTCCGCCGGACGCCGGTCGAGCAGTTCCAGCAGATCGACCTGTTCCGCAGCCTTCATCACCCGGTCGTGGTGCTGGTCCTTCGGCACCTTGCGGACCTTCAGCGGGAAGCGGATGTTCTCGTAGACCGTCAGGTTCGGGTAGAGGCCGTAGCTCTGGAACACCATGGAGATGTCGCGGTCCTTGGGTTCGAGGTTGTTGACCACGCGCCCGCCGATGATGATCTCGCCCTCGGTGACGTCCTCCAGTCCGGCGATCATCCGCATGGTGGTGGACTTACCGCAGCCCGACGGCCCGAGCAGCACGAGGAACTCCTGGTCGGCGATGTGCAGGTCGAAGTTGTCGACACCGATCACCGGGCCCCACTTCTTGGAGATGTTTTTCAGGTGAATGTCGGCCATTTGGCTTACCCCTTGACGGCGCCCGCGGTCAGGCCGCTGACGATCTGGCGTTGGAAGAACATCACGAGGATGAAGAGCGGCACGGTGGCGGACACGGTCGCGGCCACGGCATACATGATGGTGCCCTCGGTCTGCACCGTCCCGAGGAAGGAGTTGATCTTGGGCACCATGGTCTGGTTGTCCTGGTTCAGCAGCATCGCGGTTACGGCGAAGTCGTTGTACGCCAGAAGGAAGCTGAACAGCCCCGTTGTGATCACCCCCGGCCACATCACCGGCATGATCGCCCATCGGAACGCCTGGAAGCGGGTGCAGCCGTCGACCATTGCGGATTCGTCGAGGTCCTTGGGGATCGACATGAAGAACGAGTGCAGCATCCAGATGGTGAAGGGCTGGTTGATCGCCACCAGCACGATGATCGCGGTGGGCAGGTAGCCCCAGATGTTCATCTCGAAGAACGGCAGCAGGTAGCCCGAGACCAGCGTGATGTGTGGCATGGCGCGGAACACAAGCGCGGCGATCAGGATCCAGAAGGTGTACTTGCGGGTGGATCGCGACAGGGCGTAGCCCCCCAGCGTGCCGAACAGCAGCGAGATCGAGGTGACGCAGACGGTGACGATGACGGTGTTCCAGACAGAGTGGTAGAACTCCCGCTCCACCCATGCGCCGCGGTAGCCGTCCAGCGTGAAGGCGCCGCCGGTCTGGCGCTGGGTGGCCGGGCCGAAGATCGCGTTCCAGAAGGATTCGCGGCTGAAGAAGTCCGCCTGCACCTTGAACGACCCCCAGACCGTCCAGAAGAAGGGGAAGGCGGCAAGGATCAGCCAGACCAGGAGGATCAGGCCCGAGGTCACGGCCAGCGTGCGGGAATGTCCGATTTGCGTGCTCATCAGCGGGCCTTCCGGTTGAAGTCGCGCCAGGTGCGGATCAGCACCGGCATAAGCAGGACGATCACGCCCAGCATGGTCAGGATCGAGGTCGCCGCCGCCGAGCCGAAGAGCTGGTCGACCGAGCCGTTCAGGTCGTTGTAGATGGACCAGGACAGCGATGTGGCGTTGGCCTCGGACGAGAAGCCGATGATCGGTTCGAAGACGCGGAAGTTGTCCATCAGCAGGACGAGCCCCACGAAAGTCGCCAGCGGCGTCAGGTGCGGCATGACCACGTAGCGGATGCGCTCCCACCGGTTGGCGCCGTCGATCATCGCGGATTCGAGCGTGTCCTTGGGCAGGGTCTGGAGACCGGCGTAGAAGACGACGAAGGCGAAGGGTGTCATGTGCCACGTCCCGTAGACGATCAGCGTGACCCAGGTGAGGAAGGGCGAGGCCTTCAGCGACAGCTCCGGATCGTCGAACACCCATTGCAGCGTCGCGCCGATCACCCCGTCGGAGTTGATCATCCAGAACAGGATCAGCGAGCCCAGAAGCGGCGTCACGATGTAGGGCAGGAGCGACAGGAAGATCACCGGCCCCTTCCAGAACTTCGGGATGTTGTTGACCCCGAGCGCCACGGCAAAGCCCATGATCATGCTCAGCGGCGTCACGAGGAAGGTGTAGACCAGCGTGAAGGACAGCGCCTTGTAGAACGGCAGGTTGTAGACGCGGCTGACCACGTCGCCGAGACCGTCGTTGTCCGACAGGATCGCGCCCAGTTCGTCCACCGCGAGGTGCGCGCGGTTCAGGTAGGTGCCCAGACCGTTGAACCGTCCCAGAGGCTCTGCCTCCTTCAGGGCGGCGGTGGCGTCGGGGTCGACCTTGGTTTCCGTCTGGCAGCCGAAGGGGCCGCAGTTTTCCACCGACACCAGCACCTGCTCATGCTCGACGAACAGCGACTGCACCGCCACCGAGACGATCGGCAGGGCGATGAACAGGAGCATGGCGAGGGCAGAGGGGAAGATGAAGGCGGTGAAGTCGCGATGGCGCATTTCCGTCTCCTGATGGAAGGACGCCCCCGGCGGAAGAGAGACCGGGGGCGTGAGAGGCGATTACTGGAGGAAGCCCGCCTCTTTGGCCGCGGTGCGGTAGGCGGCCTCGACGTCGGCCAGGGCCTGCTCGGCGCTTTCGGTGCCCTGCATGAAGTCCGACAGCTCAGCCCCGAGAGCAGTGTGCATCAGGCCCATGTAGGGGGACATCGGGTAGGGCTTGGCCCCCGCAGCGGCGGTGCCCAGCACACCCTGCGCGGAGGCAGGCGCGGCGAAGTCCTTCATCAGCCATGTCGCGGCGGAGGGGTTCTCCTGCGCAATTTCCGGTCGGATGCCGTGGACCATCGCGATGAAGGAGGCCTCTGCATCCTCGTCCGAGATGTTCTTGGCGATGGTGAAGCCGTCCCACCACAGCGCCGCCGCCGGGACCGAGCCGCCGCCGACGGTGGGCGCGGGGGCCAGCACGGTGGCTTCGCCGATCTCGGGGGCAGGGCCCGCAGGGTCGATATGTCCGTTCACCATGGAGCCCCACTGGGTCATGATCGCCACGTCGCCCGAGAGGTACATCGCCTTCATCTCGTCGGCGGTGAAGGTCATGTACTCGGGTTCCATGTACTCGGTCATGGCCTTCATCATCTCGAGCGTCTTGATGCCCGCCTCGCCGGAGATCGCCGGTTCCGCGCTGCCCGCGGCAAAGAACTCGCCGCCGTAGCCCAGGTAGGTGTTGACGAATTCATTGGCCAGGTACCAGCCCGCCTGATCGGCGGCGGCCAGCGGGTATTCCATTATGCCCTTCTCGCGGATGATCTTGGCGGCCTCGAGGATGCCCTCCATGGTCGTCGGCTGCTCCAGACCGGCCTCTTCCAGCACGTCGCCGCGGATGAAGAGGTGCTGGCCGTTGCCCATGAAGGCGATGGCCATGGTCTGCCCGTCGATCTTGATGAGCTGCGAGGGCTGGAGCGTGTCGCCGTATTTCTCGACCAGGTCGTCCAGCGGGCGGATCAGGCCGTTGTTCAGCAGCGGCACGATCGAGTTGTTGGCCACGACCGCGACCGTGTACTGCGCCGGATCGACGGTGAGCGCGGGCACCTGCAGGGCCTTGTGTTCGGTCGTCATGTTGCTTTCGACGGTGACCCCGTCGCCGGCGCAGGTGGCGGCTTCGTCGATCACGATGCCGAGCGCATCGAAGTCGTTGGCGAGGATGCGGACCGAACCGCTCTCGATGCCGCAACCCGCCTGCGCGGCTCCGGCAGCAAGGATCACGGCCAGCGCCGTGGAGGTCAGTGTTTTCATGGGCTCACTCCTTGTCGGGGTCCGGCGGCGTGTTGGGGCCGCCGCTCGGATGTGGTGCGTGGGGTCATCCCCACGCTGGTTTCAGTTGTCCAGCGCTTCTTCGGCGGATGGTTTGTCGGCAAGCTGCGCGATCCTGATCTGCGCGAGCAGGGCAAGCTCGTCGTAGACCGTCCATTCGTCGACGATCTTGCCGTCCTTGTAGTGGTAGTGGCTCATCCCCATGACCTGCACACGCTTGCCGGTGGGATCGCCCAGAGAGTCGAGCCCGCCGAAGCCCAGATGATGACCTTCCATGACCCAGCGCACGGCAACCTTGGTGCCGCCTTCATTGCAGGGGGTGGAGCAGATGTGCTGCGGCGCGAACTGGGCATCGGGGAAGGCGCCGACCAGCGCAAGCGCCTGATGGGTGACCGAGGCCACGCCGTAGAGTTCCTTCATCAGCGGGCCGTGCCACATGACTGTGGGGGCATAGATTTCGCGATAGCAGCCGAACATCTTCCTGTTGAACGACTCGTGCAGCCAGGTCAGCGTATGGCGTTCCAGATCGGTGTGCGCGATCGACAGGTCGGCCTTCTCGGCGGGCGGGTACTGTCCCAGCATCAGGCCGGTTTCGCCGATGTCGAGCGTTTTGAACCCCTGGGCCAGCCGGCCCTCGGCGATCTTCGTCGCGTAGGCGTCCACGTCGAGACCGAGCTGCCGAATGATCGCCATCTGGTCGGACACCACCCATTCGCGGTAGATCTTGTTGCGGTGGATCATGCAGTCGGCCACCGTCCGGCTGACGAAGGGACGGCCGTTCGCCGGGCCGTAGTGGCCGTTCTGCGTGTAGCGGCCCGACCCGGTGACGAGGTGCGAGGTGTAGAACCCGTCCTTGTCATTGCCGTTCCAGACGACCTGGGTGGCATTGCCGCGCCGCTCGGGCAGGGAGACGAGCCGCTGGATGGTGTCGCGCACCACGTCCTCGCGGTTGTAGATCGTCATCGTCGGCAGGTAGAGCACGATATTGTGGGTGTAATGGGTGTAGATCAGGCCCACGTCCCGCTCGTCCCAGATCTTGTGGGTGCAGCGGATGATGTAGTCGACGATATCGCTGTAACAGGGATCGAAGCCCTCCATCCCCTGCACGGGCGCGCGGCCCTCAGGGACAAGGTCGGTGAAATCGGCGCGCTCGACATTCATCACGTTGCCATTGTGCGGGCCATCGTCGCGTTTGTCCCGCGTGGTGACGGATTTCGCCGATTTGGCAAGTGTTGCGCTGTCGTCGTGAGAAGCCATGTCGTCCTGTCCATTTCGCGGGATGTCCCGCGTCTTGCATACCTATTCAATCCAAGGTGACGCAGGTGCGGGCGGCAAGCAACAAGAAAATGAATACCTATGCAAAATATTCATCCGGCGGACAGGATAAGCGAACTGACGCTTGCGCAACGGTTGTTGAATACATATGCAAAATCAGGACGTACGCGGGTTTCGAAAGGGATCGGGATGACTGCCAGGGACTTTGCCGAATTGTTGCGCGCCGCCGGGATTGTGCTGTCCGAGCAGGAGGTTCAGGCCGCCTGGCCTTCGGCCCGCAAGTTGCTGGACCTCGCGAATCAGCTTCCCGGGCCGCGCGATGATTGACGCCCCGATCCGCGCGCAGGCCGCTGCCGTGGCTGACGGCACGGTTAAGGCCTCCGACCTTGCACAGGCCACGCGCGACCGCATCGCCGCACGGGACGCCGTGCTGCGCAGCGTCGTGCATCTGGCCGACCCCACGGCGCTGGACGGACCGCTGCATGGTGTGCCTTTCGGGGTGAAGGACATTATCGACGTGGCGGGGCAGCCGACGCGCTGCGGCTCGCACGCGCATGGCGTCACTGGGCCGGAGGCCACCGCCGTCACCCGGCTGCGCGCGGCGGGCATGGTGCCGATGGCGAAGCTCGCGACCTATGAATACGCGCTCACCGGCCCGGCGTGGGACCAGCCGAACCTGCCCGCGCGCAACCCCTGGAACCCGGAGCACATCACCGGCGGGTCGTCGTCCGGCTCTGCGGCGGCGGTGGCGGGGGGCCTGTTCCGCGTGGCGCTGGGGACCGACACCGGCGGCAGCATACGCGCCCCGGCGGCCTATTGCGGTGTCGTCGGCCTGAAGCCGACGCATGGCGTGGTGCCGGACGACGGCTGTTTCCCTCTGTCCCCCAGCCTCGACGTGATCGGCCCGCTGGCCGCCACGGTCGAGGACGCCGCCGTCACGCTGGAGGTCATGGCGCCGGACACCCGCGCCGCGCAGGCGCTGGGTCAGGGGATCGACGGTCTGCACATCGGCTACGCGCGCGACTGGTTCGCCGAGGACCCGGCCTGCGTGCCCGAGGTGCTGCGCGCGATGGACGACACAGCCGCCTTGTTGTCCCGTCTCGGCGCGCGGATCGAGCTGGTGTCATTGCCGGACTATCCCCAGCTCGAGGCCGCCGGGACCGTGATCCTGCAATACGAGGCGTGGCAGGTGCATCGGTCGCGGCTGGCCGAGCACTGGGACCGTTACGGCGTGGACGCCCGGCGCAACCTCGTCACCGGAGCGGTGTTGACCGAAGACCATGTCGCACGGGCGCGCGCCCTGGCCGTGGCATTCAGGGCTGCCGTCGACACGCATCTGGCGCGCCACGCCGCGCTGCTGACGCCGACGACCCTGTCGCCGGCGCCCAGGTTCTCGGATTTCGAGGATGGGCCGGTCTGGACAGCGATGCGCACGTTGCCGTTCAACATGAGCGGGCATCCGGCGATCTCCGTGCCTTGCGGCTTTGCCGACAACGGGCTGCCGCTTGGCGCGCAGTTTGTCAGCGCACACGGCCAGGAGGCGCTGCTTTGCCGGATCGCCGCCGCCTTCGAACGGGGCTGCGCCGCGACCGCCTGCCGGGCCATGCCCGCCGACCCCGTTGTTGTCGGCACATGAGGCGGGGCACGGCGTCGGGTGGGGATTGACGCAAGGGGCGGATGCGGGTTCGCTGACGCGCGAAGGAGATCGCCCATGCCGGAAGAGATCTACGAAGGCGGTTGCCTCTGCGGGGCGCTGCGCATCACGGCGCGCGGACAACCGCTGCGCGTCGGTATCTGCCACTGCCTCGACTGCCGGAAGCACCATGGCGCGCTGTTCTATGCCGCCGCGCAGTACGCCCCCGAACAGGTCGTCGTGACCGGCCCCTCCCACAGCTTCAAGGGGCGTCACTTCTGCCCGACCTGCGGCGGCTCCGTCTTCGCGGAAAGCGATGGTGAGGTGGAGGTGCATCTGGGCGCATTGGACGAACCCGACCGGCTGACACCCGACTACGAGCTCTGGACCGTGCGTCGCGAAGGGTGGTTGCCGCCCTTCGCGGCGATGGCTCACTATGATCGGGATCGAGAGGAGCCGGACGCGGCGACTAATGCCGCGCCCGGCTTCCCGTGACGGATCAGGCCTGAACCTGCATCCGGTCCAGTCGCAGTTGCGCAGCTCGGCGGTGGCCTTCGAGGGTTTCCGAGGCCGCCTGACGTGCGGCCGGGGGCGCCACCTGCTTCACGCCCTCTTCGGTCAGCCACTGGTGGGTCACCGTCTTGATGTAGGTGCCGACCCACAGCCCGCCGGTGTAGCGACCGGCGCCCATGGTCGGCAACGTGTGGTTCGTGCCGGAGCACTTGTCGGAATAGACCACCGACGAGTTCGTCCCGATGAAGAGCGAGCCGTAGTGGCGCAGCCGCTTGCCCAGCCCGTGCGCATCCTCGGTGTGGACCTGCAGATGCTCGGCGGCCACGATGTCGGAGTAGGCAATCATCGCCGCCTCGTTCTCGCAAACGACGATCTCGCCGTAGTCGCGCCACGCCTGGCCCGCGGTTTCGGCGGTCGACAGGGTTTCCAGCTGGGCGTCGACTTCCTTCAGCACCGCATCTGCCAGCGCGGCATCGGTGGTGATCAGGCCGACACGGGTGCGTGTGTCATGCTCGGCCTGCGCCAGAAGGTCGGTGGCCAGCATCTCCGCATCGCCGGTGTGGTCGGCAAGGATGAAGATCTCGGACGGGCCGGCAAGCTGGTCGATGCCCACGGGACCGAAGACCTGGCGCTTGGCCTCGTTGACGAAGGCGTTGCCCGGCCCGACGATCTTGTCCACCGCCGGGACAGTTTCGGTGCCCAGTGCCATGGCGGCGATTGCCTGCGCGCCGCCGATGCGGAAGATCCGGTCGGCGCCGGACAGGTGGCAGCCGGCGATCATCGCCTCATGCGCGTTCGGCGGCAGGCAGGCGATGACCTCTTCACAGCCGGCGACCTTGGCGGGGACGATGGTCATGATCGGCGCCGACAGCAGCGGGTAGCGTCCGCCCGGTACGTAGCAGCCGACGCGCTCCAGCGGGATGTTGCGGTGGCCGAGGTGGACGCCCGGGCGCACCTCGATCTCGATCTCCGACAGCGACCTAAGCTGCGCCTCGGCAAAGGCGCGCACGTTGGCAATGGCGAACTCCGTGTCGGCGCGGGTCTGCGGGTCGAGGTTGGCCAGCGCCTGTTCGCGTTGCTCGGCAGTGACCTCGAAGCTCTCCAGCTCGGCCTTGTCGAAGCGGGCGGAGTAGTCGCGCACGGCGGCGTCGCCCTCTGCTTCGACCCGGGCGAGGATCTCGGCAACCAGCTTCTCGACCGGCGCGTTGTCGGCGACGGCGTCGCGGGCGGGGGATTTGACGAAGGTCAGGCCTTCGGGAAGGGGGAGACGGGGCATGTGTGTCCTCTGGCGTTACAGGTAGGGGCGGTCCGGTAGAGCCGCCTCAGGTTCTGGCATTCTCGAAGGCGGTCCAGGACGCCTCGAAGCTCTGGAAATCGAAGCCGGGGGCGCGGGCGGCCTCCATCACGATGGCTTCCGTCCGCTGCATCTTCGCAATCGCGGCGGGCAGTTCGGCAAGGTGCGTCTCGGGGATGACCAGCGCGCCGTGGCGGTCGGCATGGACCCAGTCGTCGGGCCGGACGGTCAGACCGAAGACTGTCACCGGACCCGCGACCTCGACCACGTGGACGAAGGCGTGGGAGGGCCCGATGTGCCCGGCCACGACCGGGAAGCCCGGGGCCAGGTCGCACAGGTCGCGCATCACGCCGTTGGTCAGCGCGCCGCTGAGGCCAAAGCCCTTGTGCACGGTGGTGTTGAGTTCGCCCCAGTAGGCGCCGACCGGGTGCGGGTCGATGTCCTCGACCACGGCAACGCGCGGGCCCGCGCCGTCCGCCATGTGGCGGTAGTAGTCCATGCGGCGGGCGCGGATCGTCGCGGCGGGTTCGAAGGGGGGCGCGGCGGCGCTGATCCGCGCGGTACGCGCCCGGCCGACCATGACGCCTTTGAGATCGCTGGACAGCGGCGTGCCACGGGTGAAGGCATCGAAGCCGCGTTTGCCGTCGATCACCTCGATGGCGTTGCAGACGGTCGGCGTGTCGACGCTGCGCAGCAGGGCGAGGATGTCGGTCAGGTCAGCCATTGGATCACGGCCTCCGTTGTCGTGTCGGGTTGTTCGAGCGTGGGCAGATGGCCCGCCCCGTCGGTTACGTGATAGGCGGCGTGGGGCATGCAGCGGTGCATCAGGTCGTGCCTGTCGCGCGGACAAAGCCTGTCCTCCGCTCCGGTGAGGATCAGCGCCGGTCCCTTGTAGGCGCGCAGCGTGTCGCACTGGTCGGGCCGGTCGCGCAGGGCGATGCTCTGCCGGGCGAAGACCTCCGGCCCAAGGTCAAGGGCCATGTCGAGGCATGTCCGCTCGATCCCGGCATCGGGCGCGACGAGGTAGCGGGGAATGAAGGTGTCGCGCATCATCGCCGCCAGTTCACCGGCCTGCGCACGGGCGATCTGGGGACCGCGGCCAGCCTGAACCTCCGGCGTCTCGGGCAGAGGGTTGGTGTCCAGCAGGGCCAGCCGTGCGACGCGGTCGGGGGACTGGCGGACGACCTCCATCGCGACGATGCCGCCCATGGAAAGCCCGGCCACAGCGAAGCGGTCGGGCGCGTCGGCCAGCACCCGGGCGGCCATGGCCTGAACCGTGTCGTCGTGCGAGAGATCAGCACACCTTGGCATGTGATGGCTCAGCGCGGCCATCTGCGGCGCAAAGAGCCGGTGGTCACACATCATGCCGGGCAGGAAGAGCAGCGGCAGCGTCATGCGGCGGTCCATCCCCCGTCCACCATCAGCGCGGTGCCGGTCACCAGCCGCGAGGCGTCGGAGGCGAGGTAAAGCGCGGCTCCCATCAGGTCCTCGACCTCGCCCACGCGGTTGAGGGCGATCTTGCTCATCACCCATGCGCGCTTGTCCGGGTCGTTGAAGGTCGGCTCCGTCAGCGGGGTGCGGACAAAGGTCGGGCACAGCGTGTTGATCCGCACGCCCGCTGCGCCCCATTCCAGCGCCATCGCCTTCACCATGCCCTCCAGCGCGTGTTTCGAGGCGCAGTAGACCGCGCGGTCCGGCCCGCCGACATGGCCCATCTGCGAGGAGACGTGGATGATCGACCCTGGTTTGCCCGCCGCGATCAGCGACCGCGCCGCCTGCTGCGACAGGAAATACGCGGCGCGCAGGTTCACCGCCATCACGGCGTCGAAGTCCGCAGCGGTGGTGTTGAGGGCAGGGGTGTGCCGGGCCATGCCTGCCGCGTTGACCACAACGTCGAAGGGCCGGTCGAAGAGGGCCGCTACCTGATCCGTATCGACGATGTCGCAGGCCTGTTTTCGGACCGCCCATCCCTCCGCCTGCATGGCCTTGACCGCTTCGGACAGCGGGGCCGGGCGGCGTGCGACGCATGTCACCTCTGCCCCGGCCTCCGCCAGTGCCACGGCGCACCCCAGCCCGATCCCCGAGGAGGCCCCGGTCACGAGCGCGCGGCGCCCGTCCAGTCGGAAGGAAGGTGTAAGGGGCAGCATCGTCGGGTCCTCGGCAGTCGTGTTGAATACGTTTGCAATATCGGTATCCGCGACGCCGCATTCCTGCAAGCGATTTTTGCATACGATTGCAAAATGAGATGGGACACAGTTGCACTTGTCGGTCTCATGAGCGTGAAGACCGGCGGGCAGGGCCCTTGCCAACAGAGAGGAGAGGCGCCCGGTCGGAGGGACGCACATCAGCGATACGCCAATGTTCGAAGGGCCGAGAGCACTGCCGACGGACCAACTGACAGGCTCCCGACGCATGCCGGGATGATGCGCCGGGGCGACATGTGTCACTTTCCTCGCCAAACCTTGATTGGCGTTTGAGGCAGGCTGTCGTTAGATCGGGTTGGTCCGACAACAACAGCAGGCAATCTCATGCGAAGGCTTCTCTCACTCGGGATGGCGATCTGGATCGGACTCGCCGGCAGCACGGCTGGCGCAGAAACCACCCATCCTGTTGTCGTGGAGTTGTTCACCTCGCAAGGTTGTTCATCCTGTCCTCCCGCCGACGAACTGCTGGCGGAACTCGCCGACCGCGAAGACGTGATCCCCCTTGCCCTGCATGTCGACTACTGGGATTACATCGGCTGGAAGGACGTGTTCGCGACGCCAAAGGCCACCAAGCGCCAGAAGGGTTACGCCCGCGCCAACGGCTGGAAGATGATCTACACGCCGCAGATCATCGTGAACGGGCGCGAGGACGTGGTCGGATCCCGTCCGGGCCAGGTCGCCGCGCTGATCGAGGAGCACCGCTCCGATGTCAGCCACGTCGAACTCTCGCTGGAGCGGATGGGCGACCGTGTGCTGATCCGCGCGACCGGCGACGGAACGGAACGCCCCTGTGACATCCACGTGGTGCGCTACCTGCCGTCCGAAGAGGTCTCGATCGGGCGGGGCGAGAATGCTGGCAAGACGATCACCTACACCCACATCGTGCGCGACTGGGACGTGGCGGCGCGCTGGGACGGGCTAGGCACTTTCGAGGGCGCGGTCCCGGTGCCTGCGGGCACACCTGTCGTGGTCATCCTGCAGGAGCCGAAGAACGGCGCGATCCTCGCGGCCCGTCGCCTGCGCTGAGGCGTGCAGGTCAGTCTGGCGGGGCGGTCTCGGCGGCGCGGTACTTCGCCACGCGCTTGGGTTTCCAGCGGCGATGCGTCCACATCCACTGGCCGGGATCCTCTTCGATGCGCGCCTCCAGCCGGGCCGTTACCTCCGTCATCATGGTCACCGGATCTGTGTGCGGCACCGGCTCCTCGAACACCGCGTCAAAGCCGTATCGGTCCGCGTGCCGGATGCCGAAGTAGGGCAGCAAGAGCGCGTTTGTCCTGAGTGCGATCTCTGCGGGCGACGTAGCGGTGGGCGCGGGCTGGCCGAGGAAGTCGATCAGTTCGCCCGAGGATTCGAAGACGTCGAAAAGCATCGCCGCCATGCCGCCGCCACGCAGGTACTTCATCAGCCCCAGCGTGCCGCGGCGTCCCTGCACGAAGACCTCTCCGCCGACGTCGCGGTAGTTCTGCACGTAGCGCTCGTTCATGTAGGGGTTGGACATAGCCCTGAGGAAACCCGCCGTCTGGTAGCCGCGCGCCAAAAGGGCCGCACGGGGCAGGACGGGGCTGCCGTAATGGCCGCTGATCAGCAGCACCGGGCGACCCGCGGCGCGCGCCTCTTCCAGCGCGGGCAGCCCCGGTCCGGTCAGCGGGTAGCGGCTGCCGCGGGCCAGCATCTCTTTGGGGTCGTAATTCTCGATCAGCGCGCGGGCGAGGTTGTCGATGGCCTGTTCCGCGATCTCGCGCCTGCGCTCGGGCGGGGTGTCCGGCCAGACGAATTCGAGGTTGGCGTCGGCCCGCTTGTACCATCCCAGCGGCGGCGCAAGGCATTTGCGCGTCGTCCACCCGGCGAGGGCCAGCCGCTGGCGGGCGGGGAGCAGCCGGATCGTTCTGATGAACACGCTGAAGGCGATGTCAGCGAGCCGCTCGCTGAACCGGCCTTCGGGCGCTTCCTTTGATGTGTCTTCGCCAGTCGCCAAGGTCTGCCTTCCCGCGTTTGGCGGTGTTTTAGGTCGGGCGCCGGGCAGCGGCAAGGGGGCGGGCGCAACCTGCCGCGCACAGGACGAAGCGGTCCGGACCGGTGCGCCAACCGGCTGGGATATCCCGGAGCGCGGCGGTACAACTGCTCGGGACAAGAGGGAGGCACAGGACAATGAAAAGCGCGATCACCGCGGGCGGCGCGATCTTCGGCAAGTTGAAGGCCCTTGGCATCGACTATGTCTTTGCCAACTCCGGCACGGATTTCCCGCCCGTGATCGAAGGGCTGGTGGAGGCGCGGCGTCAGGGGCTGGATCTGCCAATACCGGTGACGGTGCCGCACGAGCACGCCGCCGTTTCGATGGCGCATGGCGCGTGGCAGGTCACGGGACGCCCGCAGGCGGTGCTCCTGCACACCAATGTCGGGTTGTCGAACGGGGCGACCGGGCTGATCAACGCCTGGTGCGACCAGGTGCCGATGATCGTGATGTCCGGGCGGACGCCGGTCACAGAACACACACGTTTCGGCGCCCGGACAGTGCCCATCGGCTGGGGGCAGGAGATGTTCGATCAGGAAGCGCTGATCCGCGAGACCACAAAGTGGCACTATGAACTGCGCTTCCCCGAGCAGATCTCCGACCTTCTGGACCGCGCCTGGGCGATTGCCAATTCAACGCCTAAGGGGCCGGTTTACCTCAGTCTCCCGCGCGAAGTGCTGTGCGAGCCCTGTCCGCCGGAAGGTCTGGACCGCCCCTCGCGGATTGCGCCCGTCGTCACCGCGCCCGAACCTGCCGCCGTTCAGCGGGCGGCAGAGGCGCTGGTCGGCGCGGAGCGGCCGCTGATCCTCTCCCAGCGCGGCGCCGGCAGCGCAGAGGGGTTCGCGGCCCTTGCGCAGTTGTGCGACGACTTTGCCCTGCCGCTTTCGCACTACTGGTCGAACCAGATCGCAATGCCCATCGCGCATCCCATGCAGGTCGGCAGCGATCCGGCGCCGTGGCTGGCAGAGGCCGACGTCGTGCTGGTGCTCGACGCGCTGGCGCCGTGGTTCCCGGACAAGGTGACCCTGCGCGACGATGTGACGGTGATCCAGGCGGGGCCGGACCCGTTGTTCTCGCGCACGCCGGTGCGGATGTTTCCGGCTGCCATCACCCTGTCCGGACCCGTGGACGGAACGGTTGCGGCGCTCGGGGCGGCGATGCGGGCGCTTCCGCCGGACGCCGCGCGGGTGGAGGCGCGGCGAACCGTTGTGGCACAGGCGTCGGACGCGGCACGCACCGCTGTTCGGGCGCAGGCAGAGGCGGGCCGGGGAGCCCCGATGAGCAAGGAATGGGTGGCGCTCTGCCTCGGCGAGGTGGTGAAGGGCCGCAAGGCCACGGTCTTCCACGAGTTGGGCTGCCCCCTTCAACCGCTGATGCTGGACCAGCCTGACAGCTATTTCCAGGAACCGCATTCCGGCGGGCTGGGTTGGGGGCTGCCTGCCGCCATGGGGGGAAAGCTTGCCGATCCGGAGCGGCTGGTCTTCGCCACGATCGGCGACGGCAGCTACATGTTCGCCAACCCCACGGCCTGTCACCAGGTGGCAGAGGCGCAGGGGATCGCGGTCGTCACCCTGGTCCTGAACAACGAGGAATGGGGCGCGGTCCGGCACTCGGTTGAGGGGCTCTACCCGGAAGGGCACGCGCGGGCGACGAACGAGGTGCCGCTGACCTCCCTCCGGCCCAGCCCCGACTTTGCGCTCACCGCCGCCGCCAGCCGTGCCTGGACGGAGACGGTGACGGATGGGGCCGATCTGCCCGCCGCGCTGGAGCGCGCGGTGGAGGCCGCCGATGCAGGACGGCAGGCGCTGCTGAACATCGCCATTGCGCGGGTGACTTAAGCTCCGGAGAGTCTCCGGGTGGCGGGGGTGACCGACGTGCAAATACCGGGGACCGCGGAACGGGCGCTTGGCTGGTTTCCCTGATGCACGCGATGGGCGGAGGGGCGCCAAGCGTCTCCTCTGAGAAAGAGGGTTGCCGTCCCGAGGGACCTCCGATCCAAGGCGGGCAATCCACCCCCGGCACGCAAAAGGCCCTCTATTCGTCGGCGTCGGGGTCCAGCAACTCGATCTCGCCAACCGAAACCAGGTCGCGGATGGCAGAGACGACCGCCGCCATGGCCTTTTCCCCGACCTTCGGCTTGACGGAGCCCTTGTTGCCGGCCTCTTCGCGCAGGTTTTCCGCCAGGCGTTTGGACATGTTGGACAGCAGGAATTCCGCGGTGCGCCGGTCCTCGTCCGAGGTGGCGGCGGCGAGTGCCACAGCAAGCGTATCGGGAGGCACGTCGCGGGTGATCTTCGGCACGTCGATGGCATTCAGCCGCTCGGGGATGTTGGCGAAGGTGAAGATCGCCTTGCGCACCGCCTCCGCAAACTCGGCGTCTTCCTGTTCGAGCTGCTGGAGCAGTTCCTCGCGCACGGCGCTGTTGGAATAGTTGAGGATCGCGCCGAGCCGTTCGTCGGGACGTTTGACGAAGGCCTTTTCCGGCTCCGCGTCGATCTGGGCAGCAAGCGACAGGCCGATCCGATCGACCGCATCCGGCGTGACCCCGGTGGTCATCGACACCGCGTAGGAGATCCGGCGCGCCTTGTCGCCGGGCAGTTTTGCCAGCACCTGCGCGGCCTTGCCCACGTCGATCTTTGACATCATGACCGCCGCGACCTCGGTGCTTTCGGACAGCACGAGCGCCTCCAGCCGTTCGACGGCAAGATCGTTGATACGGTCCCAGGGATCGCCGGTCTGGCGCACGCCGGCCTCTTTCCTCAGACGGGACGCGGTGCGGGGATTGATCCGCCCGTCCAGCGCTGTCAGCGCACCGGCCATGTCGCCGGGAAACGACAGACCGACCGACTCCAGCTCGTCGGAGAATTCCGTCACCACCTGATTCAGGGTCTCGCGGTCGATGTAGCGCATGTTGCCGAGGAGCATGGTCAGCTCCTCCTGCAGGTCGTCGGGCAGCGAGGCGAGCGGCACATCGCTTTCCTCGTTCAACAGGAATTGCACGATGATCGCCGCCTTCGCCTTCCGGGAGAGGGGCAGTCTGCCACCGCCGAAGGACGGACTCGGCAGGGCGGCGAGCGCATGCATGTTGGTCATTTGCGATCTCCGGGATAGCAGTCCGGATCACTTGCTAGCGGCTCAAGGTTGCTGGCCCGTTAAGGACGGCGTCCGAGGGCACCGGATTCACGCGATCTCTGGAGAGTTCGAGACAAAGCCGCGTGGCTTCCCTCTGATCGCTTAAGACGGCGTTAGGGAGGCCCGGCACACGATGCGGCAAGGACCGGGATTTGATGTTCCGTGGGGCAAAGCGAGAGAGGTTTCAGATGCAACGGATTGCCCGAAAACTGGAGTTCCCCGAACCGCAGGCGGTCGCTACGCCGCGGACCCGTTGCCTTGTCGTGGACGACGATGTGTTCGACCGGGCGATGCTGGGCCGTTGTATCGGCAAGGGCGTGACAGAGGTGGAGGTGCTCGAGGCCGATTCAATCGCGGCGGCGCGCGCCCATCTGGACCGGGTACGGCCGGATATCGTGCTGGTCGATCACCGGTTGCCGGACGGGCAGGGCACGGATTTCGCCCGGGAACTGATGTCGGATGAGGCGTTTGCCGACGTGCTGATCTGCGTTGTCAGCAGCGTCGATCCCAGTCTTCTGGATCCCGCCGTCGCCACCTTGCCGAAAGACGCGCTGAGCCGTGTTGGCCTGACGCGCATGGTTGAGGAGTTCCTGGAGCGGCGGCGCCTTTCACGGGCATCGGCCGACGGCGCGCTCGTCGCGGACTTCGGCGCCCATGTGAGCGACAGCCTCGATGCCGCCGTGGCGCGGATGCTGCGGACGTTGCGCCGGGCCAAGTCGGGTGCGCGCCGGACGATCCCGCGAAGCGCGATGAACGATCTCGATCAACTGGAGCAGATGCTTCTCGCGCTGTCCGACGTGCGGCAGCGAGTGCATTGAAGCGGGTGGACCGTACCGCGCGACGCCAGGGCGAGAGGGAAGAAGCCCCGGCGCCACCGCGAAACGGGCAAGGGGTCAGCCGGTGACGACCTTGCAGCTATGGGTGTCGGCGTCGTAGGCGGAACCTTCGGCGCAGGTCATGGCCTGCTTCTCATGCCACTGGCAGGCAGAGCCCAGCACCGGGACAAGGGTCAGGGCGGCGGCAGTGAGAATCGTGGTGATCTTCATCGGGTCGTCCTCCTGTTGGGATGGACGAAAAGGTAGCACGCAAATGCAACTTCTCAAAACGCCGGTGCAGAGGAGGGCATCTCACCATTCCGTGATGGCGGGTTGGGCTGTTGATATTGGGCAGTCCCAATGCACGCGAAGACCCAGAAGGGGCCAGAGGTTGGCAAACGGGCGGAACGACAAATTCTCGGTCGCGTCCGCTGGCACGTCGCTGGTTCAAAAACGCCCGCCCTTGGCCAGCAAACTGGCCAAGGGCCCATGGCACGTCAGTAGGTGTAGATCGTGCCGGTGGTGATCGTGTCGCGGAGGGAGGCCTCGGCCCATGTGCCGCGCCCGCCGCGGGCGATGATCTCGTCGTACTGGCGCTTGGCACCGACCCAGTCACCTTCCAGCACGAGGCCTTGGCCCATGTAGCTGCGGGCGAGGAGGTTGTCGGGGTTCTGTGCCAGCGCGGCATCGTACCAGCGCTTCGCACCGTCCATGTCGCCCGACATCCGCGCGATGAAGCCGCGGTAGGTCAGCACGCCGTCCGCCTGCTGGTCATCCATGGCGTCCAGAACCATCAGCGCGTCGGCGAACTTGCCCTCGTAGGCATAGCCGCGCACCGCATCCAGCCGCATCATGTCGTCGACGTGTCCGCTTTGGGGTTTGACGCACTTGTCCGACATCACGTCGTAGACGTAGCCGGCCTTGCAGGCGGATTTTGGCGGCGTGGAACTGTCGGTGCCTGCGGCGAAGGCGGCGACGGGCAGCAGGCTTGTCAGAAGGGCGAGGCAGCGCATGGCGTTTGTCCCTGTCGATTGCATCCTGCAACAGAGATTAGCATGCGCCTGCCGCTTTTCGAGTGGGGAATAGACGGGAGTATGGAATACCCCCGGCTTTCAATGTCCGCGGCGTTTCGGTGAAACCGCGCGCCCGGTCAGGGCGTGAATGGCGCCTCAGTCCTCGTGGAAGACCCGGGCAAAGATCGTGTCGACGTGCTTCGTGTGGTAGGCGAGGTCGAACTTCTCGTTGATCTCGTACTCGGACAGCGCGGCGCGCACCTCGGTGTCGCCCAGCAGTTCCTCGCGAAAGTCGGTGCGGTTGTCCCAGACCTTCATCGCGTTGCGCTGGACGAGGCGATAGGCGTCCTCACGGCTGACACCGGCCTGGGTGAGCGCCAGAAGCACACGCTGCGACATGACCAGCCCGGGAAACTTGTTCATGTTGTCGAGCATGTTCTGCGGGTAGACCAGCAGCTTGTCGATGACGCCGGTCAGACGGTGCAGGGCAAAGTCCAGCGTGATCGTGGTGTCGGGGCCGATGTTGCGCTCCACCGAGGAGTGGGAGATGTCCCGCTCGTGCCAGAGGGCGACATTTTCCATTGCCGGTATCACGGCCATGCGGACAAGCCGCGCGAGGCCGGTGAGGTTCTCGGTCAGGACCGGGTTCTTCTTGTGCGGCATCGCCGAAGAACCCTTCTGCCCCATCGAGAAGAACTCCGCGGCTTCCAGCACCTCGGTGCGCTGCATGTGGCGGATCTCGATGGCGATGTTCTCGATCGAGGAGGCGATGACGCCGAGCGTCGCGAAGAAGGCGGCATGACGGTCGCGCGGGATCACCTGGGTCGAGATCGGCTCCGGCACGAGGCCCATCTTCTCGCAGACGTGTTCCTCGACAGCCGGATCGATGTTGGCGAAGGTGCCGACCGCGCCGGAAATCGCGCCCGTGGCGATCTCGGCCCGCGCATCGCGCATCCGGCTGAGGTTGCGGTCCATCTCGGCGTAGAAGCGGGCGAAGGTCAGGCCCATTGTGGTGGGCTCGGCGTGGATGCCGTGGCTGCGGCCGATGCGGACGGTGTCCTTGTGCTCGTAGGCGCGTTTCTTCAGCGCGGCGAGCAGCGCCTTGAGGTCAGCGATCAGGATGTCGGAGGCGCGGACGAGCTGCACGTTGAAGCAGGTGTCGAGCACGTCGGAAGAGGTCATCCCCTGGTGGACGAAGCGCGCCTCGTCAGAGCCCACGTGCTCGGCCAGGTGGGTGAGGAAGGCGATGACGTCGTGCTTGGTCTCGCGCTCGATCTCGTCGATGCGGTCGATGTCGAACTCGACGTCCTTGGCCTTCCAGACGGCCTCGGCGTTTTCGCGGGGGATGACGCCCAGATCCGCCATGGCGTCGCAGGCGTGGGCCTCGATCTCGTACCAGATGCGGAACTTGGTTTCGGGCGACCAGATGGCGACCATGTCGGGGCGGGAATAACGGGGAATCATCTGGGCCTCCTGCGGATGTCGGACGCAGGCGGTTTAGGGGCGGCGGGCGCAGGTCTCAAGAGGGTGTGGGGACTTGCGACGAATGGCGGCGGGGCGGGGCCGTGCATGCGCGGGGGCGGCGTGCGAAACGGCGACAGGTCTGGCGGTCCGTGCTAGACAGGAAAACCAAGGCGGATGGAGGCGTCCATGGCAGTGAATTTGGCGGATTTCATCGGGTGCTGGCGGGTGGAACGCGAGATCGCCCACGGCGACGGTTCGCGCGGGCGGTTCACCGGGACTGCGGAATGGGTGCCGGGCGAGGAGGGTGCGGATTACGTGGAGCGCGGCGTGCTGGAAGTCGGCGGCGGCGCGTTCCAGGCGGAGCGAAGCTACCGCTGGGGGCCGGGGCTGGACGTCTATTTCGAGGACGGCCGGTTCTTTCACGCGGTGCCGCCGGAGGGCGGGGAGGCCGCGCATTGGTGCGATCCGGACCAGTACGATGTCACCTACGATTTCACCCGGTGGCCGGAGTGGACGGCGCGCTGGCAGGTCCGGGGGCCTCGCAAGGACTACGTGATGACAAGCCGCTATGCCCCGCTGGCCGGGTAAGGGCATGTTTTGCCGGGGTTTTCCCGCTACGCCGTCCGAGACCTTTGGCTGTATACCGTCGTATCCATGTAACGTGTTGAAATGCTTGCGGAAATGGCTTTACATTGATGCTGCGGCGCGGCATCAACGTGACCGACCCTTGGAGACCTGACATGCCGCCGATCACCGATCACCCGCTGCGGTACAAGCTTGCCAACGAGCTTCACGCGCGGCCGTTTCCGTCGCTGACGACGCCGTGCCGGGCGGTCTACCTCGCGGTGAAACAACCCAAGGACGCGGCGTCCCGGGACCGCGACGAGGACTTTGCCCACCTGATCGACCTTCTGGACCGTCACGGCACCGCGCACCCGTCGCCGGGGGCCACGCATTTCAGCGCGCGGATCGGTCAGAACACGGTGAAGTGGGAGCAGCACACGGAGTTCGTTACTTACACGGTCTTCCTGCCGGGGCTGGGGGAACGGCCCTTCGACCCGGCGGATTTCGCGGTTTTCCCGCAGGGCTGGCTGGACAAGGCGCCGGGCGTCCGCGTGACCTCCGCCATGATCCGGGTGGAGCGGCGGATGGACGATGAGGACATCCGCGCCCGGCTTGAAGACTGGCTGGTGCCCGAGAGCATTGCCGTCAGCGAAGTCATCGACCGGGAGGCGGTTATCGCCGGGGATTTCCGCATCGACTCCGCCGGCCACCAGCGGTTTGCCGTCTTCACCAAGCCGTCGGTCGGCCAGCGGCGCGCCGGGCGCATCGTGCAGCGGCTGTGCGAGATCGAGACCTACAAGAGCATGTCCATGCTGGGCTTCACCAGGATGAAGGAGGTCTCGCCGCGCATGGGCGAGATCGACCGCGAGCTGACGCGCCTGATGCAGGTGATGACGGAAAGCGAGGGGCACGAGGAGGCTACGTTGAAGACCCTGCTGGCGTCCTCCGCGGAGCTCGAGAAGATCTCGGCACAGGTGTCCTTCCGGCTGGGTGCGACTGAGGCCTACGAGGCCATCGTCGGCCAGCGGATCGCGGTCCTGCGGGAAGAGCGGTTCCAGGGGCGGCAGACCTTCTCGGAGTTCATGATGCGCCGGTACGATCCTGCCATGCGCACGGTGAAATCCTCTGCCCGGCGGCTGGAGAGCATGACGGCCCGTGCCACCCGCGCGGCGGACCTGCTGCGCACGCGGGTCGAGGTCGGTCGCTCGGCGCAGAACCAGCGGCTCCTGGAGAGCATGGACCGGCGGGCGGAGCTGCAATTGCGGCTGCAGCACACGGTCGAAGGGTTGTCGGTGGTGGCGATCAGCTACTACGCGGTGTCGCTGGTGTCCTATCTGTTGTACCCGGTGGCCGAGGCTTTGGGTCTCTCAAAGGGCACGATGACGGCGGCAGCGGTGGTGCCGGTGGTGCTGGTGGTCTGGCTGATGATCCGGCGCATCCGTCATCACGTTGAACGGGCGGGCCCGGACCTCTGATTTGGCTGCCCTGCGGCGGTGATCATGCGGCCTGCGCCTGCGCGCAGACAGGAAAAGCCCGGGCTGTGCCCGGGCCGCAGGAGGCGCTGCCCCCGCCTTCGGCTCCCCCGAGGTAATTATGCCAAGATGAAGGCCAGGGTCACTCTGCCGGTGCCATGGCGTGGGCGCCGCGGGGGGCGGTCTTGAGAACCGCGTTGGTGAGAAGCCCGCCCGCGGCGATGCTGCCAATGGCGAGCAGTGCGGCGAAGGAGAGAGTAGGGACGCCTGAGAGGCCCGCGCCCACCGTGCAGCCGCCCGCGAGAACCCCGCCGAAACCCATCAGCATGGCGCCGGTCAGGTAGCGGCCGGTTTCGCGGGGCGTGGAGAAGCTTTGCCACTGCAGGCGCCCTGCGGCCGCGGCGGAGAGGAAGCTGCCACAAAGCACGCCGAGGACGAGGCCCACGCCGAACCCTGCCGGGACCGCCGTGGAAGCGATGACCCAGAAGAGCGTCTCGGACCAGGTGGAGGTGAAGGCGAGGCTCTGCATTACCACCGGGTCGAAATCGTCGTAAAGGATGAAGCCGGTGCCCGCCCAGGCGGCGGGGACGAGGAGGCCCAGCAGGGCCGCACCGATGAGCGACAGCGGGCTCGCCTTGGAGCGGGCCACGATCAGCAGGGCCAGGATGGCGAGGACGGCGGTCCAGAGCCATGCGCCGCCGGGCAGGCTGGCGAGGCCGGTCGTGGCGCCGAGGTCGACGGTCACGCTGCCGAGCGTGGTGCGGATCGGGGAAGCGATGCCCTTCAGCAGGGAATGGGCGGTGACCGCGAAGATCGCCAGAACGGTCAGCGCGCGCAGGTTGCCGGTGGCGCTGAGCACCGTCAGGCGGGAGACGCAGCCTCGTGTCAGGACCATGCCCGCGCCGAAGGCCAGACCGCCCACAAGCACGGCCAGCCACGGCAGGTCAGAGGCCATGAAGCGGTGATCGTCGAAGGTGATCAGGCCTGCCGCCACGGCGGCCTGCGTGCCGATCAGCGCGGTGGCCAGCGCCATGAACCAGACGCCGGACGCGGCGCGGCGGTCTTCACCGACAAGCGCGCGGCGGAAACAGAACTTCGTACGTTCGGCGAGCACGCCGAACAGGAGACCGAGGCCCACGGCCAGGTAGACCGCCGCCTGCGGCGCGGTGAGGTTTTCGAAGCCGAGAGATTCGTACATGGGGGCCTCCATCAGGAACAGCGTTCCATCTGGGGCAAAAGGTCCGGGCAATCAACACTTCATACTATGTGGCGCGGTTGGAAAGCGGGGATGGCTTCCCGATTCAGGCGGGATTGATGAAATCGTGGTCTCTTGTGGACCGGCGGGACCGGAGCGGCTTTTCCCAGGGACGGGATGGCGCTGCCGGGCGTTCTTATTTTTCAAGGGAGGCCGGAAATGCAAAAGGAGCGCCCCGCAGGGCACTCCTTCACCTTGTATGCGTAGCGCATGGAGACAGCCGGTCAGGCTCAGTCCATGGCCTTGAAGTTGAACTCGCCGCCTTCCTTGATGCCGGAGAACCAGCGCGCGGTGACGGTCTTGGTCTTCGTGTAGAAGCGGAAGGCATCGGGGCCGTACTGGTTCAGGTCGCCGAAGGCCGATTTCTTCCAGCCGCCGAAGGTGTGGTAGGAGAGCGGCACCGGGATCGGGAAGTTGATGCCGACCATGCCCACGTTCACCCGGTGCGCGAAGTCGCGTGCGGTGTCGCCGTCGGCGGTGTAGATCGCCGTACCGTTGCCGTAGGGGTTGTCGATCACAAGGTTCAGTGCATCCTCATAGCTCTCGGCGCGGACGGTCGACAGGACGGGGCCGAAGATCTCTTCCTTGTAGATGTCCATGTCCGGGGTGACGTTGTCGAACAGCGACGGGCCGCAGAAGAAGCCGTTCTCGTAGCCCTGCAGCTCGAAGCCGCGGCCATCGATCACCAGCTTGGCGCCCTGGTCCACGCCGGAGGAGATGAGCCCCTCGATGCGGGTCTTGGCCTGCGCGGTGATCACCGGGCCGTAGTCCACGTCGGCGTCGGAGGTGTAGGGGCCGACCTTCAGTTTCTCGACGCGGGGGACGAGGGCGTCGATCAGCTTGTCGGCAGTTTCCTGGCCCACCGGAACGGCGACGGAGATCGCCATGCAGCGCTCGCCCGCGGCACCGTAGCCCGCGCCCACCAGGGCGTCCGCCGCCTTGTCGATGTCGGCGTCCGGCATGATGATCATGTGGTTCTTGGCGCCGCCGAAGCACTGGGCGCGCTTGCCGTTGGAGGCAGCCCGGCCATAGATGTATTGCGCGATGGGCGTGGAGCCGACGAAGCCCACGGCGGCGATGTCCTCGTTGTCGAGGATTGCGTCGACCACCTGCTTGTCGCCGTTCACCACCTGCAGGACACCGTCGGGCAGGCCCGCTTCCTTGATCAGTTCGGCAAGCCGCAGGGCGGTGGAGGGCACACGCTCGGACGGCTTGAGGATCATTGCGTTGCCGCAGGCCAGGGCCGGGGCCATCTTCCACAGCGGGATCATGGCGGGGAAGTTGAACGGCGTGATGCCGGCCACGACACCCAGCGGCTGGCGCATGGAGTAGAGGTCGATGCCCGGGCCGCCGTCATCGGTGAATTCGCCCTTCAGCATGTTGGGCGCGCCCATGCAGACCTCGACCACCTCGAGACCGCGCTGCACGTCGCCGCGGGCATCGGGCAGGGTCTTGCCGTGTTCTTTCGAGACCAGTTCGGCCAGTTCGTCCATGTGCTCGTTGATGAGTTGGCCGAACTTCATCATCACGCGGGCGCGGCGCTGCGGGTTGGTGGCGCCCCAGGCTTTCTGCGCTTCCACGGCCTTGGCCACGGCATCGTTCAGCTCTTCCACGGTGGACAGCGGTGTCTTCGCCTGCACTTCGCCGGTGGCGGGGTTGTAGACGTCCGAGGTGCGGCCCGACGTCGATTTGACGTGCTGGCCGTTGATCCAGTTGGTGAGTTCGGTCATGGCAGTCCTCCAGAGTTCGTTCTTGCGCGGACCCTACTCTTGCAATTTTGCGCAAGGAAGGGGCAGTTTGACAAATAGGTCTTGCAGGAGTGCAAAATGGACTGGGACGATCTGCGCGTTTTCCTTGCCGTGGCCCGGGGGGAAAGCCTGTCGGCGGCGGGGCGGGTGCTGCGCATGGACCCCGCGACGGTTGGGCGCCGGGTGGCACGGCTCGAGCAGGGACTGGGCGCGCCACTCTTCGCGAAATCGCCACAGGGTTACGCGCTGACTGAGGCCGGGGCGCGGCTGGTCGACCATGCGGAATCGGCGGAACAGGCGGCGCTGCTGGCGGCGGAGGCGGTCAAGGGCCGGTCGGAGGGGCTGTCGGGGCAGGTGCGGATCGGGGCGCCGGATGGCTGCGCCAATTACCTCCTGCCGCAGGTCTGCGCGGCGATTGCCGATCAAAACCCGGAGCTGGAGGTGCAGATCGTCGCCCTGCCGCGCGTGGTCAACCTGTCTCGCCGCGAGGCCGACATGGCCATTGCCGTCTCTCCGCCGACGGCGGGGCGGCTCGTCGTGCAGAAGATTGCCGATTATCGGCTGCATCTTGCGGCAAGCGACGCCTATCTTGCGTCAAACGCCCCCATAGGGACGCTTGACGACCTGCGCGGCCACCGGATCGTCGGCTACATTCCCGACATGATCTTCGACAAGGAACTGGATTACCTCGCCGACCTGGGCATGAACCGGGTGGAGCTGGCGTCGAACTCCGTTGCTGTGCAGTTCCAGTGGATAAAGGGGGGCGCCGGGCTGGGCATCGTGCACGACTTTGCCCTGCCGCAGGCCGAAGGTGTCAAACGCCTGCTGACGGACGAGATGGAGCTGATACGGTCCTTCTACCTTGTTCGTCACGCTGACGACCGGCGCCTTGAACGGATGAACCGCTTTGCCGAGGCGCTGGTTGCCGGGATGCGTGCCGAACTGGCCCGGCTGGAGGTGCAGGCCGGTCTGTAAATACGCCTTATGTCGGTGCCCGCGCCGGGGTTTCCGCCAAATGGCTGACTTGACAGGTTGTCGCACCTCGGTGACGCTGGGTGAAAGTCATCGCAGACGAGGAGCATCGCCATGCAGGTCCAGCAGATTCTGAAGAGCAAGGGCATCGACAGCGTGTATACGGTCAAACCGGGCACGAAGGTCGCCGATGCAGCCAAGATCCTTGCAGAAAAACGGATCGGGACGGTGGTGATTTCTTCGGATGGCGTGGTGGCAGAGGGCATCCTGTCGGAGCGCGACATCGTGCGGGTGCTGGCCTCGAACGGGGCGGGCTGCCTGTCGGACGCGGTCGACGATTACATGACGAAGAAACTGGTGACCTGCGCACGCGGCGACAACGCCGACGCGATCCTTTCCAAGATGACGGAGGGTCGGTTCCGCCACATGCCCGTGGTGGAGGACGGCAAGATGGTCGGGCTCATCACGCTGGGCGACGTGGTCAAGGCGAAGCTGAGCGAACTGGCGATGGAGAAGACGGCCCTCGAAGGCATGATCATGGGGCACTGACCCCGCGGCGCGGCCCTCCGCACGCCAGTTCCATCCCCGGCCGCAGAGGCGTACGCTTGAGCTTGCCGCTGACAGCCGAAAACCCCGTGCCGTCATTTGCCATACCGAGGCGCGGACCGGGGTTCTCGGGTTTCCCCCTTGCATTCACTGGCGCAATATTGTTGCGTTTGCGCGCGGCGAGCAATACGGGGGAGCCTCAAAATGCGCATCGGCCTCTATCCAGGCACCTTCGATCCCATAACTCTGGGCCATATCGACATCATCCGCCGCGGGGCCACGCTGGTCGACCGGCTGGTGATCGGTGTCGCGATCAACCGGGACAAGGGGCCGCTGTTCACGCTGGAAGAGCGCGTGGCCATGGTCGAGGCAGAGTGCGTCGGCATCGCCGAAGAGACCGGCTGCGAGATCATCGCTCATCCGTTCGAGAACCTTCTGATCGATTGCGCCCGCGATGTGGGCGCCTCGGTCATCGTGCGCGGCCTGCGTGCCGTGGCCGATTTCGAATACGAATACCAGATGGTCGGCATGAACCGCTCGCTGGACGATTCGGTTGAGACGGTGTTCCTGATGGCGGAGGCGCGGCATCAGGCGATTGCCTCGAAGCTGGTGAAGGAGATCGCCCGGCTGGGCGGGGACGTGTCGAAGTTCGTGACGCCGCCGGTGCGCGACGCGCTCGAGGCGCGCCTGGGGTGAGAGCGCGCCGCGCAGTCCTCTTGGCCGTGGTCGTGGGTGTCCTGCTGTACGCGGCTTACGCCGTGGCGGCGGTGTCGGTGCATACCCGTCTGGTCTATCCGTTTCACAATCAGACGGAGCTGAGGGAGCCGGGCTTCGACGCGCAGGACGTGCCGACCGACGCGGGCCCGTTGCGGGTCTACAAGCACGTGGGTGAGGCGGGCGCGCCGGTTGTCATCTACTTCATGGGCAACGTCGGCGCGTTGACCGCCTTCGCCCCCATGCTGCGGCATCATGCGGAGGCCGGGCGCAGCGTCGTGGCCATGGGCTATCGCGGCGGCGGGGGCGTGCCCGGAACACCGTCCGAAGACCGCCTGAAGGCCGACGCACTGGCAGCGTATGACGCCCTGCCGCAACTGGTGGGCAAAGACGGCCCGGTCATCGTGCACGGCTATTCTTTGGGCACGGGCCTTGCGCTGCATGTCGCGGCAGAGCGGTCGGTGGACGGGCTCATCCTCGCGGCGCCCTACGCGCGGCTGTGCGAGCTGATGGCTGCGCGCTCCTTCCTGCCCGCCTGCCTGGTCCCCGGCGTCCAGAAGTGGCAAAGCCTGAACGACGCGCGCCGGGTGACGGCCCCTTCGCTGGTGTTGCACGGAACGGTGGACGGTCTGATCCCCTTCGGCCACGGCGAACGCGTGGCCGCCGCACTGGAAGCGGCCGGGAGCGACACGGCGCTGGTGCCGATCGAGCTGGGCGGTCATGACGACCTGTTCGGCAAACCGGGCTACCTGACCGGCATCGACGCGTTCATCGAGGGCATCGCCCGCTGAATTTCCATCCACTTCCACTCGCTTCGGGCGCGCCGTTTTTGTTCCATGCCGGGGTGGTCCTGCGGCGTGAGATATTGGCGGGTCTGCAGACACACTGTTCGCGGCTCTTCCTGACATCGGAGTTGTCGGCTGCGGCGCGCGCTGCCCATGCTGCATGGCAGCGTTAAGATTGCCCTTAGGTTGCTTTGCATTTCATGCATGGCGACCCGGCCCATACGACAATTGTGCTGCGCCGCAGCGTGACTATGTTGGCGGTAACGAAACGCAGACTGAAAGGAAACGACATGAGCTTCGTTAGCAACTTCCGCGGCCGGATGGCCAAACGCGCCGAGTACAAGCGCACCCTGTTCGAACTGACTTCCATGCCGGAAGACACCGCCCGCGACCTGAACATCGCACGCGCCGACATGCCGCGCATCGCCTACCAGGCGGTCTATGGTGGCTGAACCAGACGCGACCCGCGGACAGGACACCGCAGAATTCGAAAGGCGCCGCCCCTTGTGAGGACGGCGCCTTTTTCTTTGTGCCGGCATCAAGGTGCCCGGCAGGGGCGGACGGGCCGCCCCGGGGCCAAATGCCTCAGATCAGCTTGCCCATGGCGACAGCAGTGTCCGACATGCGGTTGGAGAAGCCCCACTCGTTGTCATACCACGTCAGTATGCGGCACATCGTGCCGTCCATGACCTTGGTCTGGTCGGTGTGGAAGATCGACGAATGCGGGTCGTGGTTGAAGTCCGACGACACCAGCTTCTTGTCCGTGTAGCCGAGGATGCCCTTCAGCGGGCCGTTGGCTGCGGCGCGGATCGCGTCGTTGATTTCCTCGACCGTGGTCGGGCGCGCGGCCTCGAACGTCAGGTCGACGACAGAAACGTTGGGCGTGGGCACCCGGATCGCCACGCCGTCCAGCTTGCCGTTCAGTTCCGGCAGAACGAGACCCACGGCCTTGGCCGCGCCGGTCGAGGTCGGGATCATCGACAGCGCCGCGGCGCGGGCGCGGTAGAGGTCCTTGTGCATCGTGTCCAGCGTCGGCTGGTCGCCGGTGTAGGAGTGGATCGTGGTCATGAAGCCCTTCACGATGCCGATCTGGTCGTTCAGCACCTTGGCGACCGGCGACAGGCAGTTCGTGGTGCAGGACGCGTTCGAGACGATCAGGTCGTCCTTGGTCAGTTCGCCGTCGTTCACGCCGAAGACGATGGTCTTGTCGGCATCGGTGCCCGGGGCGGAGATCAGCACGCGCTTAGCACCGGTCGACAGGTGCGCCTGGCATTTCTCTTTCGAGGTGAAGATGCCGGTGCATTCCATGATGACGTCGACATCGCCCCAGGGCAGCTCGGCCGGGTTGCGGATGGCGGTGACCTTGATCGGCCCGCGGCCCACGTCGATGCTGTCGTCGGTGTGCGTCACCTCGACCGGGAAACGGCCGTGCACGCTGTCGTACTGCAACAGGTGAGCATTGGTCTCGACCGGGCCGAGGTCGTTGATCGCGACCACTTCGATGTCGGTGCGGCCGGACTCGATGATGGCACGCAGCACGTTGCGGCCGATGCGGCCGAAACCGTTGATGGCGACTGTGACGGTCATGGGAGTGTCCTCTCTGTAGCAGTCTTCTGCAGCGAGCGTCCGCGGCGTGGCGCGCCCGGTCAAGTGATGTTAACGCTACCAAGCATCCGGCACCCGCGAAGTCAAGGGCGGGGCGGGTGCTGCGACGGCTCTGGCGGCAGTCCAACGGCACGCGCCAAGGGTCACGGCATGGTGTCGCCGGGATGGGCAGGGTCGGCGGTTCGGGATGCCCGGGCGTTCAGCGCCAGAAGGCAACGTAGTCGATCAGCCAGTAGAGCTTTTTGCCGAGGAACAGCAGGTTGGCCCCGTCGTACAGCGTCAGGTCCGCGGCGATCAGGACCGCGATGATCCCGCCGAGGATGAGGGCCAGTTTATTGGTCATGCTGCGCTCCGCTTGCCTCTGCCGGTCATGCCAGAGCGCGGGGACGCTGTCACGCTTTTGCGCGGGCCGCGAGGATGAAGAGCACGGCGATGACCGCAGAGGCCACGACGTTGAGGTTCGCCATCGACAGGCCGAACATCTCCCACGGGATCTCGTCGCAGCGGATGACGGGCGCGTTCATGATCTGGTCGAACAGCTCGTCCGTGCTCAGGTTGCCGACCGGGCCGCCGGAACACGTCGTCGGACCTTCCCACCAGCCACGCTCCACCCCGGTGTGATAGACCGCGATGACAGAGGACGACCCCGCACCTGCGGCGCCGATCCACAGGAGCACCCGGGCCGGGACGAACAACGCCACGACCCCGGCGGCGATCGCGGCAAAATGGCCGTAACGCTGCCAGTAGCAAAGTTTGCAGGGATAAAGCCCGCCGATGTATTGGAAGCCGAGCGCCCCGAGGATCAGCGCGGCAGAACCGAGGGTGGCGAGCAGGGTCAGTGTCTTGCGGGTCATATGTATCTCAGCAACAGGAAGCCACCCACAAGAAGCGCGACGAAAGCCGTAAACACAAGCCCCAGATACCTCTCGATGAAGTCACGAATGGGTGCGCCGAAGGCATAAAGCAGCCCGGCCACCACGAAGAAGCGGATCGCGCGGGCGATGAGGGCGGTGGTGAGGAAGGTGGCCAGCGGCATCGCGGTCCAGCCGGACATGATCGTGATGACCTTGAACGGGAAGGGCGTGACGCCCGCGATCAGCACGGCCCAGAACCCGGCGCCGTTGAAGGTGGCGTTGAACTCCACCATCTTGTCGGCCTTGCCGAAGAATTCGAGGATCGGCTGGCCCAGCGTTTCGAAGAAGAAGAAGCCGATGCCGTAGCCCAGGAGGCCGCCCAGAACCGAGGACAAGGTGGCCACGAGGGCGATCAGCCAGGCGCGGGAAGGTGCCGCGAGGATCATCGGGATCATCAGCACGTCCGGCGGGATCGGAAAGATCGAGGCCTCGATGAAGGAGACAAGGGCAAGGACAAGCAACGCGTGCTGCCCACCTGCCTGCGCCATGGTCCAGTCGTAGATGCGGCGCATCGCGCACTCCTTTTCGCTGTCGCAGCGATTGAACATGGCGGGCCGAGGGCGTCAAGCTGTGCGGTTTGACACTTTACGACGCGGATCGGGGCCGCTAAATGTCGGGCCCGGGCCCAAGTGGCGGAATGGTAGACGCAGGGGATTCAAAATCCCCCGGCCGAAAGGTCATGTCGGTTCGAGTCCGACCTTGGGTACCAGCCTGAAAATCCTCAGACATTCCTGGATGACGTGACGCCGAACAGGGCCTGATCCTGACGGTGGGGGCCAGGCTGTGTGTTGGTAGCAAGGGGCGACGATTGCCGTTCGGCGGCCAGCCGGCGCCATAGGTGCGCGGCCCAAAGGAGACACAACTGCGGCGTCCCGTGCGCACTTCGTAGGCGGAGGACGATGATGCCTTGCGGTCGGCGGCGGTCGAGCGTGGTGGCCGTGTCCCGGTTCCCGGCCGCTTTGAGGCGGGGCGGCGGTGTCTGGATCGTCCGCCAGGTGAAGCGGCCGGTTCGTACCTGGCAAATCCGCCTAGACGACACAATTCAACCTAAGCGCAAGCTGAAACAAACAGAATGCACTTGCCACAATTGCGGTCAGTCAAGCGCAGAAGTCGCACGTATGTTGGCCGGCATGATGGTTTCATACCTCGGCGGGCGCGGTTTCAGGCGAATTCTGGCCGAAAAGTGACCCCTTTACTTGCAGGCCTAGGTCTACTTAGGGTTGAATGGGGCGGAAGTGCCCAATTTGCCTCGAATGATTCGGGTGATTTACGCCTTCCTCGGCACGATCTGGTGACCAATTTGGCCCAGTCTGCGGAATTGGTTCGTCTGAAAGGACAAAACGACAAGACTTGTGGCAACCTCACGCTCACGACGCAGCCTAATTTGGGCCTCAATTCACTGTTTCCGTTTTGAGACATAATGTGGGGTCTGAACCTCGCGTATGCACAATATATGGTGCTTTTTCTTGCCGATCCGTCAACATCTGGCTTCACCTGTTGCGCCCTTAGATACAATTTTCAGCCACACGCCCGCGATACTTGCCTTTTTTCGCCCGATTTGCGGCGCGGATGCGGCGAAGGCTGCCCGGATTGCGCCATTTTTCCTTTCCGACTGGGGCAGCTTCGCCGTATTAACGTTTCAAGCCCAACTGGGGGGTGAAGACATTGGCCACGGGGGCGGCCGCTGAACGGCTCGGGTTTCGATGACCCGGCGTGACGCGAGGGGGGAGAATCCTCCCGTGCCGCTAAGGTGTTCTTCGTCCACGAAAAAACGTGGGTAGAGGCAACACCCGACACGTCGGGATATCCAGAGCAGTGCAGATGAGGAAACGGGCAGTGCCGTGGGCATTGTCATGGCGCGCATACGCCAGGGGCATGCCCCCACGACGATATAGAGGGTCTATAGTATGGCTGACTTGGTTCTGGATTGGGGTCTTATCGGGGCCTTCGGCACAACACTGACCGACACCGACGTGTTGGGAGGCGGCGTGTCCGCAACGGTGGACACCGGCGGCGTGGCCGTCGACGTGACGTACGACGGTATCTCGCCCGGCGCACAGGCGATCACGTTCAACGCTCCGGCCTACGTGGCAGATGGCGAAACGTTTGATCCGCAGTCGCACCTGAAGCTCGTGGGCGAGGTCGAGGGGTTCGCCCAGGCGACCTCCACCACCACCCTGGATTTCCGGTCGACCGACTCCGCGCTCTACACCAACAGCGTGCAGAACGTGTCCTTCCGACTGAACGACATCGACACCGGCACAACCGGTGACAAGACGGGCGTCGCGGGCTCCTTCGAGGACATCGTGACGATCACCGCATACGACGCTGCGGGCAACCCGGTCCCGGTGACCATCACGCCGTCCGGCACGGCAGCGGTGAACGGCTCCACGATCGATGGCGAGACCCGGACCGACGATTTCGAAACGCCGGAAGGCTCCGCGCTGGTGGAAATCGAAGGTCCGATCAGCCAGATCGTCATCGAATACGCGAACGGCGGCGAGTCCGACCAGCGCATTCTGATCTCCGACGTCGAGTTCTCCACCGTTGACGTGGCAGACAACCTGCCGCCGAGCGCCGTTGACGACAGCGCCAGCACCGACGACGATACGCCGGTCGTGGTGGATGTCACCGCGAACGACACCGATCCGGAAGGCGACACGCTGACCGTGACCTCCGTCGGAACCCCGGCCAACGGCACCGCCGAGATCGATCCGACCACGGGCGAGGTGATCTACACCCCGAACACCGGTTTCGTGGGCACCGACACCTTCACCTACACGGTGAACGACGGCACGCCGGGCAACGACGCCACCGCGACTGTGACCATCACCGTGACCGACGGCGGCACGACAACCAACATCCCGCCGGTGGCAATGGACGATATCGTTTCCACCGACCCGGCGACCCCGGTGGTGATCGAGCCGCTGACCAACGACACCGACGCTGATCCCGCCGACGTGCTGACCGTGACCTCCATCGGGACGCCTGCCAACGGCACCGCGACGCTGGACCCGACCACGGGCGAAGTGACCTACACGCCCAATGCCGGCTTCGTCGGCGTGGACCGCATCTCCTACACCATTTCCGACGGCAACGGCGGCACCGACTCGGCCGAGATGATCGTGGGCGTGGGCGTAGAGATATCCGAAGGCCGCATCGACACCGATGTGTTCCCGGTTGCACCCGGCCTGCAGCCGTTCGACCCGCTCGACGGTTTCGACGAAGATCCGGACCCGTCCGACGACCTCGACTCCGAAACCGGCACGTCTGGCGCCGACCTGATCTCTACCGGTGACGACGACGACACCATCGTCGCGGGCGGCGGTGCGGACACCGTCCTTCCGGGTATCGACGACGACCTCGTCGACCTCGGCGGCGGCGACGACTATCTGTACGATGTACAGGGCTCCGACACCATTTACGGCGGTCAGGGCCATGACACCATCATCGCGGGCACCGACACCTTCTCCGATTACGAGAACGACGATCCGGCCTTTGCACCGGGCAGCCCGCTGCGCGATGTCTTCGGTTTTACCAGCGACCCGAACCAGGAAGACGGCCGTGACTCCATCGACGGCGAAGGCGGCGACGACTACATCGAGACCGGCGACGACCGCGACACCATCACCGGCGGTGGCGGCAACGACACCATCGACGGCGGCATCGACGACGACCTGATCCGTGGCAACCAGGGCGACGACTCCCTGATCGGCGGCCACGGTTCCGACACCATCGACGGTGGCCAGGGCCATGACTACATCGACGGCTCCAACATCGCGACGCTCGAGCTGACCGACGACATCGACGTCAACACCGAGAACGACCGTGACCTGCTGCAGGGCTTCCTCGGCAACGACACGATCTTTGGCGGCGATGACGACGACACGCTGCAGGGTGGTTCCGGCGACGACTACCTCGACGGTGGCATCGACGACGACGAGATCTCTGGCGGCGACGACAATGACACGCTGATCGGCGGGCAGGGCAACGACACGCTGAACGGCGGTGCCGGGGTCGACGACATTCAGGGCGGGTCCGACCGCGACGTGATCTTCGTGGACAGCGCGGCGCATGGCGCCGGCGACGTCGTGGACGGTGGCTCCGGCGGCTTTGTCGACGTGGCCGACCCGGCGGATGCGCCGAACCAGGACTACGACATCCTGAACCTGTCCGGCGTGGGCCAGCGCGATGTCGACTGGCGCCTGACCAACGTGACCACCGACTCCAACGGCAACGGCATCGACGGCACCGTCGAGTTCCTTGACGGCTCGGGCGCAGTGACCGGCACCATGGACTTCTTCGAGATCGAGGAAGTGGTGCCCTGCTTCACCCCCGGCACGCTGATCGCCACACCGCGCGGCGAGCGTCTGGTCGAGGACCTGAAGGTCGGCGACCGGGTCATCACCCGCGACAACGGGATCCAGGAGATCAAGTGGGTCGGCCGCAAGGACCTGACCGGGCATGAACTGGCGCGCAAGCCGCACCTGAGCCCGGTGCTGATCAAGCAGGGCTCGCTGGGCAACAACCTGCCGGAGCACGACACGCTGGTATCTCCGAACCACCGCGTGCTGGTGGCGAACGACAAGACCGCCCTCTACTTCGAAGAGCGCGAAGTCCTTGTCGCCGCCAAGCACCTGCTGGGTCTGGAGGGTGTCGAAGAAGTGGAAGTGGGTTCTGTCTCCTACATCCACATCATGTTCGACCAGCACGAAGTGGTGCTGTCGAACGGCGCATGGACCGAGAGCTTCCAGCCCGGCGACTACAGCCTTGCCGGCATCGGCAATGCCCAGCGTCAGGAAATTCTGGAACTGTTCCCGGAGCTGGCCGAAGCGGAAGGCATCAAGGCCTATGCCTCTGCCCGCCGCTCGCTGAAGAAGCACGAGGCCGCGCTGCTGACGCGCTGAACGGAATATGCAGCCATCGCCGCTTGATGCGGCGATGGGAAAAGGGCGGCCCCAAGGGTCGCCCTTTTTCTTTCCAAGTGTTTTAAGGGAAATCAATCAATTAACAGGATCGCAATCCTTGTGAGTCAGGATCGGGAAGGGCTGGAGATGGCTGGACCGATGGCGAAGACGGACAAACACTGCCTTATCGTGGACGATCAGGAATTCGACAGGCGCATGATGCGCCGTGTCTTTGCCAAGCAGTGCCCGAACGTACCGATGATCGTCGCCCGCGATCTTAAGGAAGCCCGCCAACGGCTGAAGGACGGACAGATCTCCATCGTCTTTCTGGACAACGCTTTGCCGGACGGCATGGGCGTAGACCTCGTTCAGGAAATGGCGAACGACAAGGCGTTGAAGGGCGTGCCGGTGGTCATCGTCAGCGACTTCCCGTCACCGTTCATGTACGCGAAGGCGAAGGCCGCCAATGTCTGCGAGGTTTGGGCAAAGCGGGATTTCGTCGGACCGTCCGTGCAGCGGGTCATGACCCGGCATGCGCGGCTGAACTGATCCAAAGGAATTAGTCGTTGTCCCGACTTACTCAGCCGGGACACTCAGCTTTTCCGGCGGACGCCCGCGCCATGCGTCCCATGCCTCGGGCGTGTCGAGGTCGACAAGCGCGCGTTCGTCGGCCAGCGCGATCCGGCGCAGCCGGTGCGCGTTCGCCTTCAGGATATCCCGTGCCCCTTGATCGCCCGTAAGCTGCAGGATGGCGGAGAAGCAATCGGCCGGGAACAGCACGGGATGACCCGGCGTGCCGTCCGCTGCGGTTGCCTGCTGAAGCATGGGGTAGGGCGTCGCGCGGAAGCCCTCGATCAGGCGGGAGATATCGTCCGTTTCGATCTCCGGCATGTCCGCGGGCAGCACGACGACCGCCTTCATGCCGCGCGGTAACATCGCGACGCCACGGCGGAGCGACGCCGACATGCCGAGATCCGCGTCAGGGACGCCCACAAGCTGCACAGGCAAACCGGCCAGTGCCCCCGCCCGAGGGTGATCGTAATCCGGCAAAGTCACGCAGACGTGCGCGCCGGTGGCCATGGCTGTCTGCGCCTGGCGGCGCAGCAAGGGCTCACCCGAAACGATCTCGGTGAGCTTGTCTCTGCCGCGCATTCGGGAACTTGTACCGGCGGCGGGAATCAGGATGGCGATGTCTTGCATGATGATGGATATAACGGCGAGCCATTTGAAAAGACAGAAAAATCGTCGCTGCACACGCACCGGTTGTGTGCTGCGGCGCAGAAATCAATGGCGTTTACTGATCGACTGTGCGCCCATGCAGCGCCCTAAAGCCTTGATTTACCCACGCAGTCGGGTGCCCTCGACGTCGAACAGTGGCGCGGATTGCAACCTTGCCGTGCATCTTCGCCCGAGGATCTCGATCTCTGCCACAAGGTCGTCGCGCAGGTCGCTGCGCGGGATCAGGGCGTAGGCGATCGACTTTTCCAGCCAGTGCGAGTAGCCGCCCGACGTGCAGAAGCCGCGCACCGCGCCGTCGATCCAGACCGGCTCATAGGCGGTGACGTCGGCATCGGCGGCGTCGACCTCGAAGACCACAAGCTGCCGGTCCGGGGGAGAGGCGCGCTCGGCCTCCGCGGCGGCCTTGCCGATGAAGTCCTTGTCCCACCGGATGAACCGGTCCAGCCCCGTCTCGGCGGCGGTATAGTCCGGCCCATATTCGCGCCCCCAGGAACCGAAGAACCGGTCCAGCCGCAGGCTCATCATGGCGCGCATCCCGAAGGGCTTCAGCCCGTGCGGCTGGCCCGCGGTCCACAGCGCGTGCCACAACTGCCGCTGGTTCATCGGATCGCAATATATCTCGAACCCCAGATCGCCGGTGTAGGAGACCCGCTGCACGAGGCAGTCGGTCATGCCCACCGTCATCCGCCGCACGTCGAGGAACCGCATGTCCGACAGGTCGGTGCGGGTGCAGGCCTGCAGAATGTCCCGCGCCTTGGGTCCGGCAAGCTGGAAGCCGGTGGAGGAATCGCTGATATTCTCGATGGTTACGCCGTCCTGTGGATGCTGCAGGAACCAGCGCATGTGGTAGGCCTGCGCGCCGTAGGATGCGGTCAGGCGGAATTCCGTTTCCGAAAGGCAGGCCACGGTGAAGTCGCCGATGATCCGCCCGGCATGCGACAGCATCGGCGTCAGCGACAGGCGGCCCGGTTTCGGAATGCGGCCCGCCATGACATGATCCAGCCATGCGCGCGCGTTCGGGCCGGTCACCCGGTACTTGCCGAAGTTGTGCACCTCGTTGATGCCGCAGGCTTGACGCACGGCACGGACCTCGCGCGCCGTGGCTTCCCATGCGTTGGAGCGGCGGAACGACGGTGTCTCGTACCGCGGCTCGTCCCCTTCGGCAAAGTAGTTCGCCACCTCCAGCCCGTATTGCGCGCCCCAGACCGCGCCCATGCCGTCGAAGATGTCGTACATCGGCGAGGTGCGCAGCGGGCGCGCGGCGGGCAGTTCTTCGTTCGGGTAGCTGACTGAGAAGCGTTTCTGATAATTTTCAATGACTTTCGGCAGGGTGTACCCGGGTGAAATCCACTCTCCGAACCGCGCCACGTCCAGGGCCGACACGTCGCGTTCGCATTCTCCGTGGGTCATCCATTGCGCCAGCATCAGACCGACGCCGCCGCCCTGGCTGAAGCCCGCCATGACGCCGCAGGCCGACCAGTAGCCGCGCATCCCCGGGATCGGGCCGACCAGAGGGTTGCCGTCGGGGGCGAAGGTGAAGGGGCCGTGGATCACCGACTTGATCCCGGCGCGCTCCAGCACCGGGAACTGGCGGAAGGCGAAGCTGATCGAATCCTCGATCTTGTCGAAATCGTCGGGCAGCAGTTCGTGGCCGAAGTCCCAGGGCGTGCCGTCGACGGCCCAGGGGCGGCAGGGCTGTTCGTAGAACCCGATGCACAGGCCGCGCCCTTCCTGCCGCAGGTAGCTTTCCCCGGCGGGGTCCATGACGTGCGGGTGTTCGCTGTCGCGTTCGTAGATCTCGGGGGTTTCCTCGGTCACGAGGTACTGATGTTCCATCGGGTGCAGAGGCAGGTAGACGCCCGCCATCGCGCCGACCTCACGTGCCCATAGTCCACCGGCGTTGACCACATGCTCGGTGTGGATCGTGCCCTTGTCGGTGACCACGCCCCATGTGCCATCCGGTCGAGGATTGGTCTCCAACACCTTGGTATGCAGATGAATTTCGGCGCCGCCCATGCGCGCGGCCCTGGCATAGGCATGGGTGGTGCCGGAGGGATCGAGGTGCCCGTCGAGCGGGTCGTAAAGCGCGCCGATTATCCCGTCGAGGTTCACGATGGGGGCGAGCTTTGCGATCTCTTCGGGGCCGACGATCTCTGTCTCGAGCCCCATGTAGCGGTGCTTGGCCCGTTCGGCGACCAGCATGTCGAAGCGGTCGCGGTTGTCGGCAAGGGTGATGCCGCCCACGTGGTGCAGTCCGCAGGACATGCCGGTCAGCTCTTCCAGTTCGCGATAAAGCCGGATCGTATAACCCTGCAGCGCCGCCATGTTGGTGTCGCCGTTCAGCGTGTGGAAGCCGCCCGCCGCATGCCAGGTGGAGCCCGAGGTGAGTTCCGACCGCTCCAGCAGCATGACGTCCGACCAGCCCAGCTTTGTAAGGTGGTAGAGGACGGAGCAGCCGACGACGCCGCCTCCGATCACAACGACGCGGGTGGTGGATTTCATGGCGGACTCCCTGTTCGTTGCATCCGAGCTTAAACGCGGCAGAAGCGGTGCCTAGCACGAATGCGACGCATGATGTCGCGACTACGGGGCTGGGCAACGCCCGTGGACGTGTTACGTCTGCGGGGATGAAATCCTTGTTCTCTCTTCCGAAAAAGGCGGTGCGCGTGCTGCGTGGCCACCTTCGGCGCCTCTGGGTGCGCGTCACCGCCTTCGGCCTCTTGGCGGTGGCGGTGATCCCGCTGTCGCAACTCGTGGAACGGGTCCTGCCGGAAGAGTGGCAAAGCCTGATCGCCGGGTCTTCCGTCGACCGGCTGCTGGACATCATCGCCGCGGCCATGCTGACGGTCACCACGTTCTCGCTGACGGTCATGGTGTCGACGAACCATGCTACCGCCTCGCAGTTCACGCCGCGGCTGCAGCAACTGATCCGGCAGGACACGGTCACGCAGAATACGCTGGCCACCTTTATCAGCAGTTACGTCTACGCACTGACCGCCATCGTGTTGCGCGAGGTCAGCTACATCGGGGACGAGAAGGCGCTGGTGATGTTCGTCGTCACGGTCTTCATGCTGGCGCTGATCGTCTGGTCTCTGATCCGCTGGATGCAGCACCTGCAGTCGCTGGGCAGTCTGATCAGCTCCGCCCGCCAGGTGGAGGACAAGACCGCGCTGCAGTTCCGCCAGCGGCTGGACACGCCGTGCCTGGGTGCCGTGCCGCTGACCGGGGACGTGCCGGAGGACGGGTTCGTCGTCGCCACGCCGGAGACCGGGTATATCCAGATGATCCATCCGGAACCGCTGCAGAAACTGGCAGAAGAGTTGAAGTGCGACATCTATCTCCTTGCCGAGATTGGAGATTTCGCCTTCCTGCGGTCCCCGCTGGCGAAGGTCTGCGGGCTGGGCGATGCGGATGAGGAGACGCGCGAACGGGTGTCCGAGGCGCTGCACCTCAACATCATCATCGGGGACGAACGCACCTACGATCAGGACCCGCGATTCGGCCTGATGACCATGGCGCAGATCGGGTCGAAGGCGCTGTCGCCGGGGATCAACGATCCGGGGACGGCGATCGATGTGATCAACCGGTGTGGGCGGATCCTGTCGGCGTATCGGGATGAGACGGAGGGGGACGGCGAGGCGCTGCATCCCCGGCTGCATGCAAGGCCGCTGGATGCGGAGGTTCTGATCGGCGACGCCTTCGATTCGGTGGCGCGCGACGGGGCCGCGGTGCGGGAGGTGCAGGAGCGCCTGCAGAAGGTGCTGGGCGGTCTGATGCGCCATCCCGATCCGGAGCTTTGCGCCGCGGCGAAAGCGCGGGCTGACGAGTATCTGGAGCGGGCGAAACAGGCGCTGGACTGGGAGCAGGACCGCGTCCGGCTGGAGCGTGCGGCAGAGCGGCGTGAAGGGGGCTGAGGCATTATTCACGCGGAATAAACGCTAGCGCAGAAGACCTTACGTCAGGCGGGTGGTAATCTGTACAGGTCGCGGGGGACTGTTCCCGATGTGCATATTTCGTACTGATGTTACCACTTTCTTTCCCGTTTACCTCCCCCGCGACAAACCCTCAGGACGTACCCGAAAAAAGCCCGTCCGGCCGGATACCAGAGCCCGGTCGGACGGCACCCTGACGGTCGGGTGCCACCGCCGTCAGGGTGCATTTTGCGCGCCGAAATCCCGACAAAAACAGGCCCTGCGCACACCCCATGGGAAGGCCCGGTTAACCGGGCGCGCGGCAGGGCCAGGACAGATTGAAATCCGGTGAAGACCCGCCCCCGGGCAACCGTTCGTTCACCGAGGTTGACGCGCTGTAAGGGGTGAACCGGCCGTTTCGACCCCCTGAACCGGCCGGTTGTTAACCCTTTACGCCGCAGCGCAGCGGGAAAGCCTTGCCAGCCGGTAAACGGCGCTTTTGCCGCAGCCGGACGGCGCGCCGGAGTGAAACTCCGGCCTACGGACCGTCGCGCCCCGTGGCTGTCAGAGCGGCATGATCTTCAGCTTGGTGATGCGGTTGTTCTCGCGCGCGAGGACCTCGAACCGGAAACCGTGGAAGCTGAACACCTGGCCGACGGTCGGGATCACCTGCGACTCGTAGATCACCAGACCGGCAACGGTGTTGGCCTCGTCGTCGGGCAGGGTGAAGTCGGTGGCGCGGTTGAAGTCGCGGATCGTCATGTTGCCGTCAACAAGGAACTGGCCGTCGTCGGTGCGCAGGATCTGGTGGTCGGCCTGCGGGTCGTGTTCGTCCGCGATCTCGCCCACGATCTCCTCGAGGATGTCCTCGAGCGTGATCAGACCCTGAAGCGAGCCGTATTCGTCCACCACCAGCGCGAAGTGGGTCCGGCGGCGCAGGAACTGCCGCATCTGTTCGTCCAGCGCGGTGGTGTCCGGCACGAAGTAGGGCTTCATCATCACGTCGGTGATCTTGAAGCCTGCCAGCGCCTCGGCGATGTCCTTTTCGCCGGTGGTCAGCTTGTACATGGCGCGCAGCAGGTCCTTGGCGTGGATCATGCCGATGATGTTTTCCGGGTCGCCGCGGAAGACGGGCAGGCGGGTGTGGCTCGATTCGAGGCACTGCTGCAGGATGTCCTGCGGCGGGGTGTCGGCGTCGATCATCTCGATGTTGGAGCGGTGGAGCATGATCTCTTCGACGGTGCGGTCGCCCAGGTCGAGCGCGCCGAGGATGCGGTCGCGGTCCTCCTTCTGCACCACGCCTTCGGAGTGGCCGAGGTGCAGGGCGCCGGCGATCTCCTCGCGGACGGCGAGGATCTGGCTGTCGGGATCGGTGCGCACGCCGAAGACGCGCAGCACGCCCCGGACCAGCAGGCGCACGGCGGAGACCACGGGCGAGAACAGCCGGATCACCACCGCGATGGGCGCGGCCACACGGGCGGCGGCGGTTTCGGGGTTGGTGATGGCGTAGGTCTTGGGCAGCACCTCGGCGAAGATCAGCACGAGCAGCGTCATGAAGAGCGTGGCCCAGGCGACGCCGCTGTCGCCGAAGAGGTTGGTGAAGAGCGCGGTCGCCAGCGAGGTGGCGAGGATGTTCACCAGGTTGTTGCCCAGAAGGACGGAGCCGATCAGCCGTTCGTTGTCCTCGGTGATCCGCAGCGCCCGTTCGGCGCCCGAAGATCCCCTGTCGGAAGCAGCGCGCAGTTTCCCGCGCGAGGCGGCGGTCAGCGCCGTCTCCGACCCGGAAAAGAAGGCGGACAACATGATGAGGCCGAGGATCGCGCCGGAGGTGATCCAGAAGGCGGCGTCGAGGGTTCCGGTCTGCGGGTCCATGAGGGGTGTTCTCCTTGCTCTGGCCGGTTATGGGTGTGCTGGCGCGGCGGTTCAAGAGGCGCTGGCGGCGCGGGGCCGGAGAAGGAGCAAGACGTGACACGGTTTCTGTTCGATGGCGAGGCCGGGGCGCCGGTAACGGTGCTTCTGGCGCATGGCGCGGGGGCGGCGATGGACACGCCGTTCATGGCGGGACTGGCGACGGCGCTGGCGGGCTGCGGCCTGCGCGTGGCGCGGTTCGAGTTCGCCTACATGGCGGCGCGGCGCACGGGCGGGCCGAAGCGGCCGCCGCCGAAGGTCGAGGTGCTGAGCGCGGAATACGCGGCGGCGCTGGCGGATCTGCCAGGCGCGGGCCGGGTGGTCATCGGCGGCAAGTCGATGGGCGGGCGCGTGGCCTCGCTGATCGCCGACGAGGCGTTTGCGGCGGGGCGGATCGCGGGGCTGGCCTGTTTCGGCTACCCGTTCCACCCGCAGGGCAAGCCGGAGAAGCTGCGCACCGAACATCTGGCAGGGCTCAGGACGCCCGCGCTGATCTGCCAGGGCACCCGCGACCCCTTTGGCACGCAAGAAGAGGTGGCGGGCTACGCGCTGTCGGAGCGGATCGCGCTGCACTGGCTGGAGGACGGCGACCACGATTTCGCGCCGCGCAAGCGGGTCACCGGCCTGACGCAGGCGGATCACCTGAGTGCCGCCGCGCGGGCCTGTGCCGGGTGGGCCGGGGCGCTTTAGCGGCGCGCGTTGCCGGGGGCGCTCAGTCCTTCGCCATCGGATGGTGGTCCATCACGAGGTCGCGCAGGCGTTCCTCGAGGACATGGGTATAGATCTCTGTCGTGGCGACGTCGGCGTGGCCCAGCAGGGTCTGGATCGCCCGGAGGTCCGCGCCGTTGGCCAGCAGGTGCGTGGCAAAGGCGTGGCGGAGCGTGTGGGGCGTCACCTCCGACGGGGGGACGCCCGCTTCGAGCGCGAATTCCTTGATCAGCATGTAGAAGGCGTGGCGCGTCAGGTGCCCGGCCTTGCCGTGCGAGGGGAAGAGGAAGGGCGAGGGGACGGCGCCGGTGGCGATGTGCGCCTCCGACGCGGCGGCGTCGCGGGCAGAGAGCCATGTGGCCAGCGCCTCTCGCGCAGGGGGGGACAGGGGCACCATGCGTTCCTTGCCGCCCTTGCCGCGGATCAGCAGCATCCTCGGGTCGCCGCGCGCGGCGGAGACGGGGAGAGAGACCAGTTCGGTGACGCGCATGCCGGTGGCGTAGAGCACCTGCATCAGGCAGGCGTTGCGGGCGCGGTCGGCTTCGGTCCGGCCGTGGATGGCGGCGGCGTCGAGCAACCGGTCCACCTGTTCGACGGAGAGCGTCTTGGGCAGGCGCTTCTCGCGGCCGGGGCCGGCGATCTGGACCGCGGGGTTGTCTTCGCGCAGGCCCTCTTCGAAGGCGAAGCGGTAGATCTGCTTGATCGCCGACAGGCGGCGGGCGCGGGTGGCGCGCGAAAGGCCCAGCGTGTCGCAGTCGACGAGGTAGGATTCGACGTCCTTCTTCTGCGCGGTGGCGAAGTCGAGCGCGTGGTCGGTGAGCCAGTCGGCGACATGGGTGAGGTCGCGCTGGTAGGCGGCGAGCGTGTTGGCGGCTGCGCCGCGCTCTGCCGCCATGGCTTCGAGGAAGAGCGGCAGCCAGCGGGACGGGGCGAGCGTCATTGCAGGGCACGCTCCGCGTCGAGGATCATCAGTTCGAGGGCGGCCCGGCGGGCAGTGTCCTCGAGCCCGAGGGCGCGGAAGGTGGCGATGGCGTCGGTCAGGTCCTGGCCGTTGCCCTCCGCGCCGGAGGCGAAGAGCGCCATGGCCCGCAGGATGACCTCGCCCAGACGGCCGCTGTCGAGCTGGGTGGCCAGCACCTGCGGCATGGTCGCGCCCTCGGTGAAGCCGGCGGCCACGGCTTCGGCATGGGGCAGGGAGGGGAGTTCGTCCGGGGCGATGCCGCGGGCAATGTCGGTGAGGAAGCGCGCCTCGCGCCCGTCGTCGTCTTCGAGGGTGAGGGACAGGTCCTCGTACCCGGCGGTCAGGAAGCGGGCGCGGCGGGCCATCTGCTGCGCCCGTCCGTTCACGTCCACCTCGGCGATGTCCTCGGCGTAGAGATCGGCGAAGGGCGAGAGCATCCGCGCATGGGCCATCTGCGGCCAGACCTGCACCAGCGCGCGGGCCACGCCCTCGGGGACGCCGCGTTCCAGCGCCGCCTCGAAATCCTGAAGCGCCTTCACCCGGTCCCAGATCCCGCCGGAGGCGGCGGGCCGCCGCAGCGTGTAGATCCCCAGAAGCCGGTTCGGCGGCAGGCTGCCGGCGCGGGCCAGCCGTTCGGCGGCCTCGATCTGGGTGCGCCAGCCGTTGTCGCCCGACAGGTCCAGCACCGCGAAGGGCAGGGGCAGCGGCGCCGTGGGCAGCGGTTCGCCCAGAGCCTCGAACAGGCGGAATTCCAGCGGCGAGGGGCGGACCGGCGGCAGGAGCGCGCGGCCGTCGCCCGCCTCCGGATCGAGGAAGCGTGTCAGCAGTTCGGCCCGCCGTCCGCTGATGTCGCCCAGCGTGCGGGCGCTTTGCAGGATCAGCGCGGCGCGTTCCCAGTCGCCCTTGCGCGCGGTGCAGAACACCCGGAGCGACAGGTCCGACGAGAGCCTCGGCTGCACTTCGAGCTTGTCGCAGACGGGTTCGGACTGTCCCAGCAACAGCGAGAGATCGACCCAATGGGCAAAGAGCCTTGGGTCGTCGACCCCGGTGATGTCGAGAAGCGCCAGCGCCTCCTCGACCGCGCCCTGCGAGGTGAGCCAGTTGAGCCGCCCGTCGAGGAAGGCCAGCCGCGCGTCGCCCGCGGGCGGTTCCGCCTCGGTGAGGATCAGCGTGCGCATCAGCCGCTGCATGGCGGGGACGGGCAGTTCCACCGCGGCGATCAGCACGGCGAGGTTCGCCGGGTCCGACGCCTTCCACAGGGTCACCGGCAGCCCGGTCGTGGCGGGCGACAAAAGGCCCGCGGCGCTCGGGTCCGCCTCTGACAGGGGCGACGTTTCCACCGAGGGCGGCAGTGCGCCCTGTGCCACGGGTTCGGTCTGGGCCACGGCGCCCGCTGCCAGGGCTATTCCCATGGCAAGCACGGCGGTCCCGCCGAGGGCCGCCCGCCGAATCCTGTTCGGGTTCATCGGCCCTCTGCCCATGTCATTCCTCTTCCAGTTCGACCGGCACCCGGATTTCCGCCTGTGGCGGGCTGAAGTCCGCACCGAAATACGGCCCGACATAGGCGTACGCCGTCAAAGCGATCACCCCCAGTACGAGCAGATAGAAAAGCCACTTTATCAGTCGGCCCATATGGGCACCCCCTGCCTCACCTTTTTTCGCGTTTATACCTAGCCTTTTTGTCCCGTTCACGTCATTCACGCAACAGGCAAGACATGGGCAAGGAATGGCCGAAGGCACCTTTCACAAGGGTTTGATCCTGCACAAGACCGTTGTTTTCGTCGGCATGATGGGCGCCGGCAAGACCGCTGTGGGACGGACCCTCGCGGCGCGGCTTGGCGTGAAATTCCGCGACTCGGACCACGAGATCGAGGTCGCGGCGCAGATGAACATAGCAGAGATCTTTGCCCGCGACGGCGAGGATTTCTTTCGTCGCAAGGAAAGCCAGATCATCGGGCGGCTGCTGGACGGTGCGCCCGGCGTGCTGTCGACCGGCGGCGGCGCCTTCATGTCGGAGGCCAACCGCAAGATGATCTCGGCGCGGGGCGTGTCTGTCTGGCTGAACGCAGATCTGGAGCTGTTGTGGGACCGGGTGCGCCAGAAGGACACCCGGCCGCTTCTGAAGACCGAAGATCCCAAGGGCACGCTGCGCGGGTTGTATGACCGGCGGGTGCCGATCTATGCGCTGGCCGACCTGGCCGTGCGCTCGGAGCCCGGCATGTCGCTTGAGAAGATGGCGGCGCGCGTGGCGGATGCCCTGCTGGCAGAGCGCCCGGATGTACTGGAGGAACGCCCATGACCGAAACCGTAAGCGTGCCGCTGCCGGGGCGGGCCTATGACGTGCGCATCGGCGAAGGTTTGCTGGCGCGGGCCGGCGCAGAGATCGCGCCGCTGCTGAAACGGCCGCGCGTGGCCATCGTGACCGACGAAACCGTGGCCGCGGCGCATCTTTCGGCGCTGGAAACGGCGCTGTCGGCCGAGGGAATCGCCAGCGTCGCGCTGACCCTGCCGCCGGGCGAGGCGACGAAGAGCTGGCCGCAGTTCACCCGCACCGTGGAATGGTTGCTGGAACAGAAGGTTGAGCGGCGCGACATCGTGATCGCGCTTGGCGGGGGCGTGATCGGCGACCTCGTGGGCTTTGCCGCCGCGGTGCTGCGGCGGGGCGTGCGCTTTGTGCAGATCCCGACCTCGCTTCTGGCGCAGGTGGACAGTTCGGTGGGCGGCAAGACCGGCATCAACGCGCCGCAGGGCAAGAACCTGATCGGCGCGTTCCACCAGCCGTCGCTGGTGCTGGCGGATATCGGCGTGCTGGACACGCTGACCCCGCGCGACTTCCGCGCCGGGATGGGCGAGGTGGTGAAATACGGGCTTCTGGGCGATGCCACGTTCTTTGGCTGGCTGGAAGAGAACGCCGCCGCGGTGATCGGCGGCGACCGCGCGGCGCGGCAGCACGCGGTCAAACGCTCGGTCGAGATGAAGGCGGAGATCGTGCTGCGCGACGAGACGGAGCAGGGCGACCGCGCGCTGCTGAATCTCGGGCACACCTTCTGCCATGCGTTCGAATCGGCGACGGGCTATTCCGACCGGCTGCTGCACGGCGAGGGGGTGGCGATCGGCTGCGCTCTGGCGTTCGAGCTGTCCGCGCGGCTTGGTCTTTGTGCGCAGGAGGACCCGAGCCGGGCCCGCGCGCTGCTGGCTGAGGCGGGCATGAAGCGCGACCTGCGCGACATTCCCGGCGACCTGCCGGATGCAGAGGCGCTGCTGGACCTCATGGGGCAGGACAAGAAGGTGGTGGACGGGCGTTTGAACTTTATCCTCGCGCGCGGCATTGGCGCGGCCTTCGTCACCTCGGACGTGCCGCGCGACGCGGTGGCGGGGCTGCTGCAGGAGCAGCTGGCGGCGCGGTGAGTGTCCCGGTTCAGCGCGGGCGGCGCAGCACCATCAGTTCGCCGACGTTCTCGGACGTGACGTAGCCCAGCACACGGCCTTGCCGGTCGACGGCGGCCACGGCGGGCGCGGTCTGCAGGGCGTCCAGAACCTGCACCAGCGGCGCGGCCAGTCCCAGTTGCGGGATCTCTGAGGTCATGACCTCGGCCACGGGGCGGTTGGTGCTGCCCTCGGCCATGGCGGTGAAGAGCGCCTGCCGGGTCAGGAAGCCGAGGAGCGTGCCGTTGTCGTCCAGCACCGGGAATTCGTGCTGGGTGGTGCGGATCAGGGTCTGGCCCGCCATGCCCAGCGTGTCGCCGGGGCGGAGCCGTTCGAACTGGGTGATCATCGCGTCGCGCATGTAGAGGCCGCGGGCGATGTCGCGGGAGGAGACGTCCTGCGCCTCGCTCTCGGCGGCGAAGATCACGAAGGCGGCGATCAACAGCAGGATCAGGTTGCCGGAGGTCAGGCCCCAGACCGCCAGCAGCAGCGCGAAGACCTGGCCTGCGCGGGCGGCGATGCGGGTGGCGCGCACCCGGTCGGTGCCAAGCGCCAGCGCCGCGCGCAGCACGCGGCCGCCATCCATCGGGAATGCGGGGATCATGTTGAACAGCGCAAGCGCCAGGTTTACCGCAGCGATGCGCCCGGCAAGGTTGCCGGTGGCGGTGGGGTCCGAGAGCGCGTCGACGCTGGTGTCGGCGCCGAGCGCGATCAGCACCGCCCAGATCACCACGTTCACAGCCGGGCCAGCCAGCGCCACGGCGATCTCCTGCGCGGGACGTTCGGGCATCCGGTCGAGCCGGGCCAGACCGCCGATGGGCAGGAGGGTGATGTCGGGGGTGCGGATGCCGAAGCGGCGCGCCATCAGCGCGTGGCCGTATTCATGCGCCACCACGCAGGCGAAGAGCAGGACGACGAAGCTCAGGCTGTCGAGCGCCGCCGCCGTGCCGCCGCTGCTGTAGGCCGAAAGCCCGATCCAGCCCAGGAGCAGGAAGAACGTGGCATGCACCCTGAGTTCGGAGCCGAGCAGTCGGCCGACGGGAAAGGACCAGGACATGGGCGCTCCGTTGTTGTGACGGTCCACACATAACCCGTGACGCAGGGGATTGCAGGGGGTTTGCCCGCGACATTCACGCAAGGCTGCCTTGCCCTGCGCGAACAGGGTTGCAGACCGGAGACGCACCGAGTGCCGGGATCAGCCGCCGGTGTGGCTCATGTGGCGGGAGACGCGACCGTCGACGGTCTGGCGGGAATAGTCGAAATCGTGGCCCTTGGGCTTCAGCCGGATGGCGTCGCGGATCGCGGCCTCTAGCGGCGCGTCGCTCTCGGGATGGTTGCGAAGGGCGGCGCGCAGGTCGGCGTTGTCCTCCTGACCGAGGCACATGAACAGCTCGCCCGTGCAGGTCAGGCGCACGCGGTTGCAGCTTTCGCAGAAATTGTGGGAGAGCGGCGTGATGAAGCCGATCTTCTGGCCGGTTTCCTCCAGCCGCACGTAGCGGGCCGGGCCGCCCGTGCTTTCGGGCAGGTCGGTCAGGGTGTACTGTTCCGCCAGCCGGGCGCGGAGGTCGGTCAGCTTCCAGTACTGGTCCAGACGGTCCTCGTTGCCGATATCGCCCATGGGCATGACCTCGATCCAGGTCAGGTCCATGTCGCGCTCGGCGCACCATTCGGTGATCCGGAACAACTCGTCCTCGTTGAAGCCCTTGAGCGCCACGGCGTTGATCTTGACCCGGAGGCCCGCGGCCTGCGCGGCGTCGATGCCCTTCAGCACCTGCGGCAGGCGGCCCCAGCGGGTGATCTCGGCAAACTTGGTCTCGTCCAGCGTGTCGAGCGAGACGTTCACCCGGCGCATCCCGGCATCGTAGAGGTCCTGCGCGAACCGCCCGAGCTGGGAGCCGTTGGTGGTCAGCGTCAGCTCCTTCAGCGCGCCGGCCTCGAGGTGCCGGGTCATGCCGCGGAAGAAGGTCAGGATGTCACGGCGCACCAGCGGTTCGCCCCCGGTGATGCGCAGCTTTTCCACGCCCAGCCGGATGAAGGTCGAACACATGCGGTCCAGTTCCTCCAGCGTCAGCAGTTCCTTCTTGGGCAGGAAGGTCATATTTTCCGACATGCAGTACACGCAGCGAAAATCGCAGCGGTCGGTGACGGAAACCCGAAGATAGGAAATCGGGCGCTGGAATGGATCGATCAGAGGTGTCGTCATGGTCCTGAACCTAGGCCTCGGCGAGAATATGAGCAAGGGCGCGCGCATGATTGTGTACCAAAGGCCAAGGCGTGTAAGACAGGATGCGGGCAGAAAAGGACTTTCCCAATGATGAATCGCGTGGCGATGGCAGGCGCACTGGCGCTTGGACTGGCGGGGTGCGGCGACGGAGCAGGCCTGTTCCAGCCGAAGACCCCGCAGAAATCCGCAACGGCAGAGGCGACCTCGGGCGGGTCGCGGCCGCAGGCACGTGGCGATGCGGCGGTGACCGCCGCGCCGAAGCCCCCGGCGAACGCCCGCACCGCGGCGCAGTTCGACACCACCTCGGCCGAGGAAAAGCAGGCGGCGGCAACCAAGCCGGCAGACCCGGGCGGCGAGAAGCTTCTGGGCGATACCGTCGCCTCGCTGGGCGATCCGTCGCGGCCGGGGTTCTGGCTGGAAACGCCGCTGGTCTCGACGGCGCAGAAGGGCCGGGTGGAATACAAGGGCAAGAGCTCTCAGGTCGACCTGATCCCGATCGACGGGCCGTCCTCGGCGGGCAGCCGGCTGTCGCTTCCGGCGATGCAGCTGATCGGCGCGCCGCTGACCGACCTGCCGACGATCCAGGTCTACGCCGGGGGCTGATCCGGCCTTTTCCCATGGCTGTGCCCGCCGTGTGACGCGGCGGGCGGCCAGTTGCGGGCAGTCAGAGGTACTTCGACGCCTCGCGCACGGCGAAGGGTTTCATGGCAACGGAATGCGTTTCGAGGAAGGCCCGGACCCTGTCGGCGTCGTGTTTGGACAAGTCGCGCAGCCACCACCCCACCGCCTTCTGGATGAACCACGCGCCGTCCTGCGTGTAACCGGCGGCCCAGCCCAGCACGCGTTCGCGCGCGGCGATCTCTTCCGGTTTCGGGATGCTCAGGCGGGCCAGCGGCAAGGCGGCGACCAGCGCCGAGCGCTTTGTCCAGAGGTGATCGGACGTGGTCCAGCCTTCGAGCGTGTCCAGCCGTGAGAGGTCGGCCATGACCCGGCGCGACAGCGCGGAACAGGCGTGGTCGGCGATGGCCCAGCCGTCGAACTCCGGCACCCATGTGAGCATCAGGTCCCAGGCCGCCCTGTCCGAGGGGCGCATCCGTGCCTGCGTCAGCAGCTTGGCGGCGGCGATGCGCGCCTCGAACACGCCGGACTTCCAGAGTCCGTCGGCAAGTGCGGTGCGCTCGGGCAGGGAGAGGTCCTGCCGCCAGTCCTTTACCAGGTCGTTGATTGCCGGGTTGGGCGTGCCGAGGCAGGGGCGGTCGGTCTTGTGATAGGCGGCCATGCCGGGCGCGCGTTCCGGATCGGACTGCGCGCGCAGGGCGGAAAGGGCGTCTTCGGGGGTCATGCGATGAAGGTCCTTCGCGCGCGGTCCGAGAGGAAGAGGTAGGGCGTCCAGATCAGCAGGCTGATGGCGAGGCTGGCGAAGGTCTGCACCGTCGCGCCGTCGAACAGCGGAAGCTCCGGCAGCAGGTGGCGCACCGCCGCGATGTCCACGAGGTTCGCGGTCAGCGCCATCAGGTTGACGCCGAGGTAGAGCCGCGGGAAGGCCCATTTGCGCCGGAAGAACGAGGCCGCCAGCAGGAGCGTCGCCAGAAGCATCATGACCTGGAAGGCGAGTTCGCCCACCAGCACCACCGGCCAGAGCGGGTCGTAGTCGGGGGAGGCGGTGTCGGACATGATGTCGAAGGCGCCAGAGGCGAAGACGTCCCGCCAGAGCGTGGTGAGGTTCAGAAGGACAAGGAAGGGCGCCAGAACGATGCCCACCCCGAGAAGCACGAGCCAGCCGCCGATCGTCAGGGGGGCGGCGCGGGCCGGGGCGTCGGTCATTCGGATGCGAGGGGGGCTGCGTCCGCGGGGGCGGCCGTCCCGGTGGGGAAGCCGTCGATTGTGGTCGCGTTCTTCTCGGCCCAGTAGGCGCGCACGCCGTCGCGGCCCTTGCGGTCGGCCCAGTCGTGCAGCACGTCGCGTTCGCCCGCGTAGTCGAAGAAGGGCACGGCGTAGCCGCATGAGGTCTGGGCCATGTCCACCGCCATGTCGAAGACCTGCCGTGCGCCGGTTTCCTCGGGGAAGAGGCCGTTGAGCTCGGACCAGTCTGCGTCGCCTTCCTGCACGGTGCGCGCGGAGCCGTAGGCGCGCAGGATCATCGGCTGCTTTTCGAACCCGCACCACATGAGCGTCATGCGGTTGACCCGCTTCAGGTGGCCCGCGGTCTCGTTGCCCGACCCGGTCAGGTTGCGCCAGAGTATGCGGTTTGGCCCCATGATGCGCAGCGAATCCATCCCCTTGGGCGAGAGGTTCACGCGGCCCGTTTCCGCTGCCGTGGCCACGAAGACGATGTGCTGCGCGGCGATGAAGCGGCGGATCGGGTCGGTCAGGTGGTCGAATTGCTTGGCCATGGCGGCGGTCCTTCCGGGGTCACTCCACCGTCACAGATTTCGCCAGATTGCGCGGCTGGTCAACGTCCGTGCCCTTCGCGATGGCGGTGTGGTACGCCAGAAGCTGCGCCGGCAGGGCGTAGAGGATGGGCGTCAGGATCTCCGGCACCTCGGGCATCTGGATGACCTTCCACACGTCGTTGCCGGCAATGGCCGCGCCCGCGCTGTCGGTCACCAGAAGGACCTGGCCGCCGCGGGCCATGACCTCCTGCATGTTCGAGACGGTCTTTTCGAAGAGGCTGTCCTTCGGCGCCAGAACCACCACCGGCACGTTCTTGTCGATCAGCGCGATGGGACCGTGCTTCAGTTCGCCCGATGCATAAGCCTCGGCGTGTATATAGCTGATTTCCTTCAGTTTCAGCGCGCCTTCATGGGCGAGCGGATACATCAGGCCGCGGCCGAGGAACAGGATGTCGCGCGCTTCCGCCAGGCGGCGGGCGGCCTGGGCTATGACCTCGTCCCGGCCGAGGGCGGCGTTGAAGGTGCCGGGCAGCGCCCGCAGCGCGGTCAGGATGTCATCGCGCCGCTCGGGCGTCAGCCGCCCGCGATCCTCCGCCGCCTTCAGTGCCAGCAGCAGCAGCACCGTAAGCTGGCAGGTGAAGGCCTTGGTGGAGGCGACGCCGATCTCGATCCCGGCATGGATCGGCAGGGCCAGGTCGCTTTCCCGCGCGATGGAGCTTTCGGGCACGTTGACCACGGACCAGATAGCCGAGGCCTTGTCCCGGCAGTAGCGCAGCGCGGCCAGCGTGTCGGCGGTCTCACCCGACTGGGAGATGAAGAGCGCCGCGGTCTTCGGCGGGATCGGCGGCTCGCGGTAGCGGAATTCGGAGGCGATATCGACGTCCACCGGCAGGCCCGCGATCTGCTCGAACCAGTATTTCGCCGTGAAACCCGCAAGGTAGGCGGTGCCGCAGGCAGAGATGGTCAGCCGGTCGATGGCGGTGAAGTCGATGCCCGGATCGGGCAGGGCGACGCCGCTTTCGGTCAGGTAGGCGGACAGGCAGGCAGACAGGACCGAGGGCTGCTCGGCGATTTCCTTTGCCATGAAGTGCTTGTAGCCGCCCTTGTCAACGCGGGCGGCGTCCATGTTGATGGTGCGCGCCTCGCGGTTGACGCGGCGGCCCATGCGGTCACGGATCTCGATCGTCTCGCGGGTCAGGATGGCGCGGTCGCCTTCCTCGAGATAGGTGATGCGGTTGGTCAGCGGGGCGAGCGCGATGGCATCGGACCCCACGTAGTTCTCGCCCTCGCCATGGCCCACGGCCAGCGGGCTGCCCTTGCGCGCGGCGACCATCAGGTCTTCCTCGCCGTCGAACAGGAAGGCCAGCGCAAAGGCGCCCTCCAGCTCGTCGACGGTGGCCAGGGCGGCGTCGACCGGCGACTTGCCCTGCGTCATGTGGAGCTGCGTCAGCATGGCGACGGTTTCGGTGTCGGTCTCCGTCTCGGGCATCAGGCCCGCTTCGGACAGCTTCTCGCGCAGTTCCTTGTAGTTCTCGATGATGCCGTTGTGCACCACCGCCACCGGGCCGCACTTGTGCGGGTGGGCGTTCAGCTCCGAGGGGGCGCCGTGGGTGGCCCAGCGGGTGTGACCGATGCCCGACTTGCCGCGCAGCGGGTCGTGCACCAGCGCGTCCGACAGGTTGATCAGCTTGCCCACGGCGCGGCGGCGGTCGAGATGCCCGCCGTTCACCGTGGCGATGCCCGCGCTGTCGTAGCCGCGGTATTCGAGACGCTTCAGCGCCTCGACGAGGATGGGCGCGACCTCATGGGTCCCGAGAACGCCGACGATTCCGCACATGGCAGGTGTCCTTCTCAGTTCCGCTGCTTGGCCTTGCGGGCCTTCAGCATGTTGAACATCTTGGTGGCGAAGCCGTCCTTGATCGTCATCTCGGCCCGTTCGATGGCCATGGCGCCCGCGGGCACGTCCTTCGTGATGGTGGAGCCGGAGGCGGTCATCGCCCCGTCGCCCACCGTCACCGGGGCCACCAGCATGGTGTCGGAGCCGATGAAGGCGTTCTTGCCGATCACCGTGCGGTGCTTGAAGACGCCATCGTAGTTGCAGGTGATGGTGCCCGCGCCGATGTTGGTCTTCTCGCCGATCTCGGCGTCGCCGATGTAGGTCAGGTGGTTGGCCTTCACGCCCTCGTGCAGCACGGCGTTCTTCACCTCGACGAAGTTGCCGACATGCACGTCCTCTGCCAGTTCGGCACCGGGCCGCAGGCGGGCATAGGGGCCGACGACCGCGCCGCGCGACACATGCGCGCCCTCGAGGTGGCTGAAGGCGCGGATGCGGGCGCCGGTCTCTACCGTGACGCCGGGACCGAAGACGACGTTCTGCTCGACCTCCGCATCGCGGCCGATCACCGTGTCCCACGCGAAGAAGACGGTTTCCGGCGCGGCCAGCGTCACGCCGTCCTCCATCGCCTGCGCGCGCATGTAGGCCTGGAAGGCGGCCTCTGCCTGCGCGAGATCGGCGCGGGAGTTGACGCCCAGCGTCTCCGCCTCCGGGCAGCGGACGACGGTGGCGGTCAGGCCGCGCGCCCGGGCGAGGCCCACGATGTCGGTCAGGTAGAATTCGCCGGAGGCATTGTCGTTGCCCACCTCGGCGATCAGCGAGGCCAGGGTGGCCCGGTCGGCGGCCACGACACCGGAATTGCACAGCGTGATGGCGCGCTCGTCTTCGGTGGCGTCCTTGTACTCGACGATCTTCAGGAGGTCGTCGCCGTCGGTCACCAGCCGGCCGTAGCGGGCGGGATCGGCGGCCTCGAAGCCCAGCACCACCACGTCATGCGTGCGCCGCGCCTCCGTCATGGCATGCAGCGTCTCTTCGGAGATGAAGGGCGTGTCGCCATATAGCACGATCACGTCGCCGTCGAAGACCTCCAGCAGCGGCAGCGCCTGTCCGACCGCATGGGCGGTGCCCAGCTGTTCGGTCTGCAGGACGATGTGGGCGTCGGGGTCGTAATCCTTCGCCGCCGCCTCCACCGCGTCGGCGCCGTGACCGGCCACGACGATGGTGTGGTCGGGGGCCAGGCGATACCCGGCGCGCATGGCGTGCCAGAGCATGGGCGCCTGGGCGATGCGGTGCAGGACCTTCGGCAGGTCGGACTCCATCCGGGTGCCTTTCCCGGCGGCGAGGACGATCAGGGCTAGGGGCATGGGGCTCGATCTGGTTTGTTCTTCTCTGCCCGCCGTTTTATAGGCTTCACGGGCCATGACAAGCCGGGGCAGGGTCACGCTTGGTTGCGGGATGTGACACCGGCCGCCGATTCCGGCGGGCCACCACGGACGAACAACGGACAAGAGGGCAGGACCATGACGCGCTGTGTGATCTTCGATCTGGACGGAACGCTTGCGGACACCAGCGCCGACCTCGTCGCCGCCGCCAACGCCTGTTTCGAGCGGATGGGCCTCGACCAGCGGCTCGACCCGGTGGCCGATGCGGGCGTGGCGCTGAGGGGCGGCAAGCGGATGCTGACCGTCGGGCTGGAGCGCGCCGGGCAGTATTCCGTGGACGCGGTGGAGCGCTGGTACCAGCCGCTGCTTGAGGCCTATGCCGCGGCGCTCGACACCCACACGACGCTCTACCCGGGCGTGGTGGACCAGATCGAGGCGCTGCGCCGCGATGGCTACGCCGTGGGCATCTGCACCAACAAGCCCGCCGCCATGGCCGAGAAACTGATGACATCGCTGGGCGTGCGCGACCTCTTCGGCTCGCTCGTCGGCGCCGACACGCTGCCCACCCGGAAACCCGACGTGGCGCCCTACTGGGCGGCGGTCGACCGCTGCGGCGGGCTGCGCGGAACCTCGCTGCTGGTGGGCGACAGCGACACCGACCGCAAGACGGCGAAGGCCGCGGGCGTGCCCTGCATCCTCGTCACCTTCGCCCCCGAAGGCGAAGCGGTCCGCGACCTCAACCCCGAAGGGCTGATCGCGCATTTCGACGAACTGCCCGCGGAAGTCCGCCGCCTGATCGGCTGACCGTCCCCTTCATCTTGGCCGAAATACCTCGGAGGGGGCCCGGGGGAGGCAGCGCCTCCCCCGCGGATCGCCTGCCGCTGGGCAGGCGAAACCCATTGACCCCGCGGCGCGGCTCGGCGCAGATGACGCCATGACAGAACGCTTCACCGGCTCATTCACCCAGCAGGAACCGATCCCGGACGAGGGCATCGCCGCGGCCTTGGCCGTGCTGCGCCACGGGCGCCTGCACCGCTACAACACCGCCCCCGGCGAGCTGTCGGAAACGGCCCTCCTGGAACAGGAATTCGCGGGCTTCACCGGCGCGGCCTATGCGCTGGCGGTGGCCTCCGGCGGCTATGCGCTGGGGTGCGCGTTGCGCGCTGTCGGCGTGTGCCCCGGCGACAAGGTGCTGACCAACGCCTTCACGCTTGCGCCGGTGCCGGGGGCCATCGCGGCGCTGGGGGCCGTGCCGGTCTTTGTCGGGGTGACGGAGCGGCTGGTGATCGACCTCGACGATCTCGCGCTCAAGGTGCAGTCGAGCGGGGCGAAGGTGCTTATGCTCAGCCACATGCGGGGCCACATCTGCGACATGGACGCGCTCATGGCGATCTGCGATGCGGCGGACGTCACGGTGATCGAGGATTGCGCCCACACCATGGGGGCCTCGTGGAACGGCGTGCCCTCGGGGCGGCACGGCGCGGTCGGCTGCTATTCGACCCAGACCTACAAGCACATGAACTCGGGCGAGGGCGGTTTCCTCGTCACCGACGACGCGGAGATCGCGGCGCGGGCGGTGATGCTCTCGGGCTCCTACATGCTTTACGAACGCCACCTTGCCGCGCCGCCGCCCGAAGCCTTCGCCGAGGTGAAGTACATGACGCCCAACGTCTCGGGGCGCATGGACAACCTGCGGGCGGCGATCCTGAGGCCGCAGCTGGCCTCCCTCGGGGCGCAGGTGGCGCGCTGGAATGCGCGCTACGCGGTGGTCGAGGCGGGGCTGGCGGACACGCCGGGCCTGACGCTGGTCGCGCGCGATCCGAAAGAGGTGCCGGTCGGCTCATCCTTCCAGTTCCTGCTGCTAGACTGGAGCGACGAGGCCATCGCCGAGGTGCTCCGCCGCTGCGCCGCACGCGGGGTCGAGCTGAAGTGGTTCGGCGGGGCGGAGCCCACGGGCTTCACCTCGCGCTATGACAGCTGGCGCTACGTGGAGGCCGAGCGGATGCCCGCCTCCGACCGCATCCTGAAGGGTATCGTCGACATGCGCCTGCCGCTGACCTTCTCGGAAGAGGACTGCGCGCTGATCGCGCGGATCGTCCGGGCCGAGGTCGGCGCGGTCTATCAGGCCGGCTGAGCCAGCAGGCCGCGGGAGTCCAACGCGTGGCGCAGCGAGGTGAGGTGTTCGGCATAAGCCTGCCACGCGCCGTCGCTGCCGGTGTAGATGCCGTCGCGGACCTGCAACGAACTGGCGGTGGCGACCACCCGGTCGGACCCGCCGAAGGACAGGCAGGCATCGTCCCAGGGCAGCCGCAGCGCGTTGAGCAGGGCCGCAACGGTATCGCGCGGGGTCTCGGTCAGCGCGCTGTAGGACAGGCGGTGGATCGGCACGCCCTCTGCCTGCCAGTGGTCCAGCGTCTCGCGGTAGAGCGCCATGGCCCCGGCGATGTCGTCGAAATCATAGGCAAAGCCGTTGCCGGTCTTCACGAAACACTGCCGGAAAAGCGACCAGCCGAGCGCCATGGGATCGCGGTCGAGCGCCACGATCCGCGCCTCGGGGATCAGCGCGTGCACCAGCCCGACCAGCGGGAAGTTCAGCGGCATCTTGTCGACCACGAAGGCCTTGTCCACGCCGCGCTCGGCCAGCGCCCGGCGGTAGCCGTCGCGCAGCCGGGCGAGGGTTGCGGGATCGGGGGCGCCCTTGTCCGGGGTGCCGGTCATCATCGCTGGCAAGAGGTTCGCGCGCAGGAAGGTGCATTCCCCCGCCGTGCCGACCTGCGGGTGGGCCGACAGGATCGTTTCCGTCAGCGTGGTGCCGGAGCGGGGAAGCCCCACGACGAGGATCGGCACCGGCGCGCCGGGCGCGGGCTCCGGCAGGACGGGGAGGTCCTTCAGCCGCGCGACCTCTGCCGCGTAGGGTGCCAGCGACAGGCCGTGCGCCTTCTTTTTCTGGGCATTGCCGAGGGCATAGTGGCGAAAGGCCTCGCGCGGGCGGCGGAGGTCGTCGAAGGCCTTCCCGAGCGCAAAGTTGAGTTCGTAGAGCTCCGCCTCGGTCAGCTTGCCGGAGGCGGCGAGCTTCTTCATCTTCGCCAGGTGCGGGTCGCTGCGGGAGGTGTAGCGGCTGGTTTCCGCCAGTGCCCGGTGCGCGGCGCCGTTGGTGGGCTGGAGCCGGGTGAGCACGGCAAAGCGCGCCCGCGCCGTTTCCCGCGCGCCGTTCACATGGGCGGCGACGGCGGCCAGCCGCACCGCATGCGGGTCGTCGGGCAGGGCGTCGGCGGCGGCCTCTGCCGGGGCGCGCAGGGCCTCCATCTCGCCCAGGTCCATGAGGGTGCGGGCGAGGTCGCGGTAGAGCGCCGGCTTGTCGGGGTTGCGGCAGAGCGCCTCCGCCACGGCATCGCGGGCCTCCCTCGGGCGGCGCAGGGCGGTGAAGGCGTGGTAGAGCGCCTCGTGCGGGGTCGCGGCCTCCGGGTAGCGGGCGGCGAGCGCGCGGGCCAGGGTCAGCGCGGCCTCCGCCTGTCCGCCGTTCAGCAGCATGGCGAGGCGCTGCGCCTCCGCCGGGGAGGGGCGGGCGGCGCCGAGGCCGGGCAGGGCGGGCGGACGCAGCCGGTTGCGCAGGCGGTATGCGCGGGGCGCGTGCCGCAGGCTGTCCGGCAGCGCGTCGAGCAGGGCGCGCGCGCCATCCCTGTCGCCCGCGTCCAGCAGGCGCTCTGCCTCGTCGAAGTCTGACACCCCTGTTTCCTTCCTGTCCCGGCGGCGTTTGTCGGCGGGCAGTCTCTCCGGTTGGCGGGGGAAGGACAAGGGCGCGGCGTTTGCTTTGGCCGGGGCGGTGGAGGTTGGGGTGCGATCAGGCGGCGGGCGGCGATGCCTGTGCCGTGGAGAGCTCGGCCAGGCGGGCGTCGATGTGGTGCAGCCCGTCGAGCGTCAGCGGTTTCGTCATGAAGTCGCGCACCACCTGGAACGCGCGGGCATGGGCCTTGTCCTCCTCCCGCGCGGAGGTGGAGAGCATGATGACCGCGCTTTTCACGAAATGCGTGCCGAAGCGGGCGGTGGCGGCTTCGAGGAACTCGAACCCGTTCATGCCGGGCATGTTGATGTCCAGAAGGATGACGTCGATGTCCGGGCCGTCGCCTGCGGCAAAGAACGCCAGCGCGCTTTCGGCGCCGAGGTGCTGGTGCAGCGTGCCCACGAGGCCGGAGCGTTCGATCAGCCTTTTGTAGAGCTTCTGGTCGATGGGCTCGTCGTCGATGGTCATCAGATGGTCGATCATGTCAGGCTGCCTTCATCGTGATGGTGAACGTGCTGCCCTCGCCTGGGGCGGATCTGAGGGTGATGTCGCCGCCGTGGGTCTGCGCGATCCGCTGGCAGATCGGCAGCCCGAGGCCGGAGCCGTCGAATTCGGTCCGGTTGTGCAGCCGGGCGAAGAGCGCGAAGATCCGGTCCTGCTGGTCCTCCGCGATGCCGATGCCGTTGTCGCCCACGGTGAAGGCCACGGTGCCTTCCGACGCCTCCGCCGGGGCGATGGAGACCACGGGCGCCACGCCGGGGCGGCGGAACTTCAGCGCGTTCGAGACGAGGTTCTGGAACAGCTGGCGCATCTGCGGCGGGTGGGCGGCGAGACGGGGCAGGGGGCTGCGCCGGATCTCTGCCCCGGCACCTTTGATGTCGGCGCGCAGGTCGGTCAGCACCTGGTCCAGCACCGCGTCGAGGTCAACGTCCTCCCGCGTGAATTCGGTGTCGAGCGAGCGGGTGTAGGTCAGCATGTCCTCCACCAGCCGGTTCATGCGCGTCAGGACGCCGCCGAGGTCGCCGATCAGCTCTGCCGCATCGCCCGGCAGGTCGGTCTTCGCCTCGTCGAGGTCCTGCCGGACGGCGGCCAGCAGCATCAGCGCGGTGTTGGTCGGCGCCTTCAGGTCGTGCGAGATGGCATAGGTCATCTCTGCCTGTTCGCGGTTGATCTGCTGGAGCTGGCGGTAGGACATGGCGAGGTCGCGGCGGTGCCTGACCTCGGTGTCGAGCGCGGCCTCCTGCGCCTTCAGCTGGTGGAAGGCTTCGCGGGCGCGGGCGTGGTTGCGCAGTTCCTGTCCGTACAGCACCAGCAGCAGGAGACAGGCGAAAAGCGACGCCAGCATGGCGCGGCGCACGGGCTGGTAGGCGTCCCTGTAGGCGTTGCTGATGGCGCGTGTCGCCCTGTCGAGGCTTTGCCGGGCGTCGCGGTCCGACACTCGCACCATGGCGTCGACATCGCCGATGCTGTCCGTCGCGGCGCGCCGTCCCGAAAGGAAGTCGAGGTTGGCGCGGTACTGGCCGAGCGCCTGTTCGAACAGCGAGAGATCGACCTCCAGGCTGCGGTCGGCGGCCAGGCTGCGCAGGGTCGTCAGCGCCGCCATCGCACGGTCGTAATCGGCCATGGCATCGGCGATGTAATGCGGTTCGTCCGGCCGCAGGACCGCGTTCTTGAAGTCGTGGATGAAGCCCGTGTAGCCGGTCACCCGCTCCAGCTCGAGCGTGGTTTCGATGTGCAGGCGCCAGTTGGTGCGCACCTGATCGGAGGCGTACCAGAACCAGACGAAAGCGGCGCCGGAAATGGCGGCGCCGCCGAGTGTCACGGCACTGATGACGAGGTGTTGTCTGCGGCGCGGCATATCTTCGGCTCGGGTCGCCTTGCGTGGTCTGGTGTGGGTTCCGGCAGGCGCCGCGCGGGACATGCGCTGCCCGTTTGCTGCGGCGCCGCCGGAGTGCGGGCTTCGGTTCTTTGCAGGATGCGGGCGGAGGTCTTAATAATCCGTTGCCCCGGACGCGGAACTCAGGGAACCCTTGACGCAATGCTTTCTGCGTCGTTAAATGAACAAGCGTTCAATAAGGGGGAGGAGAGGCGATGTTCCTTGCGAGCATGCGGTTCGATCTGGGCGAGGATGTGCACGCATTGCGTGAAATGGCGCATCGCTGGGCCCAGGAACGGGTAAAGCCCATGGCGGCGGCGATCGACCGCGACAACGTCTTTCCGCCGGAGCTCTGGCCGGAGATGGGCGAGCTGGGCCTGCTGGGCGTCACTGTCGAGGAAGAGTACGGCGGCGCGGGCATGGGCTACCTCGCGCACACGGTCGTCGTGGAAGAGATCGCGCGGGCCTCTGCCTCTGTCTCGCTGTCCTACGGGGCGCATGCCAACCTCTGCGTGAACCAGATCCGGCTGAACGGCTCGGACGAGCAGAAGCGCAAGTACCTGCCGGGGCTGATCTCGGGCGCGCACGTCGGCGCGCTGGCCATGTCGGAACCCTCGGCCGGGTCGGACGTGGTGTCGATGAAGCTGCGCGCCGAGAAGCGCAACGACCGCTACGTGCTGAACGGCAACAAGTACTGGATCACCAACGGCCCGGACGCGGACACGCTGGTGGTCTATGCCAAGACCGATCCGGAGGCCGGCGCGAAGGGCATCACCGCCTTCCTCGTCGAGAAGTCGATGAAGGGATTCTCGACCAGCCCGCATTTCGACAAGCTGGGGATGCGCGGGTCGAACACGGCGGAACTGATCTTCGAAGACGTGGAAGTGCCGTTCGAGAACGTGCTGGGCGAGGAAGGCAAGGGCGTGCGCGTGCTGATGTCCGGCCTCGACTACGAGCGCGTGGTGCTGGCGGGCATCGGCCTCGGGATCATGGCCGCCTGCATGGACGAGATCATGCCCTACCTGCGCGACCGCACCCAGTTCGGCAAGCCCATCGGGTCGTTCCAGCTGATGCAGGGCAAGATCGCCGACATGTACACCGCGATGAACTCGGCCCGGGCCTATGTCTACGAGGTCGCCAAGGCCTGCGACCGGGGCGAGGTCACGCGGGCGGATGCGGCGGCCTGCTGTCTCTATGCCTCGGAGGAGGCGATGAAGCAGGCGCATCAGGCGGTCCAGGCGATGGGCGGGGCGGGGTTCCTGAACGATGCGGCGGTGGCGCGCATCTTCCGCGACGCCAAGCTGATGGAGATCGGCGCGGGCACGAGCGAGATCCGCCGGATGCTGGTCGGACGCGAGTTGATGGGGGCGATGTGAGCGGAGCGCCGGGTGCGGCTGTCGGGGGCCGTTCGGGCTGGTCCGGGTCAGCGCCTTGCGTGCAGAACGCTCGGCTGCGGACGCTTTTCGCGAACCCGCCGCGGTGACTCCGCGTTGGGTCATGTGGCTGCCGCTTGGCGTGCTGGTGACTTGCGGGGCGCTGTTGGCCTTCCGCTATGGCTGGATAGATGCCAACCTGACGGAGAGCGCGGCGATCGAGGCCTACGGGCGACGCTACATGCGCGAGGCGGGCGCCCCGGCGGCGGATTGCACCGGGGTGCCGGGGCAGGGCGTCTGGCTGGTGGTCCGCTGCGGGCCGGAGGCGGCACGCTGGGAATACCGGGTGAACCGGTTCGGGGGACTGGTGGAGATCACCCGTCCGAACGGAATGGGAGAGGGGATATGATGCTCAGGATCATCGGCATGGCGCTTCTGGCGATGCCCGTCGCGGTGACGTTGCCGGTCGGGGCTTTGGCGCAGGACCTGGCGTTCTCGCCGCAGGTCATCGCGGACTGCGTGTCCTCGGGCCAGCCCTTCGAGGAATGCATCGGCGCCGCGGCTGAGGACTGCATGGAGCGCAACGGTTCCGCCACCGTGGTGATGAGCGCCTGCTACGGCGCGGAGGCGGACTGGTGGGATGCGCGGCTGAACGAGATTTATTCGGGCGTCATGGCCGAGGCCAAGGGCATGGACAGGGAAAACGGCGAACACGCCCCGAGCCAGGCGGAAGCGTTGCGGCGGATGCAGCGGGCCTGGATCGCCTACCGCGACGAGACCTGCAGCTACGAGGCGAGCCTCTGGGGCGGGGGCACGGGCTCCGGCCCGGCGTTCAACGCCTGCCTCATGCGGATGACGGCGGAGCAGGGCCGCTACCTCGACACCGCGTCGATCAACTGATGCTGGAGCGCGCGGACACATACGAGGCGCTGCGGGCGGGCTTCAGGTGGGAGATCCCCGACCGGCTGAACCTTGCGGAACAGGTCTGCGACGGCTGGGCCAACCGCGAACCGGAGCGTCTGGCCATCCTCGACCTCTCGGAAGAGCGCGCGGAGCGGGTGTCTTACGCCCGGCTCCACGCCCTGTCGCTGCGGGTCGAGGACGTGCTGCGGCGCCGCGGCGTGGCGGAGGGCGACCGGGTGGGCGTGCTGCTGAGCCAGTCGGCGCTTTGCGCGGCGGCGCATGTGGCGGCCTGGCGGATGGGGGCAATCAGCGTGCCGCTCTTCAAGCTGTTCCGGGAGGACGCGCTGCGTTCGCGGCTGGAGGACAGCGGCGCGCATGTCGTGGTGACGGACACGGAAGGATCGGGGATGCTGGCGCCTTTCGGGGTGGTGCCCGTGACCCGCGCCGACCTGCCCGAGGAGGGCCGGGGCGGCCCGGTTGCGCAGACCGGGCCGGAGACGCCGGCGGTGCTGATCTACACCTCCGGTACGACGGGCAAGCCCAAGGGCGCGCTGCACGGCCACCGCGTGCTGACCGGCCACCTGCCGGGCGTCGAGATGAGCCACGACTTCCTGGGCCAGGAGGGCGACATGCTCTGGACGCCGGCGGACTGGGCGTGGATCGGCGGGCTGTTCGACGTGCTGATGCCCGGTCTGGCCCTGGGCGTGCCGGTGGTGGCCGTGCGGGAGGCAAAATTTTCGCCGAAAATTTTGACGCGCGTGGCGAAGGCCGGTGCCCGGAATGTCTTCCTGCCGCCCACTGCCCTGCGGATGCTGAAGGCGGAGGATGCCTCGGTCCGGGGGCTGCGCTCCGTGGCGTCGGGCGGGGAGCCATTGGGCGCCGAGATGCTGGCCTGGGGGCGTGCGGCGCTTGGCGTCACGATCAACGAATTCTACGGCCAGACCGAGTGCAACATGGTGGCGTCGAGCTGCGGTGCGCTGTTCGACGTGCGGCCCGGGTGCCTCGGCCGCGCGGCGCCGGGTTTCGACGTGGGCGTGATCGACGCGGACGGGCAGGAGACGGAGGGCGAGGGCGACATCGCGATCCGCCGCGGCGCCGGGTCGATGATGCTGGAATACTGGAACAATCCCGCCGCCACGGCCGAGAAGTTCCGGGGCGAGTGGCTGGTGACCGGCGACCGGGGCGTGATCGAGGACGGCTTCATCCGGTTCGTGGGGCGCGAGGACGATGTCATAACATCCGGCGGCTACCGGATCGGCCCGGCGGAGATCGAGGATTGCCTGATGACCCATCCCGGCGTGGCCACCGTGGGTGTGGTCGGCAAGCCGGACGCGATGCGCACGGAGATCGTCAAGGCCTACGTGGTGGCGAAACAGGGTGCCTCGGTGAGCCCGGAGGAGCTGCAGGACTGGGTGAAGGCACGGCTGGCCGCACACAGCTATCCGCGCGAGGTGGCGCTGGTCGAGGACCTGCCGATGACGGTGACCGGCAAGGTGATCCGCAAGGAACTGAAGCGCCGGGCCGTGGCCGAAACCGAAGGAGGCGGGGCGTGAGCGGTGTGTCCACCGGGTTCGCGTGGCTTTTGGGGCGGAGGGTGACGCCAGCCGGTCCCGCAGGCGCGCGCGATCCTCAGCGGGAGGGCCTGTCGTGAAACCTCTGGTGCTGGGCGTCTGTCTGCTGGCCGGTTCGGCCATGGCGCAGCCGGAGGAGGCGGCGCCGGACTACGCGCCCCTGCCGAGCTTCGGGGAGTGCATGGACGAGGAGGCGGCGCGCTACGAGCGCGCGCTGAAGCGGCTGAACGAGATGCCGGAAGACCAGGAGTTCGAGATCGGAGACACTCGTGGAACGGGCTATTGCGGCTCGGTGGGGTTCGTCCATTGCGACCGGGAGCCGACGCTGGAAGAGGTGCAGGACTGCCAGCTGGAGCTGGCGGCGGAGGAAGAGGCGCTGGCCGAGAAGATCCGCGCGACGCTGCCCCTGCCGGAGGACGTGGCGGGCAAGGGCGGCGACTTCGAACAGGCGCTTTATCCGCGCGCCTATGCTCTGGCGCAGGGCATCTCGGCCGGGCCGGATTGCGACGGCGACATTCCCCAGCGCGGCACATGGTGCACGGCATGGGAAGCGAACAACCGGCTGCGGGACGCGATCCTTGCGTGGCAGCTGGCACGGTTCCTGGGCGTGGCGGAGACGGCAGTGGCGGCCGGATGGGCCGAGGCGCCCCCGCCTCTGCGCCCGCGTGCGCGGGAGGCTGAGGATGACTGACCTGACATCGCGGCTGGCTGACCGGCGCTGCCCGGACTGCAACACGCTGCAGCCGCTTTTCGTGTCGCAGCCGGGAAGCCGGCGCGTCTGGCAGCGCGACGGGGCGGAGGTCATCCCTTGTCCCGGCTGCGCGGTGCCGCTGCGGCTGGAGGCGAACACCCGCGATCCGAAGGGCATCGTGGCCAGCGTGCTGCTCGTGGTGATCCTCGGCGGCGGGCTTCTGGCGGCGCTCCGGGCCGCGACGGTCTGGGGGCTGGGGGCATGGCAGCTTGGTGGTCTGCTCCTGGCGATCGTGGCGCTGGGGATCGGGGTATCGACGGTCTGGAACGGATTCGAGGCGCGGCGGCGACCTGTGGTCGTGGCCGGACGGGTCTCTGGGGAGGAAGACGCATCATGAGGTTGCAATCGGCGGTCCTGACGGGGTCGGAGGCGTATCGCGCCAACAGGGAGGCGCACCTGGCCGCGCTGGCGGAGATATCGGAAGCCGCCTCGCTGGCGGCGGCGGGCGGCGGCGAGAAGGCGCGGGAACGCCACCTGTCGCGGGGCAAGATGCTGCCGCGCGAGCGCGTGGCGGGGCTGCTCGACGCGGGCTCTCCGTTCCTTGAGGTGGGCGCACTGGCGGCGCATGGCATGTACGACGGTGCGGCGCCCGCCGCGGGCGTGATCGCGGGGATCGGCCTAGTCGAGGGGCGGCAGGTCATGGTGATCTGCAACGACGCCACCGTGAAGGGCGGCACCTACTATCCGATGACGGTGAAGAAGCACCTGCGCGCGCAGGAGATCGCCGAGGAATGCCGCCTGCCGTGCATCTACCTGGTGGATTCGGGCGGGGCGAACCTGCCCAACCAGGACGAGGTCTTTCCGGACCGCGACCACTTCGGCCGGATCTTCTACAACCAGGCGCGGATGTCGGCCAAGGGCATCCCGCAGATCGCAGCGGTCATGGGGTCCTGCACGGCGGGCGGCGCCTATGTGCCCGCCATGTCGGACGTGTCGATCATCGTGAAGGAGCAGGGGACGATCTTCCTCGCCGGGCCGCCGCTGGTGAAGGCCGCGACCGGAGAAGTGGTCAGCGCCGAGGACCTGGGCGGCGGCGACGTGCACACGCGGCTGTCGGGGGTGGCGGATTACCTCGCCGAGGACGACGCCCATGCGCTGGTGCTGGCGCGGCGGGCGGTGCGGTCGCTGGGCAGAGTTTTCGAGGAAAACTCTGCAGCGGGAAGACTTTTCGCCGAAAAGTCTTTGGGGGGCACCGCGCCGGATTACGACCCGGAAGAGATCCTCGGCGCCGTGCCCGCGGACCTGCGCACCCCCTACGACATCCACGAGGTGATAGCGCGGGTGGTCGACGGGTCCTGGTTCGACGCTTTCAAGCCGCGCTTCGGCGAGACGCTGGTCTGCGGTTTCGCCCAGATCCACGGCATGGACGTGGGCATCGTGGCCAACAACGGGGTGCTGTTCTCCGAGAGCGCGCAGAAGGGCGCGCATTTCGTCGAGCTCTGCTCGCAACGCAAGATCCCGCTGGTGTTCCTGCAGAACATCACCGGCTTCATGGTGGGCCGGAAGTACGAGAATGAGGGCATCGCACGCCACGGCGCCAAGATGGTGACGGCGGTGGCCACGACGAGTGTTCCCAAGGTCACGGTGCTGGTCGGCGGGTCGTTCGGTGCGGGTAATTACGGCATGGCGGGGCGGGCCTATCAGCCGCGGTTCCTCTGGACCTGGCCCAATTCGCGCATCTCGGTGATGGGCGGCGCGCAGGCGGCGGGCGTGCTGGCGACGGTCAAGCGCGACGCCATCGAGCGGTCGGGCGGCAGCTGGTCGGAGGACGAGGAGGCGGCGTTCAAGCGCCCGACGCTGGAGATGTTCGAGCGCCAGTCGCATCCGCTATACGCCTCGGCGCGGCTCTGGGACGACGGGGTGATGGACCCGCGCAAGACGCGCTCCGTGCTCGCCCTGTCGCTGCGCGCGGCGCTCAACGCCCCGGTGGAGGAGACGCGGTTCGGCGTCTTCCGGATGTGACGGAGCCGGCTGTGGACAGGATGCGACGTGCGCGCGGTTGCAGCCTGCGCTGTGCCGGTCCCCGTTCTGGCGGCGGTTTGCGGGGGCGCCGCGCGTCAGCCGCGATAGGCGGTGCGCGGCGCGCCTTCCGCCGCCCCGTGCCGCTTGAACTGAAGGTTGTTCTTGCGCACGAACATCCCCATCGAACTGCGCACCGCGGGCAGGAGGGCGTCGAAGGCGTCCTCGTTCGCGGCGCGCGCCGCCAGCACGGCATTGGCCGCCTCCGTGCCGGCGACGAGCTGGTCGAGCGCCGCGATGCTGGTGTCGAAGTCGGGGAACTCCAGCTTGATCTTGCTCTTGCCGATCACGGCTTCGAGCTGCTTGTTGGGCGGCAGGTCGACCTTGGCACCTTCGGTCTGAAGCTGCTTGCCGAAGTTGTAGAGCGGCGAGGCCGCCCCCAGCGCGAGGCAAGCCTTGAGGAAACCGGTGTACTTCTGGGTGGTGCCGAATTTCTCCATCTGGCAGTCGAGTTCGATCGGCTTGGTGATGATCGGGTCTTTGGGCCGGTCGGCGCGGATCGTGCGGACGTGGATGGCGTGCGAGACGTCGAGCAGGATGTTCAGCGAAAAACCGAATTCGTAGAAAAGGTCTGCCTGCGCTTCGGTGAGGGTGCCGACAAGGCGGTATTGGCCGGACATGGCAACAATCCTTGTTTTGCGGGCCGCGCGGGCCCCGGAAAATCGTGGCCGGGTAACAGCGGCCGAAACACGGAAAATACCGGATACGCTGCCAGATCGGCTGCCGTGACGCAACGGAAACAATCGGGCGCGCACGGGCTGCGGGGGAATGAAGATGTTTGACACGATCCTGATCGCGAACCGGGGGGAGATCGCCTGCCGGGTGATGCGGACGGCGCAGGCGATGGGGCTGCGCTGCGTGGCGGTCTATTCGGAGGCAGACGCGGACGCGCTGCATGTGGCCATGGCGGATGTGGCGGTCTGCATCGGAGGGGCCGCACCGGCGCAGAGCTACCTGCGCGGCGACCGGATCATTGCCGCCGCGCAGGAGACCGGTGCGCAGGCGATCCATCCGGGGTACGGCTTTCTGTCGGAGAACCCCGACTTCGTGGCGGCGGTCGAGGAGGCGGGGCTGGTGTTCATCGGCCCCTCGGCGGAGGCGATCCGCAAGATGGGCCTGAAGGACGCGGCCAAGCGGCTGATGGAGGACGCGGGCGTGCCCGTTGTCCCGGGCTACATGGGCGGCGACCAGGATCCCGGCCACCTCGAGGTCGAGGCCGGGCAGGTCGGCTATCCGGTGCTCATCAAGGCCGTGGCGGGCGGCGGCGGCAAGGGGATGCGCCGGGTCGACCGGGCAGAGGACTTCATCGACGCGCTGGAACGGGCAAAGGCGGAGGCGCGCGGCGCCTTCGGCAACGACGACGTGCTGATCGAGAAGTTCATCGAGAAGCCACGCCACATCGAGGTGCAGGTCTTCGGCGACGGCACCCGCGCGGTGCACCTGTTCGAACGGGACTGCTCGCTCCAGCGGCGCCACCAGAAGGTGATCGAGGAGGCGCCCGCGCCGGACATGCCGGAGGACGTGCGCGCCGCGATGGGTGCCGCCGCCGTGCGCGCCGCGGAGGCGATCGGCTACAGCGGAGCCGGGACGGTCGAGTTCATCGTGGACGGCGCGGGCGGACTGCGCACCGACGGTTTCTGGTTCATGGAGATGAACACCCGCCTGCAGGTGGAACACCCGGTGACGGAGGAGATCTGCGGCGTCGATCTTGTCGAGTGGCAGATCCGTGTCGCTGCCGGAGAGAGCCTGCCCGCGCGGCAGGAGGACCTGACGATCAACGGCCACGCCTTCGAGGCGCGGCTGTATGCCGAGGACGTGCCTGCCGGGTTCCTGCCCGCGACGGGCCGGCTGGCGGAGCTGCGCTTTCCCGAGGGCGTGCGTGCGGAGACCGGCGTGCGGGCGGGGGACGAGATCAGCCCGCACTACGACCCGATGATCGCCAAGCTGGTGGTGCACGGCCCGTCCCGGGCGGTCGCGCTGCGGAAGCTGGCGAGGGGGCTGCGGGCCACGCGGGTGGCGGGCACGGTCACGAACCTGAGCTTCCTCGGTGCACTGGCGGAGCATGAGGGCTTCGGCCGGGGCGAGGTGGACACCGGGCTGATTGGGCGCGAACTCGACACGCTTGTCGCGATGCCGGAGGTCGGCCCGGCGGTCTGGGCGGAGGCGGCGCTGGGGGCCATGGGCCTGCTCGACGCCGAGGGCTGGGAGACGGGTTTCTGCCTTTGGTCGCCTTCGTGGAAGCGGATCGTGCTGGCGCGCGGCGAGGACAGGCGCGAGCTGGGCGTGATGGTGCGCGCGGCGGGTTCGGCCCTGGTCTCGGTCGACGGGACCGAGGTCGAATGCCTGAAGGCGGCGCAGGGCTGGACCTTCGACGGGGCGGCGGGCGGCGGTGTCTTTGCCGAAGGCGGGCGCGTGACGGTCTTTGCCGACTACGGCGTGGCTTTCGAGGTCATCGACCCGCTGGCGCAGCAGGCCGAGGGCGCCGCCGCGGGGGCGGCGCTGGCGCCGATGCCGGGGCGCGTCGTCTCGGTCCACGTGCGGGTCGGGCAGGAGGTCGTGGCGGGCGACCGGCTGGCCGTACTGGAGGCGATGAAGATGGAGCACACGCTGACCGCCTCTGCCGACGGGGTGGTGGCCGAGGTGCTGGTGGCCGAGGGCGACCAGGTGGAGGCCGGGGCGGCGCTGGTGGTCATGGAGGAGGCGGAGTGACCTTTGCCGACCTGCCGGAGGGGACCCCGGTGATGATGTGTCCCGAGGTGCGGGCCGATCCGAAGGCAGCCTACACCGTGGCGGCGGAACTCGACCGCAACATCGCCGTCTGGTGCGGCCTCTGCCGGTTCGAGACGGCGCGGCCGGGCCGCCTGCGCGAGGTGCTGGACGCCTGGCCGATGCTGGCGCGGCAGGAGGTGCCCCGGATGGGACAGCATTACGAACACACGGGCCATGGCCTCTGGTTCCTGAGGGAGGGACGGATTTGATCAGGTTGCATCACGTACAGTACGGGCGGTCGTTCCGCGTTTTGTGGCTCCTGGAGGAGATCGGCGTCGAGCGCTTCGGCGGGCTGGAGATCGTCGAGCACCGGATCGGCACGCGCGAGATGGCGGAGAGCGGGCTGGCGCGGGTGTCGCCCGCGGTGCGCATCCCGGCGATCGAGATGGACGGGCTGGAGATGTCCGAATCCGGCGCCATCGTCGAATACCTCGTGGAGACCTTCGCGCCCGGTCTGGGCCGGGCACCGGGGGACGCGGATCGCGCGGCCTACCTGCAATGGATCCACTTCGCGGAGACGCAGGCGAGCCTCATCGAGAACCTGAACCTGCAGATGGTCTTCCTGCGCCCACCCGCGAAGCCGTCGCCCGTGGTGGTGAAGCTGACCGTGGCGCGGCTTCGGCAGACGCTGAGGGGGATGGAGGCGCGGTTGTCCGGCGACTGGCTGCTGGAAGGCAGCTTTTCCGCGGCGGACATCATGATGGGTTTCAACCTGTTCGCCGCGCCTTATTACGTGAAGCTCGACGAGTTCCCGAAGCTCATGGCCTACAAGGCGCGGATGGAGGCGCGGGAGGCCTACCAGCGCGCCGTGGCGCGCGAGGGAGAGCAGCGGTTCTACACGCAGGATTTCTATCCGGTGCCCGAGGCGTGAGGCTTCGGTAAAGGACTGTTGAAAGGCGCGCCTTGCGGCGCACAGGCTGTCTCGGCCCCGGCCTTCGGGCCGTGACCTCGGGGGGCGCGGCTCTGCGGTGCGGGGCACGGAAACAGGAGGACAGGACATGGCAGAGAGGGTCGAGATCTTCGAGGTGGGGCCGCGCGACGGCCTGCAGAACGAAGCGCGGATGATCGCGACGGACGCCAAGGTGGCGCTGGTGGACCTGCTGTCCGGCGCGGGGTTCCGGCGGATCGAGTGCGCCTCCTTCGTGTCGCCGAAGTGGGTGCCTCAGATGGCGGACAGCGGCGACGTGCTGGAGCGGATCGCGCGGGCGCCGGGGGTGTCCTATGCCGCGCTGACGCCGAACATGAAGGGGCTGGAGCGGGCGCTGGCGGCGCGGGCCGACGAGGTGGCGGTGTTCGGCGCGGCCTCGGAAGGGTTCTCGCGCGCGAACATCAATGCCTCCGTCGAGGAGGGTCTGGCGCGGTTCGTGCCGGTCTGCGAGGCGGCGCGGGAGGCGGGCGTGCCGGTCCGAGGCTATGTGTCGTGCGTGGTGGAATGTCCCTACGACGGGGCAGTGCCGCCCGAGGACGTGGCGCGGGTCGTGGCGGCCCTGCGCGACATGGGCTGTTACGAGGTCTCGCTGGGCGACACCATCGGGCGCGGCACGCCGGAGGCGGTGGATGCCATGCTGACCGCGGTGCTGGAGGAGATGTCCGCCGACCGGCTTGCGGGCCATTTCCACGACACGAGCGGCCGGGCGCTGGAGAACGTGCGCACCGCGATGGACCGCGGTCTGCGGGTCTTTGACGCGGCGGTGGGCGGTCTGGGCGGCTGCCCCTACGCGCCGGGGGCGGCGGGCAACGTGGCGACAGAGGCGGTGCATGCGTACGTCACGGCGCAGGGGTTCGAGACCGGGCTCGACGCCGGTATCCTCGCAGAGGCGGGCCGGATGGCGCGGGCGATGCGGGCGGAATGAGGCGTCGTCGTGTCCGGCGGTTGGCGATTGTCGTCAGTGACGCGGCGGGATGTCTGACGGAGCAGGAGGAGGGATGATGGAAGACGTTCGTGTGGTGCGCGAGATGCGCGGCGTGGCGCGGCTGATCCTGGCGCGGGCGGCCAAGCACAACGCCATGTCGGCGGAGATGATGGCGCAGATCGTCGCCGCGGCGCAGGAACTGGCCAAGGACGAGGCCGTGCGCGTGGTGGTGCTGGAGGCGGAGGGGCCGACCTTCTGCGCCGGGGGCGACCTTGCGTGGATGCGCGAACAGTTCGGCATGGCACCGGACGCGCGGCTCCGCGAATCCGCGCGGATCGCCGAGGCGCTCGGCGCGCTGCACGACCTGCCGCAGCCGCTGATCGGGCGGGTGCAGGGCAATGCCTTCGGCGGCGGGATCGGCCTGATCTCTGTCTGTGACGTGGCCATCGGGGTGGAGACGGCGAAGCTGGCGCTGACCGAGGTGAAGCTGGGGCTGATCCCGGCCAACATCGGGCCCTATGTCGTCGCCCGGATGGGTGCGAGCGCCGCGGCGCGGATCTTCATGAACGGCAGGGTCTTCGGGGCGCCGGAGGCGGTGACGCTCGGGCTCCTGTCGCGGGCTGTCCCGGCGGAGGACCTCGACGCCGCCGTCGAGGCGGAGGTGGCGCCCTATCTCGCCTGCGCGCCGGGCGCGGTGCGCGACGCCAAGCGCCTGTTGCGGCGGCTGTCGGGCGGTGTGCGTCAGGACGATGTGGAGATGGCGGTCGACGCGCTGGCCGCGCGCTGGGAAACTGCGGAGGCGCAGGACGGCATCGCGGCATTCTTCGACAAGCGCCCCGCGCCCTGGGCGGAGGGGTAGGCGGGGTTTCGGTCCTGTCGGGCATGCGCCTGACGCGACAGGGGAAAGGGGCCGCTGCCCGCGTGACAGCGCGGCACTCTGAATGGACGGGACGATGACGGTACAGGTGGCGCAGTTCTACGCGATGGGGTGTCTGGCGGTCGTCTTCTTCCAGGTGGCCTTGATCGGCGGGCTGCCCCTTGGCGCATGGACGCAGGGCGGGCGGTATCGCGGCGCCCTGCCGTTGCGGGGGCGGCTGGTGGCGGCGGTCGCGGTTCCGGTGCACCTGTTCCAGGGACTGGCGATCGTCAGCGCGGCGGGGTTTCCCGGGATGGGCTGGCCGCTCTGGACCGGGTGGGTGGCCTTCGGCACAAGCGTGATCGTCGCCGTCCTGAGCGGCTTCAGCCCGTCGGGCGAGGAACGCGCGGTCTGGTTGCCGGTCAACGTGGTCAAGGCGGCGCTGGTCGGCTACGTCATGCTGATGACGCTGACGGGGCAGCCGGCGGGCGCCGTGCAGAGTGTCTGAGGGCACGATCTGCCCGAGAACTCCCCCGGTGCGCCACGGTCAGGACATATTTCTCTGAAAAACGGCAAGGGAAGGGTCTGGAGCCTGCTATTGCGGTCTGTCCCGCGGGACGGCTGAGGCGTGTGCGGGCCTACGGGCCGTTTATCCGCCGGGGCATTACTGGCGCAGCGTGGATGGCAAGGCGCAGAAGGAGAACGACGGTATGGCGCGCAACATCGGTCTGGCAGCCGCGCTGCTGTTTCTGGGCGCAGCGCCCGTCACGGCGCAGGCGGCGGTCGAGCTGACCGCCCGATCCTGCCGCCCGATTGCGCAGGTCGACTGGACCGCGCCGCCGCCCGAACAGTTCGGCATCGCGCTTGGCTGCCTTGCCGAGGAAGATTACGGCGGGGCGATCCGGTTCCACGCTGTCGCCGCAGCGATGATGTTCTTCGACGCGATGCGGGTGAGCGATCAGGCGGCCCGCGGCGTCCAGGCGGAGGTGGCGAAGGCCTTCGGCGATCAGGCGGGCGAAGCGGCGATGAGTGCCCAGTCCGGCTTCCTGCGGACCATGAACCAGGCTGCCTTCAGCGCCGAGATCTGCAAGCTGTTCGACGCCAAGGGCCCCCCGCAGCACGCGGTCGCCTACATGAAAGGCCGGGGCGAGCCGGGCGCCGATCTGGTGGAGCCCGGCTTCGATTCGGCCGGGGCCTGGGCCGAAGTGTCCGCGCTGATGATGCGCTGCTTGCCCGGCGGCTGAGCCGGGATCGCCTCAGAACAGCGTGGCGATCATCCAGACACCCATGCCGATCATCACGAGGTTCTCGGTCAGCGACACGAAGCCGAGCGGCACGTTGGACGATCCGCCCATGCAAGCGCACTTGAGTTCGCGCTTGTCGATGTAGACCGCCTTGAAGACGGAGACCGCGCCGATGGTGCCGATGATCAGGGCCACGGGACCGGAGAGCCAGGGCAGGACACCTGCGAGCATCAGGATCGCGGCCAGCGCCTCGGCGTAGGGGTAGACGTAGCCGTATTCGACCTTGCGCCGCGCGAGCAGGTCGTAGTTCAGGAACATCGTGGTGAAGCTCTCGATGTCGCGCAACTTCTGCACGGCAAGGAGCGCCATGGCGGTGGCCAGAATTGCGCGCAGGGTGCCCGCCCAGCCGAGGCCGCCGGTCCAGCCGATGGCAATGCCCATCAGCGCGGCCATGCCGAAGACGGCGATGACCGGCGTATAGCTCTTCTCGATGTCGGAGGCCGGGGTAATGCCGAGTTCGCGCTGCGTGTCCTCGTAGCCGCCGATGCGCCGGTCGCCGATGTAGACCTGTGGCGTCGTCTCCACGTCGTGCGATTCCTGGAAGCGGTCGGTTTCCTCGCGGGTCGTCAGCGGGTGATCCTCGACCTCATAGCCCTTCCGTTCCAGGAGCGCCTTGGTCTTCAGCCCGAAGGGACAGAGGTGATCCGGCGTCGACATGCGGTAGAGGCGGGCGCGGTTCGGCGTGGAGTCGAGGGGCATGGATGGGGTCCTCCTGTCAGCGGGGCGGATGGGCGGTCTGCGGTTTGCTGGTGGACCAACGCCCGTGACCGGACGCATGTTCCGGCGCGGTATTGGGCGCGACCCATGCGCGCGGGGCAGGGTGGGGTGCGGCGATGCGGCCGGGGCCGGGACGCTACCCCATTGCGCAGGCAGCAGAATTTGCGCCAGAATGGGCGCGTGCCGGTTCGTTTCCATTCTACCGAATATGCCGCGGGCTTGTTGACCCTGCCGGTCGGTGCGGATAAGTCACGACATGACACGCGGCGCGCGCCTCCCGCGCGTGGCGCGCCCCCCGTTTATGAGGAGCTGCCTCGTGGAAGAGATGCTGCGGGAATATCTTCCCATCCTTGTGTTCCTGGCCATCGCCATCGTCATCGGACTCGTGTTCATCTTCGCCGCGATCCTCGTCGCCGTGCGGAACCCGGATCCGGAGAAGGTGTCGGCCTATGAATGCGGCTTCAACGCCTTCGATGACGCGCGGATGAAGTTCGACGTGCGTTTCTATCTCGTGTCGATCCTGTTCATCATCTTCGACCTCGAGATCGCGATGCTGTTCCCGTGGGCCGTGGCCTTCCAGCACATCTCGATGACGGCGTTCTGGGCGATGATGGTGTTCCTCGGCGTGCTGACGGCGGGCTTTGCCTATGAATGGAAGAAAGGGGCCCTGGAATGGGAGTGATGACCGGAGCGAACACTGCGGGCGTCGACCGTGAGGTGGCCACGCAGGACCTGAACCGCGAACTGCAGGACAAGGGTTTCCTGCTGACCTCGACGGAGGACATCATCAACTGGGCGCGCACCGGCTCGCTGCACTGGATGACCTTCGGTCTCGCGTGCTGCGCGGTGGAGATGATGCACACCTCGATGCCGCGCTACGACCTGGAGCGGTTCGGCACGGCGCCACGCGCCAGCCCGCGCCAGTCGGACCTGATGATCGTCGCGGGCACGCTGACCAACAAGATGGCGCCGGCGCTGCGCAAGGTCTACGACCAGATGCCGGAACCGCGCTACGTGATCTCGATGGGGTCCTGCGCGAACGGCGGCGGCTACTACCACTACTCCTACTCGGTGGTGCGCGGCTGCGACCGCGTCGTGCCTGTGGACGTCTACGTGCCCGGGTGCCCGCCGACGGCGGAAGCGCTGCTCTACGGCATCATGGCGCTGCAGAAGAAGATCCGCCGCACCGGAACGCTGGTGCGCTGAAGACGGCCCGGAGGGCGATCCGGCGGGGCAGATGGCCCCCGGCGCGCCCCGGAACCGGCAAGATGCAGGGCTTCCGGGCGGACCCGCCGCGGGGGCGAGAAGGGAAGACGAGATGGCAGACGTGAAACCGGGCGACAAGGTCCAGCTGATTTCGGGCAGCGTCGTGATGACGGTGGAAACCGTCGGGCAGAGCGACCAGAACGCCGCCCTCACGGCGGCGCAATGCGTCTGGTACGAAGCAGGGCAGGGCAATGTCCTCGGCGAGGTGCGCCGCGCGGTGGTCGCCGTCGACGCTCTGGAAAAGGTGTAAGCGAATGGTGCAGGCACTCAAGGAACTGGGCGAACACATCGCGACGAAGCGCCCCGACTGCGTGGTCGCATGGGACGTGACCCATGGCGAGCTGAACGTCGACGTGGCCCCCTCGAACATCCGCGGCTTCGTGGACTTCCTGAAGACCGATCCGACCTGCCGGTTCTCGTCGCTGGTGGACATCACCGGGGTCGACTACCCGGAGCGGCCGAAGCGGTTCGACGTGGTCTACCACTTCCTGTCGATGTACCAGAACCACCGCATCCGGCTGCGCGTCTCGGTCCGCGAGGACGAGATGGTGCCGTCGATCGTGCCGGTGCATCCCAGCGCCAACTGGTTCGAGCGCGAGACCTTCGACATGTACGGCATCCTGTTCTCGGGCCACCCGGACCTGCGCCGCATCCTGACGGACTACGGGTTCCGCGGCTATCCGCTGCGCAAGGACTTCCCGACGACCGGGTACACGGAAGTGCGCTACGACGAAGAGCGCAAGCGCGTGGTCTACGAGCCGGTGACGCTGGTGCAGGAATACCGCCAGTTCGATTTCATGTCCCCGTGGGAAGGCGCGAAATACGTGCTTCCGGGCGACGAGAAGACCGAAGGCAAGGCGTGAACATGACCGGGCGCGGGACCTGGAAGAGTTTTCGGACGAAAACTCTTGGACGTGAACACTCTTCGTCCGAAGAGTGTTCCCCGCGCGCGGTGGCATTGGACGGGGTGCGTGACACAAGCCCCGAGGAAAGGGACGGTCGATGATGGACGGCTCCAAAGGTTTCGAAGACGCCCTGACGGGTGAACAGAAGATCCGCAACTTCAACATCAACTTCGGTCCGCAGCACCCGGCGGCCCACGGCGTGCTGCGCCTGGTGCTGGAGCTGGACGGCGAGATCGTGGAACGCTGCGATCCGCACATCGGCCTGTTGCACCGCGGCACCGAGAAGCTGATGGAGAGCCGGACCTATCTCCAGAATCTGCCGTATTTCGACCGCCTCGACTACGTGGCGCCGATGAACCAGGAACACGCCTGGTGCCTCGCGATCGAGCGGCTGACCGGCGTCGAGGTGCCGCGCCGTGCCTCGCTGATCCGGGTGCTCTACTCCGAGATCGGACGGGTGCTGAACCACCTGCTGAACGTGACCACGCAGGCCATGGACGTGGGCGCGCTGACGCCGCCGCTCTGGGGCTTCGAGGAACGCGAGAAGCTGATGATCTTCTACGAGCGGGCCTGTGGCGCGCGCCTGCACTCGGCCTATTTCCGGCCGGGCGGGGTGCACCAGGACCTGCCGCCGAAGCTGATCGACGACATCGAGCAGTGGGCGAAGGAATTCCCGGCCAAGCTGGACGACATCGACGGCCTCCTGACCGAGAACCGCATCTTCAAGCAGCGCAACGCCGACATCGGCGTGGTGACGGAGCAGGAGATCCTCGACTGGGGCTTCTCCGGCGTGATGGTGCGCGGCTCCGGCCTCGCCTGGGACCTGCGCCGTGCGCAGCCCTACGAGTGCTACGACGAATTCGACTTCAAGATCCCGGTGGGCAAGAACGGCGACTGTTACGACCGCTACCTCTGCCGGATGGCGGAAATGCGCGAATCGACGAAGATCATCCTGCAGGCGATCGACAAGCTGCGGGCGCCGGACGGCCAGGGCGATATCCTGGCCCGCGGCAAGGTCACCCCGCCGAAGCGCAACGAGATGAAGACCTCGATGGAGGCGCTCATCCACCACTTCAAGCTTTACACCGAAGGGTTCCACGTGCCGGCGGGCGAAGTCTATGCCGCGGTCGAGGCGCCGAAGGGCGAATTCGGCGTGTACCTCGTGGCGGACGGCACCAACAAGCCGTACCGGGCCAAGCTGCGCGCGCCGGGCTACCTGCACCTGCAGGCCATGGACCACGTGGCAAGCGGCCACCAGTTGGCCGACGTGGCGGCGATCATCGGCACGATGGACATCGTGTTCGGCGAGGTCGACCGCTGAGGGCAGGGGGCCGGGCCGCCGCCACAGTGGCGGGGCGCGGCCATGCGTGACGGCAGGTCACGGGCAAGGAAGAAGGGCCGCGGGAAGGCCGGACGAGGGAAGTGAATATGAAGAAACTGTTTCTGTGTGTCCCGGCGCTGGCACTCGCCGGCTGCGTGGAACTGGGCATGGCGCCGCAGGACACCACGCCGGAGATGCTGGCACAGTGGGACGCGGCGGTGGCCTCCATCGGCTGCGACCTCGTGGCCGAAAGCGATTACCTGCCGGTGGAACTGCAGACCGGCATCCCGCGTCAGAAGCTGATCGAGATCGCGCAGTACAAGATCCAGAAGAAGCAGGCCGTGTCGCTCGAAGGCGGCGGTGTGCGGTCTGTCGTGGGCGCCTGTGCGCCGCAGCCCGAAGCGCAGGTGGCGCAGGCGGGCTGAGCGGAGCCGGCAGGAACGTGATACGGCGCAGGCGCGCCAGAAGGAGTTGAGACATGCTGCGACGGCTGCATCCCGAACAACCCGACAGCTTCGAGTTCTCCGAAGCCAACCTCGCTTGGGCGAAAGAGCAGATCACGAAGTATCCCGCCGGGCGCCAGGCCTCGGCGATCATCCCGCTGCTGTGGCGCGCGCAGGAGCAGGAGGGCTGGCTCAGCCGTCCCGCCATCGAGTACGTGGCCGAGATGCTGGGCATGGCCTACATCCGCGCGCTCGAGGTGGCGACCTTCTACTTCATGTTCCAGCTTCAGCCGACCGGCTCGGTCGCGCATGTCCAGATCTGCGGCACCACGTCCTGCATGATCTGCGGCGCCGAAGACCTGATTGCCGTCTGCCGGGACAAGATCTCCTCGAAGCCGCACGCGCTGTCGGAGGACGGCAAGTTCTCGTGGGAAGAGGTGGAGTGCCTCGGCGCCTGCACCAACGCGCCCATGGCGCAGATCGGCAAGGACTACTACGAGGACCTCACCGCCGAGAAGCTGGGCGACCTGATCGACGCCCTGGCGAAGGGAGAGGTGCCGCAGGTCGGGCCGCAGAACGGCCGGTTCGCCTCTGAACCGCTGGGCGGCGCGACCACGCTGACCGAATACACCAACGCCTCGATCAAGATGAATGCCAGCGCGCAACTGGCGCATGACATCGGCGACACGGTGAAGCGCATCGACGGGACGGAGGTGCCGCTTGTGGCCCCCTGGACCGATCAGGCGGGCACCCGCGGCGCCTGAGCGCGCCCGCAGCAAGGCATCAGAACGGCGGTTCCGGAGACGGGGCCGCCGTTTTTCTTTCCGGCCTTGGTGATTCTCCGGCCCGTGCCCTTGGAAACCCCGGCGCGGGGGTCATTCTTTTGTCCCATGCGGTGCATCTGAGATTGTCTCCGCTGACGAAGGGGGCAAAAGTGTTTAAAACAATTGGTAAACACCGTGGTGGTGAAAACGTAGACGGGAGAACGGCCGAATGAGAACGAATGGCAACTGCACCATGATGAGCTGGGGAATAGCGGCGGCGCTCGGGGTTTTCGCCTTCCTGCTGCTCGTCGGAAGCTACGGGTTCGGTACGGCCCTGTTCCTCGGGATCGTGACGCTCGTGTTGCTGGGATTGCTGTTCCAGTGGCTGTTCTGCGCGCCTCTGCCCGAGAAGGGGGAGACCGGCGTGACGGCAGGCCAGGCCGGAGGCAACGGCACGTCCGCGACGTCGCCGGGCGCCGCGGCGGCCTCTGCCGGGGTGGCGGCGGCCAGTTCCGCCTCGGCATCCGCCAAGAGCGCGCCTGCGGCGGAGTCCGCGCCTGAGCCGAAGGCCCAGCCTGAACCCTCGACCGAAACCGCATCGTCCGCAAGCGCCGGACCGGCAGCGGAGGAGGCGCCGGAGAAGACATCCACCACGGATGCACCCGCCGCCGAAAGCGCCGCGCCTGCCACGACGGCCAGTGCCGAGCCCGCGCCGAAATCTGCCCCCAAGGACAAAGGCAAAGAGGCCTCCGGGGACGAGGGTGGTTCCCGTGTGAAGCCGAGCGCGCAACTGTCGGGGGAGGCCGATCTTGCCGGTCGCAAGGGTTCCTGGACGTACAAGAAATCCGCGGACGCCGACGACACCACGCTGGCCGGAAGCACGGACGGGGCGGCGGGCAGCGTCGACAGCGCGGGTTCTGGCGGTGACGGCGCCGAGGTCATGACCGCCCCGGACGGGGCAGAGGCTGGCGCCTCCGACACCGACGGCAAGGGCGGCGACAGCGGCGAAGGCTCCAAGCCGGCGCTGCTGGACGCGCCCGAGGGCGGCAAGCCGGACGATCTGAAGCAGATCAAGGGCATCGGTCCCAAACTGGAGAAGGTCTGCCATTCGATCGGTGTCTACCATTTCCACCAGATCGCGTCCTGGACCGACGAAGAGGTCGCCTGGGCGGATGCCAACCTCGTCGGGTTCCGCGGCCGCGTGAGCCGCGACAACTGGGTGTCGCAGGCGAAGGTGCTGGCGGACGGCGGCGAGACAGAGTTCTCCACCCGTGTCGAAAAGGGCGGCGTCTACGATTGATGTGAACGGGGCAGGGCGCGGATACGCGCCCTGCGACGCAGGGGCGGCTTGCACATGGACCGATGATGTGTCAGGCGTGAACCCGGCACTGTTGGGGAGGAACGGCGCTTTGACTGGTGGCGCGGAAAGACCTGCGCCCCGCGAACTCGAGCGAGGACGTGACCATGAAAATGACTCCCATGAAAGCTTTCACCCCGGACTATTCTCCCGTCGTCAAGATGATGGCGATGCAGACCCGGTTGATGGTTGAGACCAGCCAAAACATGATGAAGCTGGCGATGCTGCCCTGGCAGGGCATGCCCATGCCGTCGATGAAGGCCGGTTTCGGCAGCATCTGCGCACCGGGCGGCGTGGCCAGGAAGGCCCCCTCGGCCAAGGCAGCGGCGCAGGCCGTCGAAGAGGCCGCGGAAGTGACCCAGGAGGTCGTCGAGACCACCGCCAAGGCCGCCGAGGAGGTCGCAGAGACCACCACGGAAACCGTCGAGGCGACCGTCGACGCGACGACCGAGAGCGTCGAGGACGTGGCCGCAGACGCGGCGGAAACCACCGCGGAAACTGCCGAAGCAGCCGGTGACATGGCCGAGGAAATCGTCGGCGTGGCCCCGGCCTTCCTGTCGGCGCCCGAAGGCGAGGCGGACGACCTGACCACCCTGATGGGCGTCGGTCCGAAGCTGGCGGCGACCCTGAACGAGGCGGGCATCTACCATTTCAGCCAGATCGCGGAATGGACCGAGGACAACGTCGCGTGGGTCGATGCGAACATCGCAGGCGTGCGTGGCCGCGCCGCGAAGAACGGCTGGGTGGCGCAGGCCGCCGACCTGAAAAAGTGATCTGACGGCGGGCGATGGCGAAGAAGGACGACCTTAACCGGCGGGGGCGCAGGATTGCGCTCGTGATTGCCGGGACCGGTGTGTTCTGGATCGCCATCACCGCCATTGGCGGGGCGCTGGACTGGAGCCAGCGCCTTCGTGCCCTGTTCGACCTTGTGGCACTTGCCGGGTTTATCTGGGCGTTCTGGATGATATACGGGCTCTGGCGGGCGCGCCAGGAACACGAAGGATAAGCGATGCTTCAGGATCAGGACCGGATCTTTACCAATCTCTACGGCATGCACGACCGGACGCTGGACGGCGCGAAGAAGCGCGGTCACTGGGACGGCACGGCTGGCCTGATCGAGAAGGGGCGCGACTGGATCATCCAGGAAATGAAGGACAGCGGGCTGCGGGGACGCGGCGGCGCGGGCTTTCCGACCGGGCTGAAGTGGTCCTTCATGCCGAAGGAAAGCGACGGTCGTCCGGCCTATCTCGTTGTGAACGCCGACGAATCGGAGCCGGGGACCTGCAAGGACCGCGAGATCATGCGCCACGATCCGCACACGCTGATCGAGGGCTGCCTGATCGCCTCCTTCGCGATGCAGGCGCATGCCTGCTACATCTATATCCGCGGCGAATACATCCGCGAGCGCGAGGCGCTGCAGCGCGCCATCGACGAGGCTTACGATGCCGGTCTGGTCGGTCCGAACGCCGCGGGCTCGGGCTGGGATTTCGAGATCTTCCTGCACCACGGCGCCGGCGCCTACATCTGCGGCGAGGAAACCGCCCTGCTGGAAAGCCTCGAAGGCAAGAAGGGCATGCCCCGCATGAAGCCGCCGTTCCCGGCGGGCGCGGGTCTGTACGGCTGCCCGACCACCGTGAACAACGTCGAATCCATCGCCGTCGTGCCGACCATCCTGCGCCGCGGCGCATCGTGGTTCTCTTCCTTCGGGCGGGAGAACAACGCGGGCACGAAGCTGTTCGCCGTCTCCGGCCATGTCAACAAACCCTGCGTCGTCGAAGAGGCGATGTCGATCTCCTTCGAGGAACTGATCGAGAAGCACTGCGGCGGCATCCGCGGCGGCTGGGACAACCTCAAGGCGGTCATCCCCGGCGGCTCTTCGGTTCCGTGCGTGCGCGGCGAGAAGATGAAGGACGCCATCATGGACTTCGACTACTTGCGGGGAGAGCTGGGCTCCGGCCTTGGCACCGCGGCGGTCATCGTGATGGACAAGGACACCGACATCATCAAGGCGATCTGGCGGCTGGCGAAGTTCTACAAGCACGAATCCTGCGGCCAGTGCACGCCCTGCCGCGAGGGCACGGGCTGGATGATGCGCGTCATGGACCGGCTTGTCCGCGGCGAGGCCGAGGTGGAAGAGATCGACATGCTCTGGGACGTGACCAAGCAGGTCGAGGGCCACACCATCTGCGCGCTCGGCGACGCGGCCGCATGGCCGATCCAGGGTCTGATCCGCAATTTCCGCGACGAGATCGAGGATCGGATCAAGGCACAGAAATCCGGCCGGGTGAGCGCTGTCGCCGCTGAATAAGCCGGTGCAGCGATGGAATAGGAAAAGGGCGCCGCGTGGCGCCCTTTTGCGTTTCCGGGTGAGGCCGGGCTCACTTGGTCCCGGTTTCGTCCTTGAACGTCTCGCGATCCTTTTCGGGCATCCCTTCGGAGATGTCGTCAGAGGTCTCGGCGTGCTTTTCCCGGCCCACATCTTCGTGTTCGGTGAACTTCCGGGTCTTCGCCTTTTCGTCGGCGTCCTTCTCCGGCAGC